>JBBQUQ010000010.1:0-57693 GCA_038212325.1 Bacteroidales bacterium
TCTTCCCGGTATTAATGTTGAAAGGCAGGTAGAGCGGGCAGAATCTGAATATACTGGTCAGAACAAATACTGCTGCCAGGGCCAGGAGGACATATCCGAGTAATCCAGTGACAATGCCGGAGAAAAATAATGCAACAAAAATGATTGCTATAACGATACGGATAACAATGTCGATGGTTCCCATGTTCTTTTTCATAAGATCAAATTTTAGGTTAAGAAATTAAAGTATAAAAATACAAAGTTGCAAGCGATTTTTTTTTTTATTGTCACTATTTGATTTTGCAAAAATAATACAAATAGTGATACTTATGCGCTTTGTTGAAAGAATATATTTATCTTTGCACCGTTAAACTCAAAATAGGTTCAATGTCAAACACATGCGATACTAAAAAAGAAACAAGGTACTGGAGGGAATTCTTCACATCGCGTGATTTCGTAGAGAAGTCATAATACAACAATGCCGGATCTTAATTTTAAACAGACTCTTAATATGTTTCATTTTCTAAAAAGTATTTTCCGCGATAGACCCAAGACAAACATTGGTGAGTTGATTGCTAACGGCGCCAGGATAATTGATGTACGTACATCAGCCGAATATCAAGCCGGACACCTGAAAAACTCAATCAATATTCCGCTTGAAAAACTTGCCGGTAATCTCCATAAATTCGAGAAAAGCAAGATATTTATCACATGCTGTGCTTCAGGTGCCCGAAGTGCTACGGCAAAAAATATTTTGAAAGCCAATGGTTACACAGAGGCCTATAACGGGGGCAGTTGGACAAGTTTACGAAAGTATTTTTAACTGAGCCCCTCTGGGTCAGCCTTGCCCATGAGGGTACTTCTTTTCGTTATTTATTATTTTCTGCTTGGTATTATATGCAATCCCGTAATCTTGTTCATAATAACCAAGGAATGCATTGCTCCAGGCATCGACAATACTTAAATCCTCGAGGCTGTTTTTACCGGAAAAAGTCGGAATGTGAATCGCATTATCTTTTGAATAATAATATTCTACTTCCTTTTCAGCCGGTTAACGAGGAATGCTATAGCAGAGGCTTTGGTCCCATATTATACAGCCAGAATAGCTGTTTTTCGACGCTTGATTCACATTATAAACAGGGGTTTATTTATCTTTGACTCCGTGAACCTGGTTACACTGCTTAATTTTACTAACTTATCCGGGCATGATTGGAAAGAACCTCATTGAACTTGCCTCCGTTGATTCGACAAACACCTATGCCAGCCAGGTTGTTGCAGATGGTGATTTTGAGGATGGAACGGTCGTTTGGGCACATGACCAATTTGCGGGACGTGGTCAGCATGATCACCTTTGGAGCAGCGAATCCGGAAAAAACCTGACACTTACCATTTGTCTCAAACCTCGGTTCCTGGCACCCGACCGGCAGTTTCAGCTAAACAAAGCCATCGCCCTTGGTGTACTTGATTTTATCTGTTCAGTTGTTTCCCCTCCTCCTGTCACGCGCCACCTGTCACCCGTCACGCGTCACGCGTCACCTGTCACGTGTCACGCGTTACGCATCAAATGGCCCAACGACCTCTATGTTGGCAACCACAAAATAGGAGGCATCCTGATCGAGAATATGATCATGGGATCAACGCTGGAGACATCCCTGGCTGGCATAGGCATCAACATCAACCAAACCGGGTTTTCTCCTGACCTCCCCAATCCCGTTTCACTCATCAATTTTATCGGGCACGAAACGGATTTGAAAGAGGCGTTGTATGCGTTGTGCGGTTTTCTCAACAAACGGTACCTGCGTCTCATCCAGAATGATTTGGCCCATCCTGATCAGGAATTCGATCAGAACCTCCTGGGATTTGATCAATGGAGGACTTTTTTACGCGATGGCAGCGAACTGGAAGGAAAAATCAAAGGTGTTGACCATACAGGCAGACTAATACTTGAGACCCACAGCGGTGAAGCACTATACTTAAACCATGGTGAGATAGAATATGTTATCTGAGCCGTCACACGTCACGCGTCACGCGTTACGCGTCACTCATTTATTATACCTCTTCCCAAACATCACACTCACGTAAAGGGTAAGAAAGTAGTTCTGTTTCGGATTATAGGCCATGATGGCAACAGGAATAGGAGAGTAGTCGAAATTAGCCCCCACCTCAAGGGCGCTGATTTGCCTGTTTTTTACGCCAAACTCAAAATCCAGCCCGGTTTTTACATATACGCCCGGGTGTATGCCCAATTGACTGAAGCCGGCCAGGAAAGATCCCCGCCCGTAAATGTTTTCGACGAACTGGGTTTCAGGGTTGTATTTTTCCTCTTTAACAATGTAGTCTGAATATCCGCTGTTAAAATAGATAATGTACAGATAAACAGGTTTGGTAATGGCCAGGGATAGGCCTCCATAGTATAGCCAGCTCAACTGCACTCCCCCCCAGTATGGTTTGCGGTTGAGGATTTTCTGCTGTCCGATTCCGCCGCGTAAAAGCCAAACATAGTTGAGTTTGCCGTAAAAATAGGAGCGTGAATCGGCGAAGTAGGGGTTGATGCTGCGTACCTCTTTGGAGGACTTGTAGGTCGAAAATTCAATTTCCCACATGAATTGCCTTAATGCCGTAATATTGTGGCCCTTCCTCAATTTAAGCCCCCAACCGTTTGTGTGGAGCAGCGCCCCGAAACTCCATTGTTTTTGAAGCAATACGTTTTCAGGGATTGTATCGGGCAGGGCACCATATTGCCCGATTGCAACATATCCGCCCGCAGTCAACAGAAGCAACGCCAAGATGAATGTGATTTGTTTCATTGAAAGGTGATTGCTTGACAGAGACAAAGGTACAAAAGAAATGGGAAGCCAAAGCTTCCCATTTCCAATAAAAAAAAACAGAAAAGTTCGTTAGCGTCGCTCCATTTGGTATCTTTGCTTCTCTCCATAAGCTGCACAACGCTGATTTGATGTGCAGGAGGTTAGGATGCCTAAAAGGACAGTGCCCAATATAACAAATAGGATCTTTTTCATGGTGTTCACCCCTGATTTTCGTTTAATTAGATTTGCAAATGTACGGCTTATAAGATAATGAACAACCATTTGTGATATTTATTGTGTTAAGTTATCAACGATGAAGAGTTAATAAAGTGATGGAACGAGTTGACCCGGTGATTGAACCTGGCTGGAAAGCGGCACTGCGTGAAGAGTTCAACAAACAGTATTTCCTTGATTTAAAGTTGTTTCTGCTGGAGGAAAAGAAAAAATACCCGGTATTTCCCCCCGGCCGGTTGATATTCAATGCATTTAACCATACTCCGTTCGAACAGGTGAAAGTTGTATTGTTAGGTCAGGACCCTTATCATGGTGCCGGACAGGCACACGGCCTGTGTTTCTCTGTTCCGGAGGGTGTGCAAAAGCCCCCGTCGCTGGTCAATATTCTGAAGGAGCTGAAAGCGGATCTTGGCATTGACGAACCCTTGCATGGGAACCTGACAAAATGGGCAGACCAGGGTGTGCTGCTGCTCAATGCAACGCTGACAGTGCGCGAAAACCAGGCAGGCTCTCACCAGAAACATGGATGGGAAATCTATACCGATGCTGCAATAACGCAACTTTCACAGCGCCACACTGGCTTGATCTTCATGCTTTGGGGCAACTATGCCATGGCGAAGAGGGCATTGATTGACACCTCCCGTCATTTTATCCTAACCTCTGTCCACCCATCCCCTTTATCTGCCCACCGTGGATTTTTCGGATGCAAACATTTTTCGGAGGTGAACAATTTACTGAGGCAGCAGGAGAGGGAAGAAATCGATTGGAGACTTTGAGAAATATGCGAATTATGAATTACGAATTACGAATTACGAATTACCGCGCACCTATTCACTTACATGGCGTCCTGTGGTTGTCACTTGCATGTTTGTTTTACCTTTTGCTGTCGTGCCGGAAGGAACAGACTTACACCCCTGTCGAAAAGCCAACACCCTATGCCATTGAAATCCCAAGCTTTTTCCCGACAGCCATCAACATATCGGATGACAACCCGATGACGGTTGAAGGAATTGAGCTCGGTCGTTATCTTTTCTACGACGGACGACTTTCGGGACGTACCCATCCCGACTCACTCATGAGTTGTTTCAGTTGTCACGTTCAATCTCATTCGTTTGAATGCGGCATTGATCATCCGAATTATCCTGGCGGACACCCGTTTGGCTTAACCGGCCTCCCGACCCCCCATTTTATGATGCCCATGATAAACCTGGCCTGGACCAGTCACGGTTTTCTGTGGAACGGGAAAGTTTCTGCTGATAATCCTTCACCTTCGATGAGGAACCTGGAGGATTTTGCCTGGTTGGCGATTGCGGCGCCGCATGAAATCAACGGAGATACGGCAAGAGTGGCGGCCTTGTTTCAATCAATCGCCGGCTACCCCGGGCTTTTTAAGAAGGCTTTTGGCTCCGACCGGGTCACTGTAAAGAATATGGGCAGGGCAATCGCCCAGTTTGTACGCACCTTGATTTCCGCCAATTCAAAATTCGACCGGTTTATGCGGGGAGAAACCCAATTAACCTCATCGGAAAGAAATGGCTACGACCTGTTTATGACCGAGCAGGGGGGCGATTGCTTTCATTGTCACGGAGGTGAGGGGAACCCGCTTTTTACGACCCACTTATTCTATAACAATGGCAAGGATTCACTCTTTACCGACCCCGGCGACAGGTTTTCCGTTACAGGCAACCCGGTCGATGCCGGGGCATACAAAGCCCCGACCCTGCGAAACCTGGCCTTTACAGCTCCATACATGCACGATGGGCGGTTTAAATCGCTCGATGAGGTACTGCTTTTTTATAATTTCAACTTGGTCAATTCCCCATCCATCAGCCCACTGATGCACCATATCGTAACCCATGGCACCAGGTTGACACCACACCAGCTTGCGGATCTGAAATCATTCCTGCTTGCCCTTACCGACAGTTCTTTTGTAGCCAACCCGGCCTTTTCAAAGCCTGAGAAATTCCCGGACGAAAATTAATGGTATTTTTGCCCGATGATCGTATTCCCCAATTGTAAGATAAACCTCGGACTTAACATCCTTGCCCTGCGTCCTGACGGGTTTCATGACATTGAAACGGTATTCTATCCGGTCGCTTTGAACGATGCACTTGAAATTATTCCGGCACCTGACGGATTAATTCAGTTCACTTCAACAGGATTGAGTATTCCGGGCGATGCGGAAGCGAATCTTTGTTTGAAAGCTTTTCGTCTGCTGCAAGCCGATTTCGGACTGCCAGGTGTGAAAATGCACCTTCATAAGGTAATCCCTATGGGCAGCGGTTTGGGAGGAGGTTCGTCAGATGGGGCATTTGCCTTGAAACTCATCAACGACCTGTTTGCCCTTGGATTAGTCAATGATCAACTGGGAAATTATGCACGCAGGCTTGGCAGCGATTGCGCATTTTTCATCGGAAACCAGCCCCAATTCGCATCCGAAAGGGGTGATCATCTGAAACAATCTGACATCAGCCTTACCGGATTATACCTTGTTTTAGCCATTCCTGAAATCCATGTCAATACAGCCGGAGCTTATCGCATGGCCGCTCCCCGAATGCCGGCTCATCCGCTGAAGGAGTTGATTCGGCATCCCATCGAAGCGTGGAAAGATTTGCTGGTCAATGACTTTGAAAAGCCGGTCTTTAAAAAACATCCGCGGCTGGGCGAGATCAAACAAAAATTATACGATGCCGGCGCAATCTATGCTGCCATGAGCGGAAGCGGCTCTGCACTTTACGGATTATTTGATGGCGGTACAAAACCCGAAATCCAGTTGCCTGGCTGCTTTACCTGGATTTCGCAACTGTAATCCGAAGGTTTCGGTATTTAACCCTGTCGCGATTTCACCAGTTATTTCGGCGCAATCCTGTAGAGGAAAATTGCGATGAACCCGAAGATGATGTTGGGAATCCAGACGGCGATGAGGGGAGGCAGGTCGCCAAAGGTGGCAAACACTGTAAAGATCTGCATGAACAGGATGTACAGGAAGGTCAGGGCCAGTCCGAGACCCAGATGATACCCGATTCCCCCACGCACTTTGCGGCTTGAAACAGAAACCCCGATCAACGTAAGGATCAGCGTTGCAAAGGGAAAAGCAATACGCTCGTACTTCTTTACTTTGTACTTGATGAGATCGGCGTCGCCGCGCAGTTCCTTCTTCTTGATATGCTCCCGCAACATAAAATAATTCATGATCTTGACCTCTTCGATATCCTCCATAAAATCGGCGGGCTTGAATGGCAGTAACGTATCGAGTTTTGCCCCCTTGGTCAGCGACTCTTCCATCCCGTTAACCCTCCGTGTATAAAAGTTGGAGATTTCCCATCGCAACTTCAGGCTGTCCCATTGAATACGCTCCCCCTGTAATTTATAGACCAGGTTACGGCCTTCAAATTTTTCTAGCGAGAACTTCCAACCCGAATTTGTCTTGACATTGAAATTCTCAAGGCAGATAAAGGTTCCGGGACTGATCTGCTTGTGTATGTTCTGGTCGCTGAATTGCTTCTGGGAGTTGATGTATTGTTTTTCAAAGGCAAACATGCTCCTGTTTGTGTAGGGTATGATAAAATTTGCAAGAAGGAAGGAGAGCAGTCCAAGCACAAAGGCCGAGATAAAATAGGGGAAGAGCATGCGCCTGAAGCTGATGCCGCTGCTGAGTATGGCAACAATCTCGGAATCTGAGGCCATTCGCGAGGTAAAAAAGATAACGGCGATGAATGTCAGCAGGTAGCTGAAGAGGTTGATGAAATATGGGACGAAGTTGAGATAGTAATCAAAAATGATCGCCTTAAGCGGAGCATCACGGTGCAGGAAATCATCGATTTTCTCTGAAATGTCAAAAACAATGACGATAAATATCAGCAAAACCAGGGTGAAGAAAAACGTTCCCAGAAATTTTTTGATGATATAAAGGTCGATGGTTCTCATTTTCTGTTATTTCTTCTTTTCATGCCGCCAGGCAGACTTTTGCTATTTTACTATTTTACCATTTTGCCATTCATTTCTTAGAGTCGTTGCATAAGCTGTTTCACCATCGTCTCTTTCCATCCCGAAAAAGTTCCCTGAATGATCTGGTTCCTTGCTTCCTTCATGAGCCACATGTAAAACCCAAGGTTATGCATCGTTGCGATCATGGCACCCAGGATCTCCTTCGACATGAATAAATGGCGCAGGAAGGCCTTGTTGTATTGCAGGTCGGCATAAACCTCACCCTGTTCCTCCAGGGCGGAAAAATCACCCTTCCACTTTTCGTTTTTAATGTTGATGATCCCGTTCCGGGTGAAAAGCATCCCGTTGCGACCATTGCGTGTAGGCATTACACAATCAAACATGTCGATGCCCAGGGCAATGCTTTCCAATATGTTTGCAGGTGTTCCGACACCCATCAGGTAGCGGGGCCTGTTGTCGGGAAGGATGCCACACACAAGGCCGGTCATGTCATACATTATGCCGGCAGGCTCGCCAACAGATAGTCCGCCGATAGCATTTCCGGGCGCATCCTGCTGTGCAATAAACCTGGCAGATTCAACGCGGAGCTCAGGAAACACACTGCCCTGAACAATGGGGAACAGGCTTTGGGTGTAGCCATGCGGGCATTCAGTTTGAGCAAAGTGGCTCATGCAGCGGGTGAGCCAGTAATGGGTGCGCTTCATCGATTTCAGCGCATAGGCCTGGTCGCAGGGGTAAGGAGTGCATTCATCGAATGCCATGATGATATCCGCGCCAAGCTGGCGCTGAACATCAATGGCCTTTTCAGGTGTAAAAACATGCCTGGAGCCATCAATGTGCGACTGGAAAATAACCCCGTCGTCCGTAAATTTCCTGATGTCGCCCAATGAATAAATCTGGTATCCGCCGCTGTCGGTGAGTATGGGCTTATCCCAGCCGTTGAATTTGTGGAGCCCCCCGGCTGCACTGACGATGTGGGCGCCAGGCCTGAGATAGAGGTGATACGTGTTTGAAAGCATGATCTGTGCTTTGACTTCCTCTCTCAAATCTTTGACATGAAGGGCTTTGATTGTGCCGGCTGTGCCAACAGGCATGAAAAAAGGCGATGCTATGTCGCCATGATCAGTGGAAAGCAATCCGGCACGGGCAGATGTGCCATGATCGCGATATGAAATGTCGAATTTCAATTTACAGGTTTTGAAGAATTCCCGCAAAGGTAAGGGTTCTTCTTTTCAACTGCATCGTCATTTTATTCCCAAGGCCTGTTTTTATAACAGGAGATTTGATAACTTTGCCATCAAATAAAATTTTTCGGTTAATGGTTGATTTTCTGTTCAATAGACAATTACTGCCACTCATATTGTTAGGCTCATTCACTTTTGTCTTTATACTACAGCAGGGTTATTACTGGGTAATTTTCTGGAGGCTTGGACGTTACAGGCATCGTGAGCACGCTTCGGCAGGCAGGGGGGTCTCGGTCGTCATTTGCGCTCACAATGAATATCATCATCTTCATGAAACCCTCCCGTTGTTCCTTGAACAGGATTACCCCGACTACGAAGTGCTCGTTGTCAACCATTCATCTGATGATGACACGAACTACCTGCTCACCAGCCTTGAGGAGAAATATCCGCACCTCACAACCATTACGATCAGAGAAGACCTTAATTTCTTTTCAGGAAAGAAATTTCCGCTCTCGATTGGCATAAAATCGGCGAAGCACGACCTGGTGCTGCTGACCGATGCCGACTGCAAACCTTCATCCAGGAACTGGATCCGCTGCATGGAATCGGCATTCATGCCAAAAACGGAAGTCGTGCTGGGATATGGTCCCTATCATCGCAGTAACGGCTTGCTGAATAAACTCATCCGCTTTGATACTGCGCATATTGCCATTCAGTACCTCTCCTATGCCCTTGCAGGCATTCCTTATATGGGTGTGGGCAGGAATTTATCCTATCTCAAGCAGGTTTTTTATAAAAACCAGGGATTTATCTCGCACTACCGCATCCGTTCAGGCGATGATGACCTTTTTGTCAACCGCGTCGCCAACCGGTCAAACACCGCAATCATGGTACTTCCGGGAAGTTATACCTTGTCAGATCCCAAGCAGACATTCGGGACTTGGATCACCCAAAAAAAGAGACATCTTTCAACCAGCCATCTGTATAAATTCAGGCATAAATTTTTACTGGGGCTCTATGCCTTCAGCCTGGTGGGCTTTTATGCCTTGTTCATCCTGCTCCTTTCACTCAACTGGTCGGTCATCCCGGTCCTTGGCATATTTCTGCTCCGGCTCATTTCACAGTATTTCATCCTTGCAGGATGCATGCGGCAGTTGAGTGAGAGGGACCTGGTGCCATTTCTCCCATTTTATGAAATTTTCCTCCTGCTGTTCAATGCCGGAATATTGATCTCAAATGTAGTTCGTAAACCTGCCCGATGGAAATGACAGCTCATCTGACCGAAAAGGCACAGCTTGATTATGCCCTGGTGACAAGGGCCCGTGATCACGGGGACCAGCATGCTTATGCAGAACTGCTGACCAAATACCGCGACACGCTATACTTCATGATGCTGAAGATGACCAACAATCCGACAGATGCCGAAGATTTGACCATTGAAGCATTTGGAAAGGCATTCAAGAAAATTCAACATTACACGCCCGATTTCGCCTTCAGCACCTGGCTTTTCAGGATTGCAGCAAATAACTGCATCGATTTCCTGCGGAAAAGCAAAAGGATCCAGTTTGCCGACAATTTTTTTGATGATGATGGAGAATCCTCTGATTTTTCTTCTAATATTCTATCCACAGGACTAGACCCTGAAGAGAAAATCATCGAAAAGCAAAAGATTCAGCTCATGCGGGAGGTTGTTGAAAGACTTAAGCCTCATTATCGCAAAATGATCGAGCTGAGGTATTTTAAGGAATGGTCGTATGAAGAGATCGCTAATGAACTTGATCTGCCAATCGGCACGGTGAAGGCCCAGCTCTTTCGCGCCAGGGAGTTTTTATTCCAGATACTTAAGTCGGTGGAGGAACGGATTTAGCCCGACGCGTGACGGGGAACCCGTGACAGTTTTTTGCTAACTTTGTCTGTGTAATTTATTTTTTTCATGGAAACAAATGATTTTAAAAATTTCATTCTGCAGGGCATTCCCGCAGAGTTGCCGGCCTTGCGGCCATGTGACGCTTCAGTAAGCCATGCCCCCGCCAGGAAGAACATCCTTTCGGCTGCCGAGAAAAGCCTTGCCCTGAGAAATGCACTGAGGTATTTCGATCCGGTTCAGCATGCGATCCTGGCTCCTGAATTTGCAGAGGAGCTGAAGAAAAACGGCCGGATTTACATGTACCGTTTCCGGCCTTCCTACCCGATGCATGCCCGGCATATCGCAGAGTATCCCCACCGCTCGGTGCAGGCGTCGGCGATTATGCTGATGATCCAGAACAACCTTGATCCGGCAGTTGCCCAGCATCCGCATGAACTGATCACCTATGGAGGCAACGGCGCTGTTTTCCAGAACTGGGCGCAATACCTGCTTACGATGAAGTACCTTGCCACCATGACCGATGAGCAGACCCTGGTGATGTATTCCGGTCATCCGATGGGGCTGTTCCCGTCGCACCGGGATGCTCCGCGGGTTGTGGTAACCAATGGCATGATGATCCCCAACTATTCCAAACCCGACGACTGGGAACGGTTCAACGCGTTGGGAGTCACCCAGTACGGGCAGATGACCGCCGGATCGTACATGTATATCGGTCCGCAGGGAATCGTTCACGGTACGACGATTACCATTCTGAATGCAGCCCGCAAGGTAACCGCCGACGCGATCGGCGGAACGGTATTCGTGACCTCCGGGTTGGGCGGTATGTCGGGTGCCCAGGCTAAAGCCGCAGTCATTGCAGGGGCCATAGCTGTTGTTGCCGAAATAAATCCGGCGGTTGTAAAAAAGCGTTTTGAGCAGGGATGGGTCGATGAAGTATTCACGAATCTTGATGAGCTTTTACGCCGGCTGATGCAGGCTGTTTGCAACAGGGAAGCAGTGTCACTGGCTTTCCAGGGCAATGTCGTGGATTTATGGGAGTACCTTGCAGCGCATGACCTGCAGATTGAACTGGGGTCGGACCAGACATCGTTGCACAATCCTTGGTCGGGGGGCTATTACCCTGCCGGGCTTACCCTTGAGGAGTCGAATGAATTGATGGCCAGGGACCCCGAGAAATTCAGGAATGCCGTGCAAAAGTCGTTGTGCCGCCAGGTGACCGCAATCAATACCATGTCGGCCAACGGGATGTATTTTTGGGATTACGGCAATGCCTTTCTTCTCGAGGCATCCCGCGCAGGTGCTGATGTCATGAAGCCGGATGGAACATTTATTTACCCGTCGTATGTGCAGGATATCATGGGGCCCCTTTTCTTCGATTACGGCTTCGGGCCGTTCCGGTGGGTTTGCACTTCGGGAATGCCCGAGGATCTTGAGGTTACAGACCGGATTGCCGCTTCTGTGCTGGAAGAGATCGCAGCGACTTCACCCAGGGAGACAGAGATGCAAATGCGCGACAACATCCATTGGATCCGCGAAGCGGGGAAAAATAGGCTGGTTGTCGGATCACAGGCGCGCATCCTTTATGCCGATTGCGAAGGCCGAACCAAAATAGCCGCCGCATTCAATGAGGCAATAAAAAGCGGGCTGATTTCTGCCCCGGTGGTGCTCGGGCGCGATCATCACGACGTTTCAGGCACCGATTCACCCTACCGTGAAACATCAAACATTTACGATGGGTCAGGATTCACGGCCGACATGGCCATCCAGAATGTGATCGGCGACGGATTCCGCGGCGCGACCTGGGTCTCCATTCACAACGGAGGCGGCGTCGGGTGGGGCGAAGTGATCAACGGAGGGTTTGGCATGTTGCTCGACGGCACCGATGATGCTGCCCGCAGGCTTCGGCTGATGCTGCACTGGGATGTTAACAACGGCATCGCCCGGCGGGCATGGGCGCGCAACGACGAAGCCATCTTTGCCATTAAGCGGGCCATGCAGGATGAACCCGGCCTGCAGGTTACGCTGCCGAACCGTGTCGATGACGATTTGATCAAAGACCTGTTTTAGGAATTAGAAATTCTTTGAGGAGATTACCTGGGTGATGACATCGGTTGAATTAACCGGGTTTGACACCTCCTGCCTGATGATGCCATATGCACTGTTTAACCATAGATAGGCAGTTCTTGTTACCTTGTTGCTCCCGAAATAAACCGGCTCGGTGTACTTGAATTTCCAGCAGGGAAAAATTCCGGCAGGTGTTGATAAAATCTGGCTCGTGTCAACCAGGGTGACCGTGGTCGTGTCGTTATTTACATAGGTGCGGTATATCACCCCGGGTTTTGCATTGATAGGCAGCGTGAAGGGTTTATTGCTCAGTGTAGAGTCGGTAATGACAGAAAATGCATCAGGAGTTACATTCCAGCTGAAAGAAGCGTTCTGGCCAGCCCATCCGCATGTTTGCGCAATAAGGCCGCTGAACAGGTAATCTGACGGTACCAGGTTTATTTGCTTCTCAACCTGGCAGGTAGTTCCATTCAGCAATGTGACGCTGTAGGTCCATTTATTCCCGTTTTTTGCAAAATTGTAATATTTAAGCGAATCTGACGATAGCTGCGACGATTTGAGGGCTCCCGACCAACTGATGAATTCATCACCCAGGTCACCGCATTCATTCCCGCTGATGTTCAATTCGATTTCACTTTCAGCTTTAAATACCGCATACCCCCCAAGGCTCCAGGCCTGGCAGAAAGGGTTGGACGGGTCGTTGTTGACGACATTAAAATACAATGTTCCGTCGATAAACTGAAATTCATGGAAGACATTGGTTTCCTGCATGAAAATAATGCCTGAAAGGTAAGTTCCTCCCGCATCAGGATAAATTTCAACCGTGCAATATTCAATCACCAGCTTGTTGTTTTTAAACGTAGAAATGCTTCCGTTCCAGGTCCCGATAAAATCGTTCTGGCTCTTGCCGGTCGGGTCAAATGAATCCTTTTTACATCCTGCAAACGGGATGAGCACGGTTGCACAGATAAGGATAAGGAGATATTTTTTCATGCAGTCTATAACGTTGTTTTATTCAAAATAGGTATATTCATACTTAAGAAAATAATGCCGGGTGATGGATTTGCCGCGCCCGTCGAAAAAAACATCCACTTCTGCTGCGCGACCATCCTCATCGTAGCTGCGGTTAACGGTGAGGTAAACCTCGCCATCCTCGTCGAGTTCCTCCTCCATGGTTATCTGTTCCTGGTCATTTTGGGTGATGCGGGTCGGGTTTGGCTGCAGTTTGCTTAAATCGGGTTCCGATATCAACTCTCCATCGCCATCTGTTACCTGGTGGCCGACCAACTCCCCGTTGTCCCATTCAAATGTTTCCACCTGGTCAACTTCATCCTCATCGGTGGTGGTGATCAGCCTGACTGGTTTGCCCGCGTCATTGTATTCATACACGATGGTGTCAACCGATCCGTCAAGGTAATGTTTCAGCACATGGCGGATCCTTCCGGCATCGTCGCGCACAAATGTTTTCTTTTCGGCAACTTCACCTTCAGAAAGACAATACTGCTCATGAAGGAGATTGCCCTTGTCATCGTAACTGTATTCGAACATCTCTTCAAAGTCTCCGCCGGAACTGTACTTTATCTCTTTCAACGTACGCCCTTCCTGATCCAATTCGCTGTAATGATTTGGATATCCCTGATCATCAACCTCTTCATCATATCCATTCCGGATGAGGTAATCATACTTTGTGACAGTTATACTGTTTATTTTTTTCTCCATTTATGATTTACCGGGTAAAATTGTTCGTTTTAATGCCATAAATTTACTGCAATTATTGCAACCCCCATCCTATTTGGCAGGATAAATGTTAAAAATTAAATACAGACCTATGAAAAAGAGTTTTTTTTTCTTACTTGTTGTCTTAATTCCGTCTATGAATGCTTGTAAACAAAAGATGCCGGTAAAATATCCGGTTTCGAAAAAGGTTGACACCGTTGATAACTATTTTGGTAAAAAAGTAGCAGATCCATATCGTTGGCTTGAAAATGACACCGCTGCGGAAACTGCTGCCTGGGTGATTGCCGAAAATGAAGTTACGAACAACTACCTGGCGAAGATACCCTTCCGCGAGAAAATCAGGGAGAGGCTTACCAAAATGTGGAACTATCCGCGGTATGGTGTCCCTTTCAAAGAGGGGCCCCGATATTTTTTCTTTAAGAATGACGGGCTGCAGAATCAATCGGTTTTTTATACCAGTAAGGGACTGGCAGGGGAGCCAAAGGTGCTGCTTGATCCCAACAAACTCTCCGATGACGGAACAGTGGCCCTGGCAGGAACGGCGGTTTCCCATGGTGGAAAATACCTGGCATACAGCATTGCGCGCAGCGGCTCAGACTGGAATGAAATTTACATCATGGAGATCGAATCGGGGAAACTCCTGCCCGACACACTGAAATGGGTTAAGTTTTCGGGCATGTCGTGGCAAAACGACGGATTTTATTATAGCCGTTATGATGCCCCTAAGAAAGGAATGGAACTTTCGAATAAAAATGAGTTTCAAAAGGTTTTTTACCATTCGGTCGGCACCCGACAGCAGGAGGATAAACTTATTTACCAAAACCTTAAATACCCGCAGCGCAATTACGGGGCATCCGTAACAGAAGACCAGCGTTTTTTAATCCTGTATGAATCCGAATCCACCAGTGGAACCGCGATCTATTTTCGCGATCTGGCAAAGCCGGGAACATCATTCATCAAGCTTGCAGAAGGGTTTGATTATGAATATAGCGTGGTGGACAATGTGGGTGATGAATTGCTGGTGTTGACAAACCACGACGCACCCAGGAAGAAACTGATCCTGATGGATCCTGCCAAACCTGAACCAGGCAACTGGAAAACCATCATTCCAGAGCAGAAAGATGTGCTGGAGTTGGTGAGCCTCGCAGGTGGTGTACTCGTTGCGGAATACATGCATGACGCCGCCTCAAAAGCTTCCCTGTACAGCCTTGACGGAAAATTCGTTCATGAAATGAGCCTGCCCGGCATTGGGACACTCTCAGGCTTCAGCGGTAAAAAGGACGATAGCATTGCTTTTTACGGCTATGCATCCTTTACTTTTCCCACAACGATTTTTAAATATGATGCCAGGCAAAACAGGTCGGAAATATACAACCGGCCTGAAATCGATTTCGATCCCGAACGCTACGACGTAAAACAGGTTTTCTATCCTGGCAAGGACAAAACCATGATTCCCATGTTCGTGATACACAAGAAAGGAATTACCCTCGACGGTACCAACCCGGCCCTGCTTTATGGTTACGGAGGGTTCAATGTGAGCCTTACTCCGGGTTTCAGCCTGAGCAGGTTGCTGTTTCTTGAAAACGGAGGGGTTTATGCCGTGGCCAATCTTCGCGGGGGCGGGGAATATGGCGAAGAGTGGCACAAAGCCGGCACGAAGGAGCGGAAGCAAAATGTATTTGACGATTTTATTGCTGCCGCAGGGTATCTGATCACAAAGAAATACACCTCACCGCAGCACCTGGCCATTATGGGCGGATCAAATGGCGGGTTGCTTGTGGGCGCCTGCATGACCCAGCGCCCTGAACTTTTCAAGGTCGCAATTCCGCAGGTTGGTGTGATGGACATGCTCCGTTATCACAAATTTACCATCGGCTGGGCCTGGGCCAGCGACTATGGCACCAGCGAAACAAAGGAGGGTTTTGATTACCTGGTTAAATATTCGCCCCTGCACAACCTTAAAGACAGTGTTGAATATCCGGCCACCCTGGCCTTCACAGGCGATCACGACGACAGGGTGGTTCCGGCGCATACCTTCAAATTCATGGCAACCCTCCAGGAAAAACACAAAGGCGACAATCCCGTCCTTGTGCGCATTGAAACAAAAGCAGGTCATGGAGCCGGCAAGCCAACTTTAAAGCTGATAGATGAAACCACCGACTTATGGTCGTTTGTGTTTTACAATCTTGGAATGACCATGAAATAACAGGGTAAATCAAAAGCCCAACATTACGACAAAGTTCTGCGCTTTCTTTCGATCTCCCTGATCAGTTCTTTGAGCTCTTCCAGCGATAGTGATCCGTCGTCAATTAGTGCGGTCACGACATTTTTATAGGAATTTCCATAATATTTTTTAGCCATCATTTTCAGATTGGTTTTTCTGTACTCATCAATGGTGATGAGCGGAAAATACTGGTAGGTATTGCCAAAGGCAGTATACCCGAGAAATCCTTTTTCTGCCAGGGCCCTTACCATGGTAGATATGGTGTTATAGTGAGGTTTTGGTGCAGTAAAGTATTCAAGAACCTGGTTAACAAACAGGTCGCCTCTCTCCCAGAAGAAATTCATGATCTCCTCTTCTTTGACGGTTATCTTGTGCATCACGACTTTTTTCAGCAAATATAACTATATTTTATAGTTGTTTAACTATAATTAATAGTTATAAAAGAAAATCTTGCATTTGTGTTATTGAATTCGTGTAAAGTGTTTATATAAAGTATTTTAACTGACTCAATACGGTGTAAGAAGGTCTTTGCCTTTTGAACCCTGAAACTTTATTTTTTTTTCCACGCAACCTTTCGGTCACTTCTCTTGTCATCAGGCCTGTCGCCGGAAATTTCAAGGTGATGTTCATGATCCTGGCAGTGCTGCCACTTCCTGGAAAAAGTTATCAACAATGAGTTCACCTTTTAAGAAATCTCCGATTAACCTAACGAAATGCGCCCTATGAAACGTCATTACACAGATGAAGAACTGATCGAAGGCCTCAGGCAACGAAATCGCAACTGCATTGAATATCTTTACCGGGAATACACGCCTGTAATCCGGCATTTCCTGCTGCATAATTCAGGGAACCAGCAGGATGCAGAAGATCTGTTCCAGGATGGGATGATCGCCCTGTACAAACGAAGCACGGTCGAACCGTTACTACTGCAATGCACCCTGAAGACCTATTTCATGTCGGTATGCAAAAACCTCTGGCTGCAACGACTTGAAACCAAACATCGGTTGCTGTACCAGGCTGATTGCGAAGTGCATGAGTCGCGGGAACCTTATTCCATGGAGGATCAGGATATTCATGCCGAGTCGCTCGAACTGCAAAGGCTGTTTTTTAAGAACATGATGCTGCTCCCGGATGAATGCCGGCAGCTGCTGCAGTTGTACTGTTTGAAAATACCCTATAGGGAGATTGCCAGGCTGTTGAATTTCAAGGATGAAGCATATGTGAAAACGCGGAAATATTTCTGCAAAAAGCTGTTAAGGCGAAAAATATTAAATGATCCTGAATCGCACCAATTTTTAAATTATGAAAGAACCCGAATTTACCACTGATTGGATTGAACGCTATAATGAGGGTGACCTTGACGAGGCTGAAAAAACAATTTTTGAGGCCCGAATGCAATCCGATCCGCTCCTCCGGTATGAGGTTTACATTGACGCAAGCCTTAACCGTTTTCTGATGGACGGTGAGTTGATTGATCTGATGGAAAAAGTACGGTCTGTCTCCGGGAATAAGTGCAAGAATGGCAGGTTGCTCAACTATTTGTTAATTGCTGCCTCGCTGCTTTGTCTTTTGATGATCAGCGGTCTGTTTTATGTTTTCCGCAACAGTCCGGCAATATGCAACCTGTCGGCATTGCCAGCCGCAGATCAGCGTCCTGTGAGCGCAGATGAACCGGGTCCCCCGGATACTTCAATCCGGATGATTGCGCCCTTCACCCGGGATTTGCTCGCAACGGATTTTAAGCCTCTGCCCGAATTTGAAATAATCGCAGGTGCTGTTACCCGTTCGCATCTGATGAACTTGATTTCTCCGAATGCGAAGACAATTGTTTCGTCAGGCACCGACCTTGTATTTGAATGGACATGGTACGATAAGGCAGTTCCGGTTTCAATCATAATTTTCAACAACCAGGGTGACCGGGTTTCAGCAACCGAGGTTCTTGATACCACCTCTGTTAACCTGAAAACAAATGTGCTGGCCGACGGACTTTATTACTGGAAAATACTGGCGGATGGGGAGTTGGTCATTGCCGGCAGGTTTATTACCCTCACCGTAACAAAACACTGACCGTATGAAGGCTGAAATATCCCGGTACACGATCCTGCTGCCCGGAATCATCTTCTGGATGCTTCCGGCTTACATGGAGGCCCGCACAGAACCGGAGCTGGCAACGGCAGGAAATGTGCAAGGATACCTGGGCAGCGATGAAGTGATCCTGGAGTATTGCATCGTTGATTCTGTGGTGAGAATTAATGCAATAGAAAATAAATCAAGCTATTTTGTCACACAAACACTCGATCGGCTTTTCTGGCGCAGCCTGGTCTCATTCCGGGAAAAATTGAAATCCGCCGATCCTGTAGACTTTTCAGTGCCCGGGGAGATACTGTATCTGTATCTGATCAGCCCGGTTGAGACATCTCTTGCAGGCAAGCACCGGCTCATCATCATCCCCGACGACCGATTGTCGGGCGTGCCTTTTGAAGCTTTTATCAGGAACAAATGGCTGCATAAATGCAAGAACACCGGCAATCTGCACTACTTGATCCAGGATTTTGAAATAGTTTACCAATGTTCGATTGATAGCTGGTATGAAAAATATTTGTCAGCAGGCAAAGAACCTGCCAAACAACAAGCAGACAGCCGGTTTGCATTCATGGGCTTTTCTCCCGGTTTTAAAGGGGTTCACGGCCTGGCAGCGCTTCCCGGAGCGAAAAGTGAAATCGTGGAAATCGGCTCGTTGTTTCGGCGGCAGGGCCTCTCATCATGGCTCGTTTTTGAGGAGGATTCAGAGAAAAACTATTTTACAGCCACAGCCTGGATGGGGAGGATAATTCATTTGGCAACGCATTTTATACCCGATAAGCCTGGCAGCAAGGCAGGGGGCATTCTTTTTACGGAAAACAATACAGGGACAGGAAATGGCCGAACCGCAGCAGGGCTTCTTACCCTTGCAGAAATGGAGGCATTGCACTTGGAAGCCGATCTGATTGTGTTGAATGGCTGCGGTACCGGGGTGAAACAAGACACCCGGGCAAATTCATTGCCGCAACTTCTAATTATGGCAGGAGCGCGAAACATCCTTTCAACCTTATGGAATGTCACCGATAACCTGGCCGGTCGTTTCATGGTTGATTTCTACCGGTCGTGGCTATCCGGGAAAACCTACAGTGAAGCCTTGAGAGATGTGAAACTGCAGTGGATCAGCCACCCCGGAACCACCTTTCCGGCAATTTGGGCGCCGTATGTGCTGATGGGGCAGTGAATGGTGAATTATTACCTGCAGGCGATGGTTTCAATTTCGATCAAAGCGCCTAATGGCAGCTTAACAACAGCATAGGCTGCGCGGGCAGGCGGGGTTTCGGCATAATACTTTCCATACACTGCGTTCATTGCGGCAAAGTCGCCCATGTCGCTCAGAAGGCAGGTTGATTTCACCACATCGCCGAAGGTAAGACCTGCCTCTTTCAGAATGGCACCGATATTTTTCATAACCTGCCCGGTTTGCTCGGTTATACCCCCATCCACAAATTTACCTGTGGCGGGATCTATCGGAATTTGCCCGGAGATAAATAACATGCCATTGGCCTCAGTAGCCTGGCTGTATGGGCCGATTGCATTCGGCGCATCTGATGTCATAATAATTTTCTTCATAGGTCTGTTCTGTTATTTATAATATTTCGCAATGTAAAAATTTCACCATTTAATAAGCATAATCCCTGAAATCTTTCTTCTTGTTGAGTTTGAGATCCTGCAGGATCTGGGCTTTCACATTGATCGAGAAACTCCAGCTTTGCTGAGCGCCTTTGGGGACCCAGCCAAACGACATTTCCCAGCAATGGAGATCGCGGTAGACATTGATCGAGGTGTAAGAAAGCTCCCCCGCTACAAAATCCCAGCCTGACGTGAGGATAATCTTCCATTTCGGTGTTATGTTGAGTTGTCCGTTAAAGCCTAATGTTTGCGTTACCTGATCTATCCGCTGCCGCGATGAACTGTTGTAGATCTTTCCGTAATGGAAGTTGTAGTTAACTGAAAAACTCCAGGGTATGTCGAAGTCAACATAATAATCATAGTAATCATAGATGTCCTGCATTTCCTGGGGTGTTCCTTTTACGGAGGTTTTCTTTCCTTTTACCTTGTCTGATGACAAGGAATAGGAGAGGCTCGCATCCCATGTCGTATTGTCGAGGCGAACGAGTCTTTTGTTGGCTTTCCATTCAGTCATGTTGATCGTTCTTCCCATAGAATCGCGGGCATAGATCTGCCAGACGCTTCCATATTGAATTGTCAGCCCGGGGATGATCGTACTTCGTCCGGTTAAGGTAAGGGGCGACCAGTTAAGTGAATCCCGGGCCAGGTCGTATGTGCAGCGGATGCTAAAATCGTCGATGAGGGGAATTTTTCGTATCCCTGTGATGGTGTCCTTACGGTTCCTGACTTTTAGTTCAATATTGTTGCTTATCGCAAATGATACTGCTCCCGATTTTTGTCCGGGAGGGGAGCCATACACTGATCCTTCGAAAACTGAATAGCTGACCGGGTTTATGGTAATCGGATCATTTTCGATGGTGCGGTAATATCCCAGGCCGGGGGCTCCCCAGTCGGGGGTATAGTAGAAAGATACCGAAGGAGTGACCATGTGGCGGATTGCCTTGAGGAATCCTCCCTTGAACTGGTACATGCCATAGATCCTTGTATTTACGGACGATGAAAGGCTGGCGTCAAAGGCATTGTCAAACCCGGAAACACTCCTGGTTTTATATCCCGGCAGGATGGTGTCGGTGCCATCGACGATGGTGTCGGCCTGGTAGTATTTCCTGATGGTTTTCAGGTACATCCGGTCGTTGATGCTGACGGAATTGGACCAGTTGAAATATTTCAGGATACGGAAGGTTCCGCTGATCGGGAATGAATGCTTCATGCCGTTTCTCATCGAATCGGGCAGGTTGCCCTGCAGAAAGTTGCCTTCAGTGGTGTTGTACTGGTTTTCTGCATCCATATTGTACTTCATACTGATCTGCTCATACCACCGCATTTTTCCCACCGGGTTCTGCCTGCGAAGTGGATAGAACTGGTTGACTGAAAATGCAACCTGGGGAAACGTGAAATTAATGGTTTTGTTGAGGTTGTTCTGACTGTGGCTGAAGTTCAGGTTCAGGTAGTATTTGCCTGAGAAATTGGTGGAATAGTTTATGCTTGACTGAAAGGTGTTCGACAGGTACGACTGTGTGCTGGACGACAGGTTGTATTTGTTGAATGTGCTGCTGACAATGTTTACATTGGCTGAAAAGTTGCTGTGAGGACGAGCTTTTGGATCCTGGTTATGGACCCATCGCACCTGAAAATCTTTGCTTTTTTGATAATCAGGCGAGCCTGACTCACCGATAAGGTTGAGGGCATAGCTATAGTTGAAGGACCCGTTGTAGTGGTAACGCTTATTATACCGGATGGTTGGTTTGATCGCCCAGCTGCCATGGGTGTATATGTCGGCCAGAACAGTCAGGTCCAGGTACTGACTTGCGGCCCAGTAATAGCCAAAGTTCTCAAAATAAAACCCACGGTCTTTTGACTCACCGTAGGTAGGTATGATGACCCCCGAGCGCTGACCGCTGCGGTTTGGGAAAAAGCCAAAAGGGATCAGCAGCGGCGTCGCCACGTTGGCGATATCCATATAGGCCGGGCCGGTGATGACCCGTTTGCCGGGGATTACTTTCCCTTTGCTGAACTTAAAGCAGAAATGGGGATTTTCTTCATTTTCACAGGTTGTAAATGATCCTGATTTGATGTAGGTTACGTCATTTTCCATCTTTTTCACAACGGTGCCGTGCAGGTATCCTTCGTCCTGTTTGGTGAAAACAGTATTGATATAGCCTCGTTTGGTGGTATAGTTGTAGTTAATCGCTTTTGATTTGAAGTTCTGCGAACCATCAAAAAACTCCGGGGTTCCGACCTCCTTGCCGGTGGAGTCTTTTGCCCCGGTGGCATACACGATATTTTTTGTGAAATTTATTTCAACATAATCGGCATCAAGGGTAATATCCTGGTATTTTATTTTGGCAACTTTAAATAAAAACACCTTCTGATCCTTGATTTCAAACCTCAGTGAATCTTTGGCTGCATAATCCACCTGGGCCTGCAGCATGTTCTTTTTCGGCTGTTTTTTTTTCAGGCTGTCGGCAATTATGCTGTCGGAACGTTCAACAGCTATTTTAACGGAATCGAGCCGCACAGAATCGGTTCGGCCGATGTCAATCTGACCGCCGGGCACAACCACAACATCTCCCATTGGCTGCCGGATCGTATCCTGGGCGACCACATCCGTGATTTGCAGGAAGAGAATGACCAAAAGAAGTATAGAATGGAAAGACCTTGTTAAAAGTTTCGTTAACAACTTCTTTTCTGAATTCTGAGGTTTATATTCTATCTTTGTTTACTAAAAAAATTCAGAATAAAGAGGCGTTGAGGACCGTTATTCTTCGGGTTTCAAAACTAATCAAAATTATTGAAATTCATGCCTTTTTTAAGATACTTTAACAATCTGAAATCACGGATGCCGCGTTTAATCTGGTGTTTACCACTTCTCATCGTTATATTCTCCTGCTTCCCGCTGCATGCACAGCGAATAGGGGCCATGCGTAAGGTGGTAATTGACGCCGGGCACGGCGGGCATGATCCCGGAGCATTGGGGAGACAGTCGAAAGAGAAAAATATCAACCTTGCCATTGCATTGAAACTGGGGAGGCTGATTGAAACATCCCTGAAAGATGTGAAGGTGATCTATACCCGCGACAAGGATAATTTTGTAGAATTATACCGGCGTGCCAGCATCGCCAACGAGTCGAAGGCCGATTTATTCATATCGATACATTGTAACGCCAATAAAAATCATGCACTCAAAGGTGCTGAAACCTATGTGATGGGATTGCATAGGTCGCAGGCAAACCTGAACATCGCAAAGCTTGAAAATGCGGCCATCCTCCTTGAATCGGACTACCAGTCGGCATACAACGGTTTTGATCCCAATTCGGATGAATCCTATATTATTTTTTCGTTGAACCAGAACCTGAACCTTGACAAAAGCACCGATTTTGCCGCAGCAGTGCAGGAGCAGATGGAGGAACGTGTCGGTATGAACAACCGTGGAGTCAGGCAGGCCGGGTTCCTTGTTTTATACAAAACAACGATGCCCAGTGTACTGGTTGAAACGGGTTATATCAGCAATCAGGATGAGGAGCAGTTTCTGATGTCGCAGAAAGGACAGGAGTTCATTGCATTGGCCATTTTCAGGGCGTTTAAGGAGATTTCAGGCAAGGAAATTGTCGCCGGCAATCCTGGCGACAATTCCACTCCACGACGGGAGCCGGTTAAGGATGCGCCAACAGTTTCGAAAAAAGTAAGCACCAGTGCCGGGAAAGCAGGGGAGGACGGAAAAATGTCATACCGGGTGCAGATTGCCACAGAGCCAAAGGAGATCAGTGTCGGGGCCCCGAAGTTTTCGCGCTTCAGCGACGTAAAGATGTACCGGCATGGCGGCATGTATAAGTATACAGTGGGAGACGAAGCCGATTTGGCTGCAGCGCTGGAGTTGCTTGCGGCGGCAAAACAGAAAGGGGTGAAGGATGCTTTTATTGTCATTTTCAGGAATGGAGATCGGATTCAGCAGGCGGAAGCCGACAGGCTCATGAGGCAGTAGCTATTTAATTTGTAATTTTGTCCAAAATGTTTTCATTGAAAATCAGGAAAGAGTTTAAAGTCGGGATTGTATTCGTGGTTGCAACTGCAATCCTGATATGGGGCCTTATGTACCTGAAAGGGCTTGAACTGCTTAAGACCAGCCGTACATTCTATGCAGTGTATGAACAGGTGAATGGTTTGGTGGCTGCGAATCCTGTTTCGATCAAAGGACTTAAGGTTGGACAGGTCAAGAAGCTATATTTCGACCCGCAGAATCCTGTGAAAATTATTGTTGAGCTTTATATTCTTGGTGATTATCCCATTGCAAAAAATTCCAGTGCACGAATTTTTAACTCCAGTCTGCTTGGCTCCCCGGAAGTCGAGATCATTCCCGGCGATTCAAAAATGATGGCTCTGACCGGCGACACCTTGCTGTCTCAGGTTGAATCAACGCTTGGCCAGGAGGTAAACAAGCAATTGCTCCCACTGAAGGCGAAGGCTGAGAGCATGATCGGTTCAATCGACAGCATTGCGCGCCTGATGCAGGAGGTGCTTAACAAAAATACGCGCGACAACCTTGTGGATGCCATTGAAAATGTTAAACTGACAATGCAAAACCTTGCGCATACCACTCAGAATTTAGACACGCTGATGGGCTCGCAACGGAATAACCTGGCAAAGATCATTGCAAACGTTGAGTCGATCAGCAGCAACCTCAAAAAGAACAACGAGAAGATCACCAATGTGCTTAACAACTTTTCGAATTTAAGCGATTCACTGGCAAAGGCCCGGATCCCCTATACGATCGCACAGGTGAATAAAGCAGTCACCGATCTTGATCTGGTGCTGGTGAAAATAAACAAGGGCGAAGGATCTGTTGGTCAGCTTCTCAACAATGAGCAGCTTTACAAAGAGGTTGAAAAAGCTGCGCGCGACCTGAATTTATTGCTGGAAGATATTAAAAACAATCCGTCGAAATATATAAAGGTTTCGGTGTTTTAATGCAGGTGAACAAGTAAACTGGTAATCCGGAAACCTGACAATTGTCGCGTCACGCGTCACGCGTCACGAAAAATAGTTACCAATTGAAAATGTCATGCTTATTAAGCGGCCGGCGCTTTTCCTCCCATTTGAAATTTTTCAGTTTGCGCTCGTTTTGCTGAATGTCCTTTTCCGGGTACAGGTGTGCCTCCGGGCTGCCGATGTAGGTGATGGATTTCAGCTGGTTTTTTTCAAGGAATATCAGCATGTCGCTTGACACCGCCATGTTGATGCCGATGAGGCTCTTGTCTTCCTCCCTTGCGAAATAGATCGTTTGGGCATTCCCGGTTACATTGATCTTATAGATGTCGTTGTTACGGAATTTGGCAACCACATTCCTTCCCTTGATCTGGTTGAAATTCGACGTGTCATCCCTCGATATGATAAATGCTGAACTGTACATCTTCAACGAATCTGCCTCTCCATTGCGCAGGGTAAGCCTGATGGAATCGGCCGACAACTGGTTCTGGTCCGACCAGATAACCGGTTTCCGGTACATGGTGACCGAGGAGTCCTTGCTGAAATAGACCATGGAGTCGCACATCCCCTGTAAGTCGTGGCGAAAAAATTTCACTTTATAATAGCTGAAAACATTTTTGATGTTTTGCAATGTGTCGAAGGTGGCATATACGGTATCTGCATGGATGAACAGGGAGTCTTTTTTATCGGCAATAACGCCGACTGCGCTGTCGGTCATGAATGCATACCCGAGTTTGCGCCTGATCTCCCCGTAATTTCCCATCAGCATGATGTTCTGAATCGTGTCGACCAGCAGCGCCTTGCGGAATACCTGTCCGAACCCATTCTTTCGTTCATAATACATGCTGTCGCCGGTAAGGAATGTTGCTTCATGATAAATGCGGGCCCGGTCGCGAAACCGGGCAAAATCGTACCGTGTATTGTACCAGCCGTTTTCGCAATAGATTGAATCCTGCTTGTCTTTGCTTATGATGTGCGATGGTCCGAAAAAATAGGAGGTTTCCGTTACCGTGTTGTACATCAGGGTGTCGGAATACATGGTGTATTCAGGGTTGAGCATGACCACCTTGTCCTTGAAGAAGAACTCCTTTTTCTCCGTATAATAATATCCATGGAGGCTTACCAGGTTGTTTTGATCATTTACAATCTTTCCCCAGTAGTCGTATTGGGCGATTTGGGTGTTGCGGTCATATTTCAGGGTGTCGGTTGTAAGGATGGTTTGGTTATCGATCAGTTTGACATTGCTGAAAGCGTTGGCAATTTTTGTATTGCCGTTGTACCAAAGCGAATCACTGTAGAGGTTGAGCGTGTCACTTAGCTTAATGTGCACATTACCGTAGGCGGTTACCCTGTTTTCTGTTTCATTCACATAGGCGCTGTCACAGTAAAGAAAAGCACTGTCGTGGTTCATCACAACATCCCCCAGGAGCCGTGGGCCGTCCTTGTAAATGTCCTTGTTAAATTCCCACACCTTGCCTTCATACTGAATTCTCGCTGCCTGCGGCTCTTGTGAATAGGCCTCCAGGTTCAGCAGCAGGGCGATGAATATAACAGCGTGCAGTATTTTGAACATCGGTTTGATCTGGTGCGGCAAAGATACTAAAGTCAATGTTACCAAAATTAATGAACAATGCATTCACGATATGCACAAAAAGGGTAATTTTGAAAACTCGTTAAACTATTTTACCCATACAATGAAACAATTTGTCGACGCCAGGCGCAACCATGCCGAAACACAACAAAAAATCGGATATGTCGCACGCAAAATTGCAACTCAGGCTGACTATGACCGCATCGGATTCATGTCGGGACTTGAAGTTCACCAGCAACTGAAAACCAAAGAAAAGCTTTTTTGCCACTGCCCGTCCGGGATTTTTCAGCAACCAGACGATTTTGATGCCGAGTTGATTCGTCACATGCGGCCGACCTTGAGTGAACTCGGGGAATATGACGGCACGGCACTGATGGAATTCAGGACGCGAAAAAACATCATTTACCGCATAAAAAATGAAACGGCCTGCACGTATGATGTAGACGATACGCCGCCATTCCCCCTAAACCGTGAAGCCCTGTCGCATGCCATTGGCATCTCTTTGCTTTCAAAGCTGAAAGTCGTGGGAGAAGTGCACATCACCCGCAAGCAGTATCTCGATGGTTCTATCCCGACAGGGTTTCAGCGAACCGCCATCATCGGGATCGAGGGCGAAATCCAGCTCAAAAACAAGAAGGTTCGCCTGATCCAGTTAAGCCTTGAGGAGGACTCATGCAGGGAAGTATCTGATATCGGACACACGCGGATATACCGTACCGACCGCCTCGGAATGCCGCTGATAGAGACTGTGACTTACCCGGAATTTAAAAACCCGGATGAGGTTAAGGAGGGTGCCGACTATATCCGGTTCCTGAACCGCAGTACAGGCAAGGTTCGCAGCGGTATTGGTTCAACAAGGGCCGATGTGAATGTAAGCTGCAAAGGTGGTACCCGTGTTGAAATCAAAGGTGTTGCGCATACAGGCTGGATGCCTGAGCTCACCCACAATGAAGCATACCGGCAATGGGCATTGCTGGCTATCCGGGATCTTTTAAGCAAATCAATCAAGGATCAGGCAAATTGGAAAATATATGCCAGGGAGGCCAAGGCAAAAGATTTTAAACTTGAAAATCTCGGGGTGCCTAAGAACTCCACCCTTAAGGTTTACCTCGTGAATCTGCCACAGTTTCAGGGCATATTATCCCATTTCACCCAGCCGGGCAAAATGTTTGCAGATGAATTCTCCGACCGGCTGAAAGTCATTGCCTGCATCGAAAAACCCAATATGGTGCATTCCGAAATGTTCGAGGATGTGGTTGGAGAAAAAGCGTGGGCAAAAGTACAGTCATTGCTTGGCAGCAAGGATGGCGATGCCCAGTTGATCTTCTGGGGACCCGAAGATGATATCAAAACAGCCCTTGAAACAGTTGAAGAGCGCTGCCGGCTTGCATTTTCCGGTGTTCCTAATGAAACTCGCAAGTCGTTTGAGGATGGTACAACCATTTTCGAGCGCGTGCTGCCCGGAGCCGACCGCATGTATCCGGATACTGACTCAGCACCCATCCCATTGGAAGACAGCGAGATTGATGAAGCCATGAAACGACTCCCGACATTGGTGTCAGAGCGGATTGCCCAGCTGATCGAATGGAACGTACCGGAAGATACCCATACCTATATTCTAAAGAACAACCTTGTGCCTTTGATTGAAAAAGCACAAGTCGGCTTGAAGGTGCCTGCGAGGTTTACCTCACGTTTGCTGGCTCATACGTTGAAGCACCTGGAGGGGCAATACCCGGCATTGCCTGATTTTTCGCCTGAGAAAGTATTTGACCTGTTAAAATTTCTGGTTGACAGCAAGATAGACCTTGCCATGGCCAGGCGTATGTTGTTCCACCTGTACCAGCATCCGAAAATGGATTTTGAAAGCATACTCATAACACTTAATTTCAAAAAGATCCCTCCGGAAGAAATCCTTTCAAAGGTGCCATTCCTTGTTAAAAAATACCTGGAAATCAGGACATCCAGGGATGATTTTGCCGGCAAACGCTGGGTAATGGGGAACCTCAGCAAACTGGCTACCGGGAATCTCTCACTGAGTGCCCTAAGTCAAACAATCAACTTCTAAATTTCGTGACGCGTGACGCGTAACGCCATAACAACCAACTCATTAACTCATCATGACCGAAGACATATTCCAGGGATACAAAGGCCGCGCGCTCGCCGTACTGCAAAAATTCAATGCCCGGGTGTGGGCGAAGGTAAGAGTCGACAGCAGCCGGGGCGTGTTTGAAGGCACCATTTTGCCCAGGGCTGAAAATACCGATGACAAGCACCTGGTGCTGAAGATTTTTACGGGTTACAATATAGGCGTTGACATTGATGGGATCACCGGCATTACTGAACTCGGGTATAAAAAAGCGATCTATAAAATTCCAGAGAAGGAGTTTCCTTATTCCAAGGATAAACCCAATGTGAAATTACTGGGAACGGGCGGTACCATTGCCTCCCGTCTCGATTATCGCACCGGTGCCGTAATCCCTGCATTTTCGCCCGGTGAGTTGTACGGGGCTGTTCCTGAACTGGCAGATATCTGTAACCTTACAACCGAGAAGCTGTTCGCGGTTTTCAGTGAAAATATGGGTCCGGAGCAATATAAAAAGCTGGCCATAGCCATTGGAAACGAGATCGAAAAGGGTATCGACGGCATCATCATCGGGCATGGAACCGACACGTTGCATTATACCTCTGCTGCATTGACTTTTATGGTGCAAAATTCACCTGTTCCGATCGTATTGGTCGGTTCCCAGCGATCATCTGACCGCCCCAGTTCAGATGCCGCACTGAACCTCATGCATGCGGCTACAGCTGCCGCACATGGTGATATTGCAGAGGTGATGGTGTGCATGTTCGGACCAACTTCCGACGAATATGGTTTTCTGCACAAGGGCACCCGCGTCAGAAAAATGCACTCGTCATACCGTTCAACTTTCCGTACCATTGGCGATACGCCCATTGCGACAGTGAGCAGGCAGGGCGTGGTGCCCATCAAGCACGACTACAAGCGTCGCCGTACCGACCGCAATGTGACCATTATGCCTTACTACGAAGAAAAAGTTACGATGATCTACTATTACACCAACATGCAGCCCGACGTGATCGATGCGCTTGTTGATGCTGGCTACAAAGGAATCATCATCATCGGCACCGGGCTGGGGCATGTGAACAAACCGATATACCCTGCCATTGAGCGGGCCATCGCAAAAGGTGTTGCCATTTACATGACGGTGCAGACCTTATGGGGATACGTGCATATGTTTGTGTATGATACCGGCCGCGACCTCATGGCCAAAGGCATCATTCCGGCTGAGAATATGCTTCCTGAAACCGCCTTTATCAAGCTTAGCTGGGCACTGGGGCAAACATCCGACCTGGCGAAAGTCAAGGAGATCATGCTCACTCCGATAAACAGCGAAATCACTCCGCGCGAGCCATACAACGGTTACCTGATATACCAGGGCGGAGTTCCTGAGGTTGAGGAATTTATCAGGAAGTTCCACAAATAAACGGCGAGGAGCGAGGTAGAAAAATCGCTAATCTTCTGAGAATTTCTTTAGTAGTTCCCGGTATTGTGAGAATACGTTGGCCCGCGAAATAAATCCGAGGTATTTCCCATTGTCAAGCACAGGTAAATTATAGCGGTCGCTTTGCTGGAAAAGCTGTACCACCGTATCCATGGTATCATCAGGACTGATTGAATAATCGGGCATGAACAGCAGGTCTCTGACATAGGTGACCTCATAGATGGACTGGTCAAACATGATTTGCCGGATATTGTCAAGCATCACAATGCCATAGAATGTTCCTTCATGGTCAACGACCGGGAAAATATTGCGTGATGCCCTGGCAACAATCTTAACAAGCTGTCCGAGTGTTGCTTGTGGCTCAACGCTGTCGAAGTTGGTTTCGATTAACTGGCGCGGCGACATGAAAGATAGCACCGCCTTGTCTTTGTCATGGGTGATCAGCTCCTTTCTTGCTGCCAGCTGCCGTGCGTAAATTGAATGGCTTTCAAAGATGTGAGAAGTCAGGTAGGCAATCGCTGAAACGATGATGAGAGGAGTGAGCAGCAGATACCCGCCTGTGATTTCAGCAATCAGGAATATGGCTGTCAGAGGTGCATGCATCACCCCGGCCATTACACCAGCCATTCCGACCAGTGCAAAGTTGCTCTGCGAAATATTGAGGCCGAAGGCTGTATTCAGCAGGGTTGCAAAAAAATATCCGCAGATAGCCCCGACAAATATGGATGGTGCGAAGGTTCCCCCAATGCCGCCACTGCCCTGTGTAAGGGCCATGGCAACGACCTTCATGATGATCAATCCGAAGATGATGACCAGGAATGACCATGGGCCCTGTTTCAGAAAGCCAAACAGGATTGAGTTGCCAATGATATCCCCTTTGCCGTTAATTACCTCCTTTAAAACAGTATAGCCTTCCCCGAACAGTGAAGGGTAGGCGAAAATAAGCATGGCGAGAGAGAGCCCTGCCAGGCCGACTCTGACGGGTACAGACATCTTCTTCAGCAATACTTCAATGCCAATGCTTCCGCGGATAAAGAAAACTGAAACCAGTCCCGTGAAGGCGCCAAGCATGAGATAGAAAGGGATGTGGCGCAGGATAAACGGGCTGGTCAACGTGAATGAGAACAACACCTCGTTGCCCAACAGCAGAAATGAAACCATGGAAGCCGTAACTGTTGTGATCAGCAAGGGGATCAGGGTGGTTACGGTAAGGTCCAGCATCAGGACCTCAAGAACGAAAATAGCCCCCGCAATGGGCGCTTCAAAAATACCGGCAATGGCTCCTGCTGCGCCACAGCCGATCATCAGGGTGGTACTCCGGTAATCAAGTCTGAACATCCGGGCGAGGTTTGACCCGATAGCAGAGCCGGTGAGAACGATGGGAGCTTCAGGGCCAACGGAACCTCCGAATCCCAGCGTCAGGGTGCAGGCCACCAGTGATGAAAAGGTGTTATGCGGTTTTATCTGGCTGTTGTTTTTCGAAATTGCATACAGCACCTTGCTCACTCCGTGACTGATGTTCTCTTTGACGAGATACCGGACAAAGAGGAGGGTCAGGATGATTCCGAGCAATGGAAAGACAAGGAACAGGTAATAAATGCCATGATAACTGAAACCGTTGGTCAGAAAATAATTGGTATAATATAGGGTGTTCTTAAGCGTTACGGCTGCCAGCCCGCTGCCAATACCAACAAGTATGCTTAGGATCAGTATCAATTGCCGATGTTTGATATGGCGTAACCGCCATACCAGCAATTTACCGGTAATTGATTTTGGGAGCATATGGGTGCAAATGTAACTTTTTTTTACTACCCTGGATAACCAGATCGGCCTGTAGGGGAATGTGTCAATAAGAAATCGAGTAAAGAAATTCAAAACCCCATTCCCCAGTCATGGGGTAGTACATACTGCGCGCCCCCATTTGAATGGGCACGACAAAACGCAGAAGATGAAAGTCTGCTGTCAGTTCAGCGCCGGTCGACTGGTAATTGTTGATGTATCCGGGATTCTTACCGTTGGCCCAGTCATAGTAAACGTTAAGTTTTATCCGTTTCAGATAGACCACAGAGCCGAAACTGAAATCAGGGTACCATAGCGGGAATTTATAATTGAATTTCATGCTCAGCAAATCCTCATCCCGGGCACCTGTATATCCTCTCGGATAAGCGACCAGGTTTGAAAAAGAGTAGGAGTTGATATCCTTGTCGTTGCGTACCTGGTAACCCCCATAAATCCATATTCCATGATGGCGAAACAATCCGGGAAAAAACAGGTTTGCTTCCGCCCCGAAAATGGACCCCATATCATTGTCTCCAAAGGGAGTATGTTTATAAATTACATCAATGGCCTGCCCCATTCGCGGGTAAACATCTTTTTGACTGGAATGCTGATATTGTGAGGCGGTTAACCTATAATCGATGGATTGAATGAGTCCTGAGGTAAATTGCTCCGGTGTCGAGGCCTGATGCCGAATGTTTGTGAGGGCAGTTCCGATCGCCGGTCGTACATAACGGTTATACCTGCCATGCGAAAAATTCCAGGGGATGCTCATTGTCATGCTTGCGTTGGTCTCCTGCCAGGTATACCGGAATGTTTGGCTGCTTCCTGAGTAATGCCCGTAGCCGGCCCGGTTGCCGATATCGAACCGGAAGGTAAAATCGGGGTACCATCCCCGGTAACTTAAGGTGGTGTAGAACTGACTGGTCTCTTCATTTACATCATATTCCCATCCTGCACCGGCAAACATGGTGCTTAGCAAATTTTGCGAGAGGAGCATTACGCCGGGGTGAAAGGTCAGGTTGTCGAGGTCGAATGATACCGGGGCCCAGCTGTGCGGATTAAAGAGGTTCAATGTTTTTGAGTACTTTTTAACCGGGTATGTTTTTCCGGTAATCGTATCTTTTCCAAGGTTGTAGCTGTCAGAGGCGTTCATTTTATATATTTTCCGGTCAAAAACACTATCCTGGATGTTGGCGGTTTCCTGTGCCGCAAGTGCATCATATAACCTGCAGGAATGGTTTTCCACCCTTCCCATGGGAACCCAATTCGCCGTATCGATCTGCATTTCAGCCACCATGAGTCCATCGGATGTATAATCGGAACAAATCAAATGCTGTTTATCCGCCGTAAAATCAGGATCATACGTGGCAAAACGACCTGATGAAACCTTGAATACGGCCTGGGTCAGCGTATCCATTGCATAGATGTTCTCGGCCCCGGAATGGTCGACGCTGAAAACAATATAGTGTTTGAAAAGGAATGCAGGTCTGGTGAAATCATTGAACGAATCAGGCAGCAGTTTTCTGATGCTGCCCGTGGAGGTATCGAGGGTGGCTATGGTTTCGCCTGTTGCGGTTAACAGGGTAAAGATAATCCGTGTGGCATCGGGCGACCAGTTGGGTGTGATGGACTGGCCGTAGCCGGGGATGGGATACCGCCTCACGAGCCTGCCCGACGGCACTTCCAGGATGTCGATGCAGGAAAGGTTCTCCTCTGAAACATAAACTGCGGCTACCTGCGAACCATCGGGCGAGATGATGGGGGCAAAATAGCGGCTCCCGGTTGTCAGTTCATGCTGTTTCCGGGTTTTAAAATTGTACATCCTGATCTCTGAATAGTCACGATTTGACCATCGCACATCTGTTTTTAGTTCAGACCAAACCAGGTAATCGCCTCCGATTGAGGTCGTGCCGCCCACATGGTACCCTGGTGTAAGCAGGATGCGTTCCCTGCCGGTTTTTCGGTCGATGAGCACAAAACGGTCAACATCGTCCAAACTTGATTTATCGGCAAAAATTGTTGAATCATTCAACAGGAGCGGATGGTTGTAATCTGTATAGTTACCGGGGTTGCGTTTGGTAATTGTGCGCAGGGCAGTGTGGTTTTCGGCAAGCATCTGCTGCTGCCATGCACTATCCAGGCCATTCAGTGTTTCTTTGTATAGCTGTGTTTTCCACAACCCTGCGACCTTGCGGATGCCGCTGTTGAAGGGTACCACCATGAACGGATATTTGGCAACATGGTCCAGCGCAGTATTCCACAGTTGTGGCCCGTATTTTTTACGTGCCTGTCCAACCAGGTAATAACCCAGTGAATATGCGTCAGGCGTAAACGTTTTATACGATCCCATGGTTGCCAAATCATAGGAATATAGACCCTTTTCCAGTATCTGCGCTCTGAGCGTGCATTCGAATAGCGCCGCCCGGCCCCGCCCGGCTTTTGTCATGGCAGTCTCAGTAACCGTTGCATCCCCTTCCAGAAACCATGACGGAACATACAAACCAAGTATGCCGCCGGTGATCTGTTCCCCGAAAATATAGTAAAGCGCTTTCGAAAACCCACGGTTGATCTTGCTGATCTGAACGGCGTGTCGGTATTCATGGATCGCGAGCTGCTCAAGCCACTCTTCGGCGTAGGTTTGCTGAGGAGGGCATGTGTATAATTCTATTCGTTTAGGAGCCCAAACAGTTATTCCGTTGGAGATAACAGATTGCGTGTGCATGACGACCGGTATCCGCGGAACTTTAGCCGTCAGCGTCGTTGTCTCATTCCGGCAAATGATGTCCATGACATTTGCCAGGTATTGTGCTTTTTTTTCAAATGATTCGGGAAAGATCAGCTGGTACTGCTTTGTTTTTATCTGTTGCCATCGGAGCGCAGCCGGGTCCTGCCCGGTGCTGAAGTACTGGGAGTGCCCCTGGAGGGTGAAGAGAACATACAGAAGCAGTAACAGCCTGGTTTTCATGGTGACATGGTGACAAAGTGACATGGTGACAAAATCCCCACCCTGTTACCCTGTTACCTTTTAATCAAGATTTTTCGAACCACCTTGTCGCTGCCACTAGTGAATACTACCGAATACATGCCATCGGGTGCCGGTCGGAGGTCGATTTGCTTTTCGAAAACACCGTTGACCTGCAATTGGTCCAGCTCATAGATTATCATTCCCAACTGATTGTAAATCATGATGGTAAAGCTCTGGTGCAGCGGACTTGTGACAGCAACTGTGAACCTGCCGTCGTTTGGAACCGGGTAAATATTGAAACTGGTGCTTTGCAGTTCAGGCAGGCCGGTAATCACAACCCAAACCTTGTTGGAGATGGGGGATGAACAGCCGTTGAGGTTTACCACACACCAGTAATAACCCGTGTTGTTTGTAACAGTATAGGTTTGACCTGTTGCACCCGGGATGGCATTGCCTTCAAAGTACCATTGGTTTCCAGAAGGAGCACTGCTGGTGAGCACAGCGCCGACAGCCGTGATAACCGGAGCAGGCAACATATCTACTGTAACGGTGAAAGCCGGTGATATAATTCCGCTGCCGCAACTGTTATTGCCGGCAACCGTTATATTTCCTGAAACAGCTGATGTACTGAAGTTGACCGTTATATTCCTTGTTCCTGCCCCTGAAGCAATCGTGGCACCAACCGGCACTGTCCATAAATATGATGTTGCATTGTTGATTTCATCGCAGGAATATGCTACGCCGCTGGTGCCGGCGCATAACGATGAGGTTCCGGTCACAGCTCCGGCAGCTCCGGGCAGAGGATTAACGAACAGGCTGTATACAGTCGGAGCTACAGAAGAGCATCCATATGAGTTCGTAAAGCTGACACTGACCCATTGGGAGCCGACATTGTTCCAGGTCACGTTGATGCTATTGGTTCCAAGTCCGGAGGTAATGACACCGCCCGCACTGATATTCCAAACGTAATTCAACATGCCGGCATTCGTAATATATTGATTGTTAGTTGAATTAATGCATGGATCGTTGCTGCTGCCGATGGTGGGAACAGCCGCAGGATTTATGGTTACATTGTACACTGTCGGTGTGATGGCAACACATCCTGTGGCATTTGTATAGGTAACGCTCACTGTCCTGTTTCCCGCGTAAGGCCATGAAACGGTGATGGCATTGGTGCCTGCGCCGGCGGTGATTGTTCCGCCGATGGAAACTGCCCAGTTATAGCTGGTCATTCCTGGTTCAGTGGTGTAGACAATGTTGGCTGCATTCGCACACACCACATTCGGGCCGGTGATGGTCGGAACGGGCAGTGGAATGATGCTGACAGGAAAAATTGCAGGGACAGCGGTAGTGCAACCGGTCGCGTTTGTATAGCTTACCGTCACGGTTTGGGCTCCGGCATTGGTCCAGCTTACGGTGATGCTGTTCGTGGCAGTGCCTGATGTGATCGTGCCGCCCGCAGATACAGTCCAGGTATATGCTGTCATACCCGACTCAGTGGTATAGATATTTCCGGACGAATTGATGCAGGCATTCGCCGCTCCGGTGATGGTTGGCACAGGCTGCGGGATTAAGGTTATGGCAAAAGGAAGTGATGCTGTTCCAACGCCACAGATACTGGAACCATAAACAGTAATGTTACCGGAAACAGCCACAGGGGAAAAACTTACCGTGATCGAGTTGGTATTTGACCCTGAGGTGATGGTTGCTCCGGCAGGGAGGGTCCAGGTATAAGACGACGCATTGGCAATGACCGGAACGGTGTATATATAGCCTGATCCGTTTTTACAGACATCAATTGGCCCGCTGATGGTCCCGGCTGGCGATGGGGCGGGGCAAGTGGTGGTGAAGGTCAGGTCATTGCCGTTGGATGTTCCCTGGATGTTGGTGCCAATGATTCTGAAATGATATGTGGTGTTTTGCGTAAGTCCGGTGATATTTGCAAGTGCAGTATTCGTGCCACCGCCCGACGCTGAGGCAGGGATGCCCGCCACCACCGTGCCATACGCTGTTGTGAGCCCATATTCAAAACTGATGGAAGTGGTATTGTAGTTCGCGATCACTTCCCCGGTAAGTGTTGCCGTAGTGGCCCCGACGGTGTTGGCAGCCGTGGTGAGTACAACAGGCTTTGGCTGCGACCCGGTAAAGGTTCCGAAGGCCGTAAGACCGGGGGCATTGACCTGGTGCAGTGCACTGTTTACAAGTCCGAAGTCGGTAAACGGGGCAGGAGCAACCTGCATCGAAAATATCTGCAATTCGTTCCCGATCACATCGGCCGTAACAAACTGGAACAATGCTGAACAGTTAAAGCCGGTTATTGCCGATGATGAAACATTCCAGTAACGGTTAAGGTAGCTTGTTGTATTTGGATCGCCGGCAAATTTTGCATTGGCCAGGTTCACACCGGCATAATTCCCTGTTCCGAAAGTTCCTGCACTGAAGGTTAGTGTGACGGGTGAATATTCGGGTGCGCTTGTGTTATCTCCCACCGGGAAGATAAAACTACCCGTAAAACCTGTAATGAATCCTTTCCTTAACTGCCCCGTGCCAGTTGCAACAATCATGGCCGATGACGATGTCGAACCTGCTATCGTTGAAGTTGGCGATAAAACCAGGTTGTTTGATTCAAGTGTTAATAATCCATCGGTCAGGATTAAATTACCATTGAGGGTAATGGGTGAATTCAGGATCATCCCGGAACTGTTTGCAAGTTCAAGTGCCAGGTTGGCATTGGTGGAGAAGGTGCCGTTAACGGTTATTTCCTGGGCGGTGGTGCCTGAAAGGGTAACGGTACCGGCGCCGGATGGAGTGAAATTGAGGATTGCACCCGGTTGCACAAGGATGTTGCCTTTGACCTGGTGAAGTCCGGATGAAGGCCCTGTCATGTTGAAGTTGAATGTGCCGTTTGTGATGGTTAAATTATCCATTGACACCGGGCTGGTACCTGATGGGCTAAGGGTAATCCCGTTTGCATCCATCTCAAAATTGGCATAGGTTCTTCCTGAAAATGAAGGCGTAAGATTGGCCATGACCTTGAACAGGCTGCCTGTTAGAAATACTACGACGCTGTTTGGCTGGCCGGCTCCAAAGGGATTGCTGCCGGCTTGTTGCAGGTAGGTTGATCCGCTGGCAAAAATAACCGACCCCCATGATGAGGTGCCATAAGCGTTGCCTGAGAAGAAGGTGCCGGCTGTGAAGGTAGCTCCGTTGTTGAAAACGATGGATCCTGGATCTGCCCCGGTAAGGCGATGTGCCGTAGATGCGGTTGATGAAAATTTCATATTCCCGCTGATGCCTGCTGTTGCCGTGGTGGCGACCACAACCGAGATTGCGTTGATGGCGTTGAGGTTCAGCGCGCAGCCGGCCGGGATATCAAGGTCTGTGCCTGCAGCCCCGGAAATGGTAAGTGTGACAACTGCAGTACTCTGAAGATTGACAGTGGTGTTGTTGGCCATGATCAGCCTGGCGATTGTCTGTGTTGGCACCCCGGTAACCGTTTTAACAGTCCCGTCGTTGAACTGGAGGATGTCGCCGGGTGCCGGTACTGTACGTGCCGGATTCCAGTTTCCTGCAATGGTCCAGCTTCCATTGTCGGCCCCTTGCCAAGTGTAAACAGTTGAAGCTGATCCTGTTGTGGTTGTGGTTGCAAAAGGGATCACAGGTGCTGTGTAATAATTAAAGGTTGCATTGTTTGCCCCGTCCCATGCGTACGGACAAATGGTAAATGAATACTGGGTTCCCGGGGATAGACCGATAATTGACTTGCTGAGTGCCGAACCGGGCGTAACCAATGCGGCGATGGTCCCGTCGCCCAACGAGGCTCCTTCGGTATAGGCAGTTCCGTCGGCCGGTATGCCGGAGGGAGGAGTGCCCCCGGTTTTTTGCAGGATGATGTAGCCGCCCGCTCCGGGTGCTGTTGTGCTCCATGTGAGGTTGATGCTGGTATTGCCGGTGGCGGTTGCACTGAAACCGGTTACATGTGATGCCGGTTCCACGGCAAGTGTAAAGAAAGAATCCTCGGAGGTAAGCGTGGTTCCGATTGCATTCGTGGCATATGCTTTATAAAAGACCTGCGTCTGTGCCGGAAGCAGGCTGCGGGTTTGCGTAAAAGTCCCGGTTGCGGCTCCACCCTCGGGCAGTTTGTTATCAGTGATGGTGACACCGGCCAAGGTATTCCACACAGTTCCACGTTCTGTGATTGCAGCCCCGCCGTCGCTGGTAATGGTCCCTCCCAGGATGGCAGAATTGCTGGCAATGGCTGTTACGGTTGGGGATGAGATGGCAGGTGGCAGCAAGATAACCTGGGTGGCCTGGCTGTTCGGATTTCCAGGTCCTGATGTTGTACAATACACTGTGGCTGCGCCGCTGCCATTGTATTCGAATGCGCTGAACCAGTATGTTATGCCCGGGGCCAGGCCGGTCACGGTGGATATGGTATTTCCCGCACCATTGTATACTACCTGTTCGCCGCTGCCTGAATATGTGGCATTCGCCAAGGGATCGGTACCGTTGGCAGGGGCGGAAAAACTATTTGAAGTATTGACCTTAACTACCCGTTTTAAACCGTTTCCGTTTACCCAGGAAACATCCATCTGGGTGGGTGTAACGTTGGCAAAGGTGATGGCAGACGCCTGGACTGTGGGCGGATTGACAACGCCTGATGCGGTGATATCCGCCCAGCTTTTTCCGACCCTGATCCCATCGATCCGCTGGGCGGAAGCATTCGCTGATGAACCCTGGCGAAGCCCGATCAGGCCGATGTTCTGGGCGTCGGCGGAGGTGTTGTCGATATAGGCAAGGGTTGGGGTTGATGGTTCAGGGGCCCCGATCAAAGGGTTGATGAAGGCGGTAACATCATCATCGGTGGTTGTTCCGGCGTTGAACTGATATTTGATCACGATCAGGTAGGTGGTGTTGAGGGCATAGGTAAAGCCGGAATATGCAATGGATGTGGTGGAGGATTTCGAGATTCCGAATGCGAGGTTGTTCGACGCGTCCTGTTTCACATAAAAGCGAGCCTTAAAAACGTTACCTGTTACCGGTGATTCGACAAAATGAATGAAATAGTCGCCCGCAATCTGCGCGGAGGTAACTGACACCAGAAATCCTGCATATACTGCCCCGGTTGTTTGCGTTGTGAAGGGATTGTTCACATCCTGCCCGGTAGTCATCATGTCGGCAGCATTGCCGATACCCGAAGAGAGATAGCCTGCAAAGGTAAGTCCGCTGCCGGAGACAAGGATGGGATTTGTTGCAGTCGTTCCGGTCTGTGTCCAGCCATTGGCTGTCAGAGCTGTTCCGGCGATATAGTCGAAGTTGTCACTGAACAGCATCTGTCCATTTGAGGTGAAGGCGTTCCCAAGGAAAAAAAAGGCTGCAATTGCTATTGACAGAAATGTAAACTTTTTCATATTCAAGGTTTAGGGTGATCAATCGATCATGCTGATTCTGCATTTTCACAAAAGTATGAACTAACTGGCAAAATGTCTCTATTTTGTTAAGAAGTAATGTAAAAAAAAGAGGCCGTTCCCAGGTCAGGAACAGCCTCTTTTATGCTAAAGAAATCGGGTTAGTTGGTCAGAATGATTTTCACGGTCTGAACTTTTTCTCCCGTTGTAACACGTACAAAATAGATCCCCGGAGGGTTGCCTTTGATGGAAAGTTCCTGTTTACGGGTGCTTTGCAGCTCAGTGCTCATGATTTTTCCGCCCAGGGTTCCCAGCACTTCAACCTTGACAGTTTCGCTGAAAACTGCACCAAGCTGTTCGATGGTAAAATTTCCGCTGGTAGGGTTGGGATAGATCCTGAAAGAATTGTCCATCATGGTGAGTCCGGTTTCTTCGCTGCCAGTCGTAATATCCGGGGCATCCGTCGGGCAATAGGGGCCTCCCGGAACGATTTTCCCCGTCATAACGCCGCCTGCAAATACCTTTGTGCCGGGCATGTAAAGGATATTCTGTCCTGCAATCATGGAGACAACACCAGGGGAAGATACCTCAAATACTGTGCTGTTTCCGGCAACGGTAATGGTTTGGGTGGCGTCGTAACACACAGTAGTAGTAATATTTCCAGTGACCTGGCGTGTGGCAGGAACCCCGCCAGTGGTGACAGTGATTGTAAAGTCGGGAGAAACGTCGCCCGTCTCGGTGCATGCGTTTTCGGCGAAAACGTTTACAGGGCCTGTAATGGCTCCAGGATTGAATCTGACTGTCACAGAATTAGTGGTGCCACCGGAAACAAATACTGTAAAGCTTGGGAAGGTCCATATGTAGTTCACGGCATTTGCAATCGCCGGCACTGAGTAAACATATTCAGTGGTACCGTTGGCGACAACAGTTGCCGGGCCAGTAATTGTACCAGCAGCACCTGTTGGAAGGCAGCCGGTTGTGAAGGTCATTTCGCTGCCATAGGAAGTGCCTGATGCATAAGTGCCTACGATCCGGTAAAAATAGGGTGTGTTTTGCGCCAGCCCTGTTAGATCTGCTGTTACACTAGTCAGTGTATTTCCGCTTACAGGTGTAGGGTTTCCGGCAATTGATGTTCCATAGATACCTGAAACGGTACCATATTCAAAACTCACTGCCGTGCTTTGATTGTTGGCATTGACCGTTCCGTTAAGTGTAGCAGTCGTTGCTCCAACAGCTGTAGCAGCAATAGTTGCCACTGATGGAACGAGGGTGGCCCGGATTATTATATTGTCGATGCGGTTGTTCGAGCCGCCTGCGGTTGCCCCGTCGAAAGTGATCCGAAGGTAAACTACCGTTGTTCCGTCAACGGCATTGATCGCACTCAGGTCAAGTGTCTTTGTTGCAAAGGATGAACTGGTGGGAGCAGTATTTGTGCCAAAATCAGTAAATATAGTTCCGTCAGTGCTCCATGCCCATTGATGAGTTGAAAATCCAGCACTGCTTGAATAACGGGTGGCATAGGATAAAATGGGATCCTGAAGGCCTGACATCGAGAATTTGATTACCATCTTTTTACCATTGGCTGTAAGGGCTGTTCCCCCACCAAGTGTGCCATATGCCTGTCCTGCCACAACAGATGTACCCTCCCGCGGATCGTTAAGGGCGGTTCCTCCAAATGCGGTAAGTTCATTTCCGCTGGTGGTGGTTATCCAGACAGAAGATCCGTTTGATCCATCGGCATAGAGCATTGCATCAAGCTGGGTTCCATAGTTTGAAGCAACAGAATTTGGTGTTGTGGGGGCGGCAGGTGTCGCATCAAATGTCCATGATGCCACGGGCAACAGCAATGCAGGTGTTGATACGTTTGCCGTTGGTGCTGTAGGTACAGTTTTATAATCAATATTGGTCAGCGTATTTGTATACGGATATATGGCAAAGTAATAGGGTGTTGAGCTATTCAACCCCGTCCAAGTATACGTTTCAACACCAGGGGCTAAATTTACCGCACCGCTGCCATCAGTCAGCACAAAGTCATTTATTACCGGGGTTCCGTCAATAATTGTGGGAAATACTCCTGTTGTGCTGATAAGGAGGAGAAATCCTGTTGCAGGCTGGGCGCCGTTGTTGTCCAACCAGGTATTTAGGATGGATGCCTGGTCGGGTGCAACTGCGGTAAACGATGCAGGATGGTTTGAAGGTTCAGGAAGAAGTGTTGTAAAACTTGATTCGGGAGAAAGTGTTGTTCCTACAGAATTTGAGGCATATGCTGCATAGTGGATCAGAGTATTGACAGGCAAACCGGTGCGGGATTGGGTGAAAACACCGGTAGCAGTTAATCCATCAGCGAGCCTGTTATCGTTGTAAGTAACCGGGGTAGATGTACTCCAAACCGTTCCACGCTCAACAATCGGGCTACCACCATCAGCGGTAATGTTCCCTCCCAACACTGCGGATGTTTGTCCGATTGATGTGGCAGTAGGAGATGAGATCAACGGGGCAGTTGCTGCTGCAGCAGTTGCCTGGTCTTTTGGGTTGTTCACTCCGGACGCAGTACAATATAAAGTGTTCAAACCGGATCCATTGTATTCCCAAGCCTGGAACCAGTATGTAGTGTTGGTCGTAAGGCCGGTTACCGTTGGCACAGTACTTCCTGAACCGTTATAAATAACCTGCTCTCCACTGCCAGAATAGACACTGTTGGCAGCCGGGTCGGTGCCATCGGCAGGCTGGGCGAAAATATTGGTTGTGTTGATTTTGATAACACGCTTTGCTCCATTTCCGTTGGTCCAGGAAACATTCATCTGGGTTTGAAGGATGCTGCTGAATGTGAAACTTGAAGTTTGTGCGGTTGGTGCACTGATTGTTCCTGAAAATGGTGCGAATGCTATCCCTTTAAACGCAGTAAGGGCTGCTGCAGTGTAGAGTGTGACAGGTGTAGCCCCTGATCCTGTATCGATAAGCTTTATGACTTTATTTGCAGTCGATTCAGTAGTGGTGGCATAAATTACCGGGCTTGCTCCTGTCCAATCGACCGTGAGGCCTCTTGCACCGGTTGTTCCGACTGAAAGTGTATAGGCCAGCGACCACACGACACCGCTTCTCGTATACCTTTGAACGCCCCCTCCGCTTGCAGAGGTCCTGTCATCGGCTACGTAGCATATGTCATTGGCAGCGTTAAATGCAAAGGCATTCGGGGAAGGAGAGGTTCCAACACCGGCAATAACCATGGTGCTTGTCGTCCCGGTTGTAATAGGTAGCCCGGTGCCAACCTGATAAATCCCGGTAGGACTGGAACCAGTACTGAAATAAAGCTGACCGTTATAAATATTAATTGCTCTGAGATTCGTCATTGTTGAAGATACCTGGCAGGGCGTGCCGTTTCCAAAATATTGAACCCCATTGGTCCCTGTTGCACCGGTACCACTTGCCCAAAAATCCGTACCGGAAGTGACGCCGCACCTTATGCTGCTGGTTGAAAATGCGGTTGCAGACAATAAAGGTGTGAAGTTCCATAAATTATCTATCCTGAGCAGTTTTCGGTTCACCGTTGATGAGGCAGTGCCACCCACAGCAGGCGTGCCCGCTGCAACATTGTATCCAGCAATGATCAGGTAATTGTTGTCAGGTGACAAAGTGATCTGGCCTTCAGTTCCTGAGGAACCTGCGGTCGTTAGCATATTTGGCCCTGAATTTGGCAGCGCAAATGATTGAACTGGTGCTCCTGCAACCGTGATCTCTTCGAGGTAAACTACGGTGGAAGCGGTCGACAACGCCGCGGCTCCATCTCCTGACCTGAAAACAACAAGGTTACCTGTTGAAAAAGGCACCTGGGAATAACCCCGACCGGGCGATAATAAAGCAATAATTACCAACATTATGAAGGCAAAATCCATAGATTTTTTCATACTTTTTCGAATTGGTTCACAGAGTTATTAAATTTAATTTTTGCTAAACTGGTTAAAATACAGACGATACTTGTCCGCAAATACAAAGGTAAATATTGCCTGTATAAAAACTAAGGATTGTTTAAAATTAATGAAAAATTAATTTAAAAACTGACCCCCTCCACCAAATACCCCTGCACATATTCCGAAACCGCTGTTTCCAGGCTTGTGAAGGGCTTTGCATACCCGGCGGCACGGAGTTTCTCCATTTTCGCCTCGGTAAAATACTGGTATTTGTCGCGGATGTCAATGGGAGTATCGATGAATTCGATGGAGGGTTCCAGGTTCAATGCTGTGAAGACTGCCCTCGCAAGGTCAAGAAATGTACGGGCCTTCCCGGTGCCCAGGTTGTAAATTCCGCTTTGAGCGGGGGTTTGCATCAGGAAACAGAGCACATCGGTCACATCCTTCACATAAATGAAATCGCGGAGTTGCCCGCCATTGGCAAATGCCGGATTATGCGACCTGAAAAGCTTCACCACGCCGCTCCCTTGTCCGCCTGTCAGCCTGTTTGCCTGGTTGAACGCATGAAACACCACCGACGCCATCCTTCCCTTGTGGTATTCGTTGGGGCCAAACACATTGAAGAATTTCAGTCCATACCATCTCGGGGGGGCTGATTTTTGCATCAGGGCCCACTTGTCGAATTCATTCTTGGAAACACCGTAAGGATTAAGTGGCTGGAGACGGCTGCTGAGGCCGTCATCCAGGTCGTCATAGCCAAGTGATCCGTCGCCATATGTGGCGGCCGAAGAGGCATAAATCATCGGGATGCCGTGTTCGCTGCATGCCTCCCATACTTTTTTCGAATAATTGAGGTTCAGTTCATCAAAAACTGACATGTTGAACTCGGTGGTATCTGTTCGGGCCCCTATATGAAAAACGAACTGAACATCCCTGGCATGGCCGGAAAGCCATGTGAAAAATGTGCTGCGCTCAACTTTTTGAAGGAAAATTTTATGAGAAATATTCGAATGTTTTTGCGTCTTCGAAAAATCATCCACCAGGATTATGTCCTTGTGTCCCTTGTTGTTGAGTTTGCCAACCATGCAACTCCCGATAAACCCTGCGGCACCTGTAACGACAATCATAGGTCAAGTATCTGTTTTACAAAAATAGTTAAAGTTAAGGACAAATAATAATGGTTTACCTTTTTGTATAAAGGTAATAACTCTCTTCAGGCTCCACCGACGGGGTGAAACTTTTACGCAGCACCAGGCCGTAGTTTTCACTGCTGTCGATCGGGTAGGAGGTTAAATAAATTGCCTTTTTTTTGCCATGCTGCGCCACGGAATCACCTTTTCCAATGAGGAAAGCGGTTGCTACGTGCGGCTCAAGCCGCCTGGCATTCCATACGATGAAGGTTCCGAATTGGCCCGATTTCGGATAGAAAAATGGAAAATCCAGGTAGGCACAAACAGAGGAGACTCCGGGATCATTATGCGCGACGACGATGCTGTTGGGATAGTTTTTTTCAATATAAGCTGCCGCATTCTTTGCCTGTGAGAATGGGTAGGCAATTTCACACGATACGGCAATCATCATGGCAGTAACCTGGATCAGCAGGAGAGCGTTGAAAATAATATCTGAAAGTTTGTGCCGTCCGCGGGTTTTACCCGGAAGGTAAGGCTGCAGCCACATCATGGCAATAAAGGCGATGTACAGGTGGCCATTATGCCTCAGGTATCCATTGAACTTGACATAGGAAAACCCTAAAAGCATGATGAAAATCAGTGCCATGAACCAACGGGAAAGGCTTTTTTGCGCGACTATAAAAACAGCCCCTATGATGATCATTGTTCCCAGGAATGCCTTGATGTATATGTCAGAAACAAAGACAGAGTTCCAGAAATGCTGGGAAGGGGTGGTCACAGGCATAAAAACCTGGTAAACCCGACCGATTGTATTGATGATCGCCCTGAAGTCAGGTTTGGTGTTCCAAAGATTGGCATAACCATAATCTGCCGGCGGCAGGGTATCCAGCACAAATAAAATTACGGCCGCAAACATGAGCAGGTAGCCTGGAATCAGTCTCCATGTGTTCTCTTTACCCTTGCTGTAAAATAAATGTTCGGCGATAAGCAACATCATCAGGGCAAAACCAATAAAAAAGGAATAGAAATTGGACAACATCATGCCTGCAACCGACAACGCCAGGAAAATAAAGTACGTCGGCGATTTTCTTCGCGGAAACAAGACACAAAAGGCAAGGATGAACAGCAACCCCAATGCATAATTGCGCACAATAAACGTGTATTCATAGAAAAAAAAATATCCTGCGAGCAATAGAATCTTTTGAAAGGGTTTGAACGGGCTGAATTTGATAAGGAGCCATCCTGATAATGCACTGATCAGGAGGTGCAGGATTTTCATGGGCAATAACCCCGGTGCGAAGGACTTCAGGGCAAACAGCATGAAAAACCAGAGCGACGGGTGTCCTTCGTAGCGGCTGTTGCTCATCAGTCCGGCAATGGAGTGGCTGCTTTTTACCAGCATGTATGCCTGCAGTTCGTCGCGCCAAAATTCATGGTAAAAACTCAACACACTGATACAGAATACATATCCCAGGAAAATGATCCGGTTGATTTCTGCGGATGTGAACCTGTTTTTCATTTCTGAAGACCTTATTGTTGGCAAAAGTAAGAATTACCGTTTTTCATATTGTGAAAATATCGGGAGACTGAATTTTTCTGTTTACTTTTACATGCCCGATTCAACATGGTTGTTCAGGTAACAATAAACCAGGAAAAAAAATATGAAAAATTCAATCGCTCTGTGTGGCCTGCGATATGCCATCACGCTCTTTGTTGGTCTGACATTGCTGCCCATGTTGATGAATGCCCAGGACAAGGGCACTTTCACTGATAGTCGTGATGGCCGTGTATACAATTGGACAAAAGTCGGAGCCCAGGTATGGATGTCGCAAAACCTTGATTTCAACTCGCCTGCCGCAAGTTGGGCTTATAACAGCGATTCTGCCAATGAGGTGAGCTATGGCAGGCTCTATACCTGGAAAGCTGCCCAGGTGGCCTGTCCGAAAGGATGGCATCTGCCTTCAGATAAAGAATGGGGTGTGCTGGTTCAGTCGCTGGGCGGAAACAGCATGGCAGGCCAAAAAATGCAGGCGATGGACACGGTTGGCAAGAATCATGGACCCGCCGGATCGGCCACGGCCGGGGCAATTTCTTCCTTGTTAAGCGGAGTCAGGCATGCCGACGGTTCGTGCATCGGCATAGCAACCTGGGGCGGATGCTGGACATCGGGAAAGGTAAATGATTCTGTCGGCAATAACATGCTTTTTGCAAAAGGAGCCAAAGATTTGGTGGTAAGTTCCAACGATAAAAATTCCGGATTTGCAGTCAGGTGCATCAGGAATAAATAACCCGGTTATGTCAGAAAAAGTAATGGGAATCGGTTCACGGGTCAGGCACCCGCAGTTTGGAAAAGGTGTCGTCATCCAGGTTCGGTCAGACGCCTGGGAAATCACGTTCATCGACCATGGAACCCGCATCATTCTTCGTGATTACGAAGGATTGGAAACCATCGAGGCGGTGGAAACTTCGCCGGAGATCGCCACCTACGAAAAAATTGAAAAAGGCCTTATCAGGGTACTCCAGCGGTTCAGCGACATTCATGAAACCGTTCCCCTTGGCTCAAAGTGGACTGGCGGGAAGCTGGTGATGTATCCCGGTGAACCTGGCTTGAAGGAGAAGGAGGTTCCGATGGAAACCTTTTTTCATAAAATCGTGATGATGCGCGACCGCCTGCGTGTTCTGGAACAAAAACTGAATGCAAGCGAGCTCACCGACCAGGAAAAAGTTGATATGCAGCAATATGTCACCAGGATATACGGCAGTCTGACAACCTTCAATGTGCTGTTTAAAAACAAGGACGATCAGTTTGCCGGGGAAAAAGGGACCTGATTTACACCCTACTTCCAGAACCTCTGCAATTCCTCAAGCGTTTCCCGTTCCTTTATTACCTCAAAATTCTCTTCGCGGTAGCCGATGATCCTCGGGGTTTGCCTGCTGTTGTACCTTGACCACATGCTGAAGGTATAACCTCCGGTGTCGTGGATTACAACATAGTCTCCCTCCTCGATCCTAGGCAGTTGAACATTTTTGGCGATAATATCGCCAGAAAAGCAAAGCGGCCCGGCAAGGTTGTACGGGTGGTGGTCAGTTCCCGATTTTAAATTGCCGTCGGGGTCAAACACACTGTATTCATGCTGCCAGTCCTTGGGATTCAGGCATTCGCGCACAAAAAGGTCGGCTCCGACATGAAGCATGGCCGTGTTGATGGAAGGGTCACGCTTTACATATTCTACGCGGCTTGCAGTCCATCCTGAGTTGGTATAGGCCCAACGGCCGAATTCGGTGATCAGTTTAAATGATGAAGTATCGAAGAGCCCGGGAGCCCGCTCTGCAATTTGCATCACATAATCTGACATCGAAGGGGGAGTTATGGTCGACAGATAGGCGACAGGCAGTCCGCCGCCAATATCAAAAATTTCAACCGGGGGGAAGCCGCGGCTACTCCTTTTATGATTCACCTCCTGCACAAAGTCATACAGAACACCGATGCCTTCAATAAGCATCTCCATCGGGCAGCCTTGGGATCCCACGTGAAGGTGTACCCCGGTAAGCCAGGGGTTGGTGAGGAAAGCCATTTCCAGATCGGCGCGACTAAACTTTATGGGCACGCCAAACTTTGAATATTCTCCGGCCACGCTTGATTCCGCGATTGTTCCGACCCCGATTTGCGGATTGATCCGCAAACCGATGGTTCCCGCCAGGGTAACTGCCCCTGTCACGAGGATTTGTTTCACCCGCTCGAGCTCCGAAAGATTGTCAATGTTCAGATGAACCCCTTCGCTGAGCGCAAACTGAATATCTGCATATGTTTTTACAGGTGAATCAAATACCACGTTGCCGGGCCGGTAACCCGATTTTAACGCCATTACAACCTCGCCTGATGATGCGGCCTCTACACCGATGCCGGGTGCAATCTCTCTCATGAACGCCATGATCCGTGAAAGGGGGTTTGCCTTTATCGCAAGTGCGTGAAGGGTCGTCGATGGAAAACAGGAGGTAAGATGTCTGATGCGTGATCCGAGTTCGGAGAGGTCATAAAAAATCGCTGCGGTGTCCTCCTCCCTGATCAGGCCGTTTGAAAGTGCAGAACGAAGTGCCTTCCCAATCGATCCTGAACTCAGCTTGCTTTTCGCCATTTCACTATTTCACCATTTCACTATTTTACCATTTCACTATTTTACCAACAGCCCTTTTGCCATGGCGATCTCCTGCAATTTTGCCAGGGCCACCTTCCCGCCAGTACCTAAACTAAGGGTGTTTTCGTTCACATACAGGTTGATATGTTTTTTCATCACCTCCTCATCCATCTCCTGGGCGTGCTCCTTAACAAATGCCATGGCCTCGTCAGGTTTTTTAAATGCGTATTCAACGCTGCGGAACATGATCCTGTTGAGTTTGTTGATTATGTTATATCCCAGGCCTTTCCGGGCAATGATGCCGCCAAGGGGAATTGGCGACCCGGTAAGTTGCTCCCAGTAACTTCCCAGGTCCAGGATCTTTTTCAGACCTTTCAACTCATAGGTGAACCGGTTTTCATGGATAATTACTCCTGCATCAACCTCCCCGGAAAGAATCGCATCTTCAATTTCGGAAAAAAGCATGAATTTCTTCTTCTTTGCCCCGGGTGCAGCAATCCGGAACAGCATGTGTGCCGTGGTATATTGACCCGGAATGGCAATGGTGAGCCCCGGCAGGTCTTCCAGTGAATATTCATTTTTACTGATGAGCAGCGGGCCGTTGCCAAAACCCATAGCACTCCCTGAATCAAGCAATACAAAATTTTGCTGAAGCAGCAGATAGGTGAAAAAACTGACCTTGATCATGTCAATGCCACCCGCAAGGGCCATCCTGTTTAAGGTTTCGACATCGTGGTACTGGCAATCAAATTTTAGTCCTTCAAGTGCAATCTTGTTGTGAATAAGGGCGTTAAAGATAAAAGTATCATTCGGACAGGGTGAAATTGCCAAGGACAACATTGAGGATGTTTATTTAGCGATGATATGGTATAAAAAGTGATGATGTAGTAAGCCAGAATGCAAAAAACAAAAATAATCACAATGTCGCTAGTCTGTTAATTAATTAACATGAGATTTGTCAGGATTTAATTAATAAATATCAACGACATTATTGAGGTTGCTCAACCTGGTTGAGGATTGGAGATGACAAACGCCAACAGTACCTTGTTCAGGTTCTTCAACGCAAGGTCGAGATTCCAGTGCGACTTATCGCGCTCTTCTACCAGGTTCGAAACAGCCCTGATCTGGAGGCAGGGGGTTGTAGCGCTGAAGCAGGCAAAGAAAAACGCGGCACCTTCCATGCTTTCAATATCTGCATTGGCAATCCGCTTGATCCGGGCAATGCTCTCGCTGTTGCCGCGCACAGTGTTTGATGTTATTGCCTTGATCCGGGGAAGTTTGCCAATGATCGCATCATTCTCCCAGCGCGCTGATCCGGGTGATTCATTGATCAGTCTGCCGGATCTGTAAGGGTAGGTATCAGGATCTGCAAGGCCAAGTTTAAAGACCGAGAGAAAATTGTCGCCGTCTTCAGCCCCCAATTCCGGGACACAATCTTCAACAACATTGGCCACTGTTCCCATTGGCAGGGACTTGTTGAATGTTCCTGCAATTCCGGCATTGATGGCCAGGTCGTACTTCTGTTGTGCCAGTTGCCGGCCCAGGAAGTAAGCCGTTGGCACCATACCAACACCCGGTATCAACACATCAATGAACAAGTCGTTATGCCGATAGGTTGATAAAAAATCGGTCGGTCCGCCAGTATAGGTCAATTTCGTGAGTAACGGTCTGATTTCAAATAAAGTAGCGGAGACCAGAAGGAGCTTCATGTCAGGAGTTTCGCACAAAATTAAACTTTTCTGTTTTATCCGGGGGTGCCTTCTGTATATACCTTATTATTTTATAGCTTTGCGCCACATTTCCAGTATTCATCATTTAACCCAATAGTTATGACGGAAAAAATTCACAAAATCCTTAGTGAATCGACACCAGCCCGATGGACTGCCTTGATTCTTGTGTCACTTACGATGCTCTCAGCCTATTATTTTGTCGATATGATTGCGCCATTGCAGTCGTTGATGGAAAAAACCTATGGATGGACCCCAAGTGATTACGGCTTTTTCTCTGGCTCGGAATATATGTTGAATGTGATGGGGTTCCTGATTATTTCAGGGATTATCCTTGATAAAATGGGAATCCGGTTTACCGGGCTTCTTTCCACAGGTATCATGCTTGGAGGTGGTTTGATAAAACTATATGGTTTAACTGCCTATTTTTCAAATGGTGGGTTTGGTCATGAGTTTTTCTCCTCATTTTGGCTGTCAATGCCGGCAAGTGCAAAAGTCGCGGCGCTGGGATATGGTATTTTTGGTATCGGGGTTGAAATGGCAGGAATTACGACGTCGCGAACGGTTGTGAAGTGGTTTAAAGGCAAAGAACTTGCCCTGGCTATGGGAATGCAGTTGGCCACTGCCCGTATGGGCGCTTCAGTGGCTTTCTTTTTCTCTGCCATGCTGGCAGGTGAGCGCACAGTGAATGGCGTGCATGAAGGCAATGTGCTGAATCCGATTTATCTTGGCATTGCATTGATCTCTATCGGGTTCCTGACTTTCCTCGTTTATACCTTCATGGACCAGAAGCTGGACAAGCAAACCGGAACGTCCGGCCCTGGAGCCGATCCTACCGAGGAGTTTCATTTGAGTGATCTTCGCAAGATCATTACCAACAGGGGCTTCTTGCTCATATCACTGCTCTGCGTATTATTTTACTCAGGGGTATTCCCGTTTTTGAAATATGCCGTCAATATGATGCAGAATAAACTTGGAGTATCGGCCGCGGTCGGAGGATATATTTCAGGAATGCTGCCGGTTGGAACCATTCTTTTAACCCCCATCATTGGTTATTTCCTTGACAAAAAAGGGAAGGGTGCCACCTTGATGATCTTCGGTGCAGCACTTTTAACCATTGCGCATCTTACATTCGCACTTGTGCCGCTGACTTTGGGGATTGCAGTTATGACAATCATTCTTCTTGGTGTTGCTTTTTCCCTGGTACCTGCATCCATGTGGCCTTCGGTTCCCAAGATCGTTGAGGAACGGTATCTCGGGTCAGCATATGCGCTGGTTTTCTGGATTCAGAATATCGGGCTTATGTTCTTCCCTTGGCTGATCGGTGTGATACTGGAATGGGCGAACCCAGGGGTTACCGACAGAGTAAAGGCAGGAGATGTCAATGCAATTTACGACTATACCGCACCCATGCTTGTGTTTGCCGGGCTGGGTGTGGCAGCCATTTTCCTTGGATTTTTATTGCTGCGTGAAGACAAACTTAAAAAATATGGTTTGGAGTTGCCAAACAAACGCACATAAGATTATGGTTGGTTAATCCTGATACCAGGGTTATCGTTGAAAGAGGCTGTCTCAAAAGCAATTGAGCAGCCTCTTTTTTCATGTTCGCTGAAAATGCGTATTTTTGTCATAAATTATCAAAATCTGAAAATGAAACCGGTCATCAGAAATCTGCTTCTTTACCTTTTTCTGGCGGGTCCTTTGAATTTGTTTTGTCAGAATATACCTGTATCGCAAAAAAGATATGCCAGGCCTCCCGATGCCACAAAGATCCAGGTTCAACCCTCATTTGGCGTGGACCCACTATTGCAGACCAGTTGGGGGGAGGGATGTTTTTATAATGCTGCATGCCCGGTTGATACAGCCTCCCACTCCACCTGCTTTCATGTGCCTGCCGGACCCGGCGCCATAGCCATGGCACAGGTTATGAACTTTTATCAATACCCGAACCATGGAACGGGGGAGCATGGGTATCAGCACCCGAAATACGGAATTCAGTATGCCAATTTCGGGACAACAAATTATGCATGGGGCACCATGCCCGATTCCCTGACTGCACCTGCCGGGGGCTTAGCCACCTTGATATACCAGTGCGGCGTTGCGCAAAATATGAATTATGGCACAACCCGGTCGTCGTCATTTGCAGATGAGATCGATACGGCCTTCGTTAAATATTTCGGCTACCCTGTAACGGCTGGCTGGAAATCACAATCCGATTATACTTCAGATGAGTGGCAGATCATGGTGAAAACTGAACTGGATGCGTCTCACCCACTCCTTTTAACCGGGACAGACAGCCTTGGAACGATACGTCACTATTTCATTTGCGATGGCTACTCGGCCACTGGTCAGTTCCACATCAACTGGGGCCTGGGCGGTCAATATAACGGCTATTATTCCCTGTATAATCTCAAACCCGACACGCTCAATTACACCTTTAACCAGCGTGCATTGTTCAATCTGGCACCATCTTCGCCTGGAGCTGGCACCTATGCCATGAATTTCGAAGAGGTTCCTGATTTTTCGCTTACCTTCGGCGACTGGACAGTCAATGACGTCGACCAGCATGATACCTACAGCATAACTGGGTACACATTCCCTCACCAGAATGACCCAATGGCCTTCCTCTGTTTCAATCCGACACAGGTTAGTCCGTCCATGGCGGCCGACCCGGCGATTCAGCCGCATTCCGGCCAGCGTTTCGGGGCTTGCTTTTCCTCCAACCCGCCAACTAACAATGATTGGTTCATCTCTCCACAGGTACAGCTTGGCATCGATGGCAGTTTTTCTTTCTGGATTAAGTCATACACCGCCGAGTACGGGCTGGACAGCTATACAGTGGCAGTTTCTGTAACGGATAAGAATCCTGGCAGTTTTACCGTAATATCCGGAACACAACCTCTGCAAACGACCACTTCCTGGGGAAAAAAGACCTTTAACCTGTCTGGTTACAACAATCAGAAAGTATATGTCGCCGTACATTGTGTTTCCGACAATAATTACCTGATGATGATCGACGACCTCGAGGTTAAGGCAGAGGCTTCCACAACTTTATCCGCCGATTTTACGGCCGACAAGACCACGATAAGATTAGGGGAGAAGATTAGCTTTACAGACGCTTCAACCGGAGTTCCGACTTCCTGGACATGGAAATTTGACGGAGGGACTCCGGCGGCATCCAGTCTCCAAAATCCGGCAGATATAAGCTATTCTGTTCCCGGAACGTACCCGGTAAGCCTGAAAATCAGCAATGGTTTGACCAGCGATTCAATGACCAAAGCGGGTTATATTACCGTGACAGGTTACCCAGTCACCTTGTCACTCGATTTCGAATCACTGCCCGATTTCACCCTTGCTTTCAACCCGTGGACCGCAGTAGATGCGAAAGGTGGTAATACCTACGGGATTAACCAGCCAAACGGTAATCCTTATGAATTCATCCATACGAATGAGCCAATGGCCTTTATCTGTTTCAATCCATCCAAAACAACACCGCCGCTGACCAGCATGACCGCTCATTCCGGTCAGAAAGTTGGCTGTTGCTTTTCGTCGGTTCCGCCCATGAACCCCAATAATAAATGGCTGATCACCCCCAAAATGAGCCTTGGAACAAATGCGAAGATCGAATTATGGGTTACGGCTTATAGCAACCAATATGGTACTGAAATGTACAATATCGCTGTTTCGACGACCGACGCAAGCCCTTCAAACTTTGTCCCGGTAAATGCAGTTCCCGAGGTCGCTCCATTAGCCTGGACGCAAAGAAGTTACGACTTGTCGGCCTACACCGGCCAGAATGTTTATATCGGTATCCAGTGCGTAACCGACAACAGCTTTATTTTTATGATCGACGACATCTCAGTAACCTCCTCCCTGGGCGTTAACGAGTCACCTTCGCTGGGCCGGCTTGTTGTTTATCCCAATCCTGCCAGGGACTATTTAACCCTTAATTATCAGGAAAACAGCTCATCGACCAGCAAGATAGAACTGGTGAGCATTTTGGGTGAAACTGTTTCATGCTGGAGTGAGGTTCCTGTGAATGGCAGGGTCATGCTTGATGTTCAAAAAATTCCCCTGGGTATCTACCTTCTGAATATTGTGCGCGGCCAGGAAAAGGTGTCGCGCAAGGTCTCCATTGTTAAATAATACGTGAACCCGGATGAATTCAACAAGTAAAACCTCTCTCCGCCTGGCATTTTTTGTGATGATGCTACTGCCTTTTCCGCTTTCGGCGCAATTGAGCCAAGGCGGGCTGCCTTGGAGCTTTTCCCATGCGATTGCACCTGATACGAATAATATAGTTATCGTCGCACCCCCCGTTACGGAGGCTCTGGCCGCCGAGGATCAGAAGTCGCCGCTCCCTTACCGCTATGCGTTGAACCTGCCAGTCGACCTTGGGATGGGCACCGCAGGACAATGGACCGCCGCATCTTCCGGCATGACCGTGTGGCGGCTTAATGTTAAATCGCAGGGAGCCAAGGCATTGATACTCTATTTCGACCGGTATAACATCCCGGAGGGGGGCAAAGTATTTATTTATAATCCCGGGCGAACACAACTTCTCGGGGCTTTTACGCAAATGAATAACAACAAGCTGTCGACATTTGCAGCAGGCTTGATATACGGTGATGAACTGACCATAGAGTATAATGCACCTGCCGGGTTGCCAATGGCTGAACTGCATGTATCAGAAGTTGGCTATGCTTATCGTGGAGTCGCCGAATATACTGGGGTCAAAACCGGTTTTGGCTCTTCGGGACCATGCGAGGTGAATGTGAATTGCAGTGAAGGCGCGCAGTGGCAAAACCAGCAGCGGAGTGTGGCCAGGATCAATGTAAAGCGCGGTGGCAGCAGTGTGTGGTGCACCGGGTCGCTGGTAAACAATGTTCGCAATGACGGGAAGCCATATGTGCTCACTGCCGACCATTGCGGGACCACCAGCTCAACTGATTTAAGCCAGTGGATTTTTTATTTTGGCTATCAAAGTGCGGGCTGCCCCGATCCCACCAAAGAACCCGCTCTGCATTCGATGACCGGAGCAACATTGGTGGCTCATGGAGGCAATGCAGCTTCAGCCGGTTCTGATTTTTTCCTGTTACTGCTGAATGCAGCGGTTCCTGATTCCTTCAACGCTTATTTCAATGGCTGGAGCCGCGAAAACATCCCGCCCAGCCCGTCAGGTACCGGTATTCATCATCCCCAGGGGGATATTAAAAAGATTTCGACCTATACAGCCCCGTTGCAACCGGCTTTTTGGACAGGTGGTTCAAAACTGGCACACTGGAAGGTGACCTGGGCGCAAACAGCCAACGGCCATGGCACCACGGAAGGGGGCTCATCAGGATCCCCGTTGTTCGATAACCAAGGCAGGCTGGTCGGAACACTTACAGGCGGAGACTCTTCATGCGATTCAGCGCTTCTCGATAAACCCGACTATTATGGCATGTTCTCCTATTCATGGGATAAAAATGGCACCGATTCTACCGACGTGTTAAAGTACTGGCTTGATCCGGATAACACTGGCGTCGTCGCCCTGAATGGTTGGGCCCTCTCTGTACAGGAATCAGAAAGTAACGATTGGATTACATTTTTCCCAAATCCTGTATCAGATCAGTTGAATATCAAAGTCTCATCACCTGAGAGAATGACCCTGCACTGCACGATTCATGACATTTTAGGGAATCCTTGCCTGGTGCAGGATTTGAGTTCTGTTGTGAATCCGGAAATGCAAATTGACCTATCAGGATTTGCCCGGGGAGTGTACCTTTTGCGGATCAATGACGGAGACCGGCAGGTGGTGCGGAAAATAATTAAAAAATGAATTGCCCTGGCCTTTAGGCCGGGGTTAAATAAAATCGGGCAGACCAGGGGCTTGAGCCCCATAAAATCAATTAGTTATGAAATGTGAATTTATATCATGAAACAAGATACAGAAACACTTTTTGAAAATATAGATATTAACGATGATTTGAAAGGGATTGGATGGAAGGTGTTATCAGGTGAACGGATTTCACCGGCAGAAGGGATTGAGCTTTTTGAAAAGGGGGATCTTGGTTTTCTGGGAAAACTGGCTGACCATGTTCGGCGGCAGAAAAACGCCAATTTTGCCTTTTATATCCGGAATTTCCACATTGAGCCGACAAATATCTGTGTCAATAAATGCAAGTTTTGTTCCTATTCACACCATTTCAGCAAAACCCAATGGGAGCTGTCTGTTGTCGAGATTCTTGAAAAGGTTGTCTCCCAGGAAGGAAACATCACCGAATTGCACATTACGGGGGCAGTGCACCCCGACCGGGATATCCATTATTATGGTGATCTGCTCCAAAGGATCAGGTCGGCCCGGCCCGGGCTTCATATTAAAGCTTACTCAGCCGTTGAACTTGATTACATGTTTCAAAAATCGGGCATGAAAGCGGAAGAGGGACTTGGATACCTGAAATCCTGTGGGCTCAACTCAATTCCGGGTGGAGGCGCCGAAATTTTTAATGAATCCATCCGGGAGGATATATGCGGAATGAAATCTACATCGCGGGACTGGCTTCTGATCCATGAAACTGCGCATAACCTTGGCATCCCGTCGAACGCTACCATGCTTTACGGGCACAAAGAAAATTATGCACACCGCATCGATCATCTTGAGAGGTTGCGCCAGGTTCAGGACCGCACAGGCGGCTTCAATGCTTTTATACCACTCAAATTCCACAACTCCAATAATGAGATGTCTGATATACCGGAAGTATCAGTCGCCGAGGATATGAGAATGTACGCTGTTGCCCGAATTTACCTT
>JBBQUQ010000011.1:0-51528 GCA_038212325.1 Bacteroidales bacterium
TTCCCGGCAGCTTCATACCCCAACGTTGCCATTGACGCATGTGCCGGTAGGCTACTCATGATGGAACATGAGGTTAAATCAATCTGTTAAAGAACGTTTAACAGTTATCCGAACGACTTCGTGTCGCACTTAGGGTGACGCCCAACACCTATGAAGCGGGGAAGTTGTGATTTATTAATACCTTTGCTTTGGGGATCGTGGGTGACGCGTGACGCGTGACGGGTGCGTGGAGGATGATTGTAGTATTTCTTTTATAAAGTTTAATTTTTTCTATCATGGATGATTCGTTGAACGCAGTTTCCCCGGTTGACGGGCGGTACCGAAAAACCACAGTGCCATTGTCGGCCTATTTCTCTGAGGGGGCGATTATTCGCTACCGGATCCTGGTGGAGGTGGAGTATTTCATCGCTTTGTGCAAACTTCCGCTGCCGCAGCTCAGCGGGTTTGATAAAAAGATGTTTCCTGCTTTGCGGAATATCTATGAACGATTTGCGCCGGGAGACGCGCTGCGTGTCAAAGAGATTGAAAAGGTGACAAACCATGACGTAAAAGCTATCGAGTATTTCCTGAAGGAGAAATTTGAAGTTCTTGGCCTTGGCGGGTTCAGGGAATTCATCCACTTCGGACTCACTTCGCAGGACATCAACAATACCGCCTTCCCCCTTGCGATGCGCGATGCCTACCGCGACATCATGGAACCGGCGATTGAGACAGTTTATGGCGATCTGCTTACCCGTTCACGGGAGTGGCTTAACATCCCCATGCTTGCCCGAACCCATGGCCAGCCTGCCTCACCCACGACCGTCGGCAAAGAGCTTTATGTATTTGCAGAAAGGCTCGGGATGCAACTTGCCCTGCTGGAAACCATCCCTATTTCGGCCAAATTCGGGGGCGCCACGGGCAATTTCAATGCGCATCATGCAGCTTACCCTGGCATCGATTGGGTTAAATTCGCCAATAAATTCATCAATCAAACCCTTGGACTGGAACGCTGCCAGACCACCACCCAGATCGAGCACTACGATAATATGGCCGCTTTTTTCGATAACATGAAGCGGATCAACACGATACTGATTGACCTTGACCGCGACATATGGGCCTATATTTCAATGGAATACTTTAAGCAAAAGGTCAAAGCAACCGAAACCGGATCATCCACCATGCCCCACAAGGTGAACCCCATCGACTTCGAAAACTCTGAAGGCAACCTGGGCATTGCAAATGCAATTTTCGAGCACCTTTCGGCCAAACTTCCTGTTTCCCGCCTGCAGCGCGATCTCACCGACTCGACCGTGATCCGGAACATCGGAGTTCCCATGGCCCACTCGCTGATTGCATGGAAATCATTGCTGAAAGGGCTGAACAAACTTATCCTGAACGAGGCCAAACTGAGGAAGGACCTTGGCGAAAACTGGGCAGTTGTCTCCGAAGCCATTCAAACCATTCTGCGCCGCGAAAATTACCCCGACCCTTATGAGGCCCTGAAAACGCTGACCCGCGGGAACGAAGGGATTACCCAGGCATCGATCACCAGGTTTATTGACACGCTGAAAGTGCCGAAAAAAGTGAAGGAAGAGTTAAAGGCGATTACGCCTGAAAATTATATTGGGATTATTGGAAACATATAGATTCATGAAACACAAATGCAAAATGGCAAAAAGGTAAAATGGCAAAAAGCAAAATGGTAAAATGGCAAAATGCAAAATGGTAAAATGGCAAAAAGCAAAATGGTAAAATGGCAAAATGCAAAATGGTAAAATGGCAAAATGCAAAATGGTAAAATGGCAAAATGCAAAATGGTAAAATGCAAAATGGTAAAACAGGTCAGCTATTTGACATCTTAAGAAAGTTATGGGATGACCAGCCATTGATCCTGATCATGGCACTGGCAATCCTGTTCCGGCTGTTTTCAGCCATTTTTGCAAAAGGCTGGGGGATGCTGGATGATCATTTCCTGGTGATCGAAGCGCCCCAATCGTGGGTGTATGGCTATGACTATAATAACTGGCTGCCATGGAGCAAAGGCAACGCAGGGCCCAGCGGACATAACTTTTTCTACCCCGGCATCCATTTCGTGCTGTTCAGCCTGATGAAATGGGCACACATCAATGATCCCCAGGTTAAAATGCTGATCGTAAGGCTTCTGCACGGCGCATTTTCTCTTATCACCGTCTATTACGGCTACCGCATCGTGGAATCACTTGCCGATAAAAGGTCGGCAAGGCTGGCGGCCATCCTCCTTGCCCTTGTTTTCTTCCTTCCCTGGGCGAGTGTGCGGAATCTTGCCGAGTCGACCTGCATCCCTTTCGTCATGCTGGGATTCTGGCAAGTGATCAACACAAAGCATGCTGACCGGCCGTTCCGCACCTTTTTCCTGGCGGGCATTTTTTTCGGGCTGGCCAGCGATGTGCGCTACCAGTTGGTTCTGTATCCTGCAGGGGTTTCAATGCTCCTGCTTGTTCAGCGGAAATGGAAAGAGACTGCCGGGGTTGCACTTGGCGTATTCTGTTCCTTTTTCGTGGTTCAAACCCTGATCGATATGCTCATCTGGGGGTACCCGTTCGCCGAGGTTGTTGGCTACATCACGGTTAATGTGACCGACCGTAACTCCTATTTTACGCTGCCCTGGTACAATTATTTCCTTACTGTCGGCGGGATCATTCTGCCGCCGCTGAGCCTGTTCTTTTTTTATGGATTCTTCCGCGGATGGAAACGCTATCTGCTGCTCTTCATTCCTGCGGCATTGTTTTTCGCGTTCCATTCCTATTTCCCCAACAAACAGGAAAGGTTCATCCTGCCGTTTATCCCGATCTTCATCATGATCGGGTCGATGGGTTACTACCAGTATGTTGCTCCATCGCGATTCTGGACCGAGCGAAAAAAACTGCTGCGGGCTTGCTGGATATTCTTCTGGGTGCTCAACCTTATTTTGCTTGTCGGCCTCACCTTTATGTATTCGAAACGCGCCCGTGTGGAATCGATGTATTACCTGTCAAAATACCCGTATGTGAAAAATTTCATCATTGAAGATGAGAACGGGAATGTGCCCATGCCACCCTTGTTTTATACCGGGAAATGGCCTGCCTATCCCGAAACGCTTCGCGGCGATACCAGCATATACCAGCGGCTCCCTTCCATCGCCAAAGGCCCGAAATATTATCATCCCCAGTTTTTCCTCTTCACCGGCGGCAGAAACCTGCAGCAGCGGGTCGGCGCTGCACGCAAGAGCTTCCCGTTTCTCGTGTACGAAACCACCATTGAACCCGGCTTTATCGACATCCTGATGCACCGGCTTAACCCGGTCAACAAGGCCGACAGGGTCTATATTTACCGGAACATGGAATTCTATAAAACAAAAGCCGATTAAATTTTGTTAGCAGGTTATTTCACAGCCTTTTCCATGCTGCATGGAATAAATATCCTGAAAAATTAATGAGGCTCGGGAAAATGGCTAATTTCTCTACGGCGCGGTAAACGTGCCACACCCCTTTCGCAGCTTTAAATTTATTGGCAGTATTTGACGTTGACACGAGGCGATAAGATGCCAGCACTTCATCGATCCCATAGGCGTCGATGCCACGTTTCATCATGTCAAGCCAGAGGGCCATGTCATGGCTGGTGCCGATGAGCGGCATTTTGAACGGACCGGTTTTCCGCCGGTCAATAACTACTGTAAGGCAGCCAATCACCGTATTTCTTAAATAATGCCTGTAGTCAATTTTTTCCGGGGCATGGATAATTTTACCTGCGGGTGATCCATCGTGTTTTATGATTTCATAGGAAGTGAATGAAAAAGCCCTGTCATTCTGTTTCATCCAGCCGATCTGAAAAGCTAATTTTTCTGGTTTCCATATATCGTCACCATCGAGGAATGCAATAAAATCGCCGGATGCCAAATCGAATGCATGATTGCGCGCTGCGGCAGCACCCTGATTTTGGTTGAGCCTTATCAGCCTGATCCTTTGATCGCGCCCGACATAGGGCAGAATGATTTTTTCCGGCTGATCCCGGGAGCAATCATCCACGATGATCATCTCCCAGTCGGTATAGGTCTGACTCATAACCGAGCGGATCGTTTGCCCGATGAACCCCGCTCCGTTGTAAAGTGGTGTAATGATGCTGACTGTTGGCATGGCACTTGCGTTATTGTCTCTTTCGGTGATCGAGCAGATACCTGTATGACCGGTTCATCTGCTTCACTGCCTTCCTGCTTTTAAAGGCCCCGGTTGTCCCGTGTTCATGGTGGATGATTTTTAGATTTGGGTCAAACCCAACAACCATTCCATGCCTCAATGCCATTTCAGCAAGAAAAATTTCTTCTCCAAAAAGGTGAAGCGGGAAATCAAGATTGCCTCCTTTTTCAAAAAAACTCCTGCTGAAGATTATAAAAGATCCATGAATTCCATATACGGGAATCAGTTCCCGGAATTCCAGCGTTTCATTTCGAAACATCGAAATAATCCTGGACTTGCTGTAATAATAAATTAAAAAAAGGTAATGAAGCATCGCACCGGATGAAAGGAAAACAAGCATCCTGAGTTTTTGAACCGGAATCCTTGCCAACATGAATGGGTTCTGGTGCTGATAAAGCATATCAGAAAAAATATCCGGACCAATCATATCATATCCTGATCTTTCATTCCCTTCAAGCAACTCCTTAAAGAACCAGTCATTTGCAAACGCAATATCACTGTTTGCCAAAATCACGAAATCGGGGAGATCATATCCCTTGCCAAGATAATTCTTCAGACCGAATGCCGCCCCTGGCAAATAACCAAGGTTTTCAGAGGCCATGCAGAGATATACCCATGCAAACTCATCTGATAACTTTGATAATATGTCATGATCGATGGATCCATTATCAACAATAATTACTTCGAGGTTCCCCTCCTGTTGAGGAGAGACCTGTTCCCTGACGAACGAACAGGTTTCCGTTTCATTGAAATAGTTAACGAGCAATATCAATATCTTTTGCGGCGACATGTTCGTTCATGTATGAAAATAAATTAATTTTACAACGATCTGAAATACATGGCAATTAATTGCTGCATCAACGATATCGATGCCGATGCCGGCAAAAGTAAAGATTCTTGAGGAATAATGGCAATCAATAATACTGAACGAAACATCATCCTGCACAAGGATAAATTTTGGAATTACTACCAGCGTGCGCTAATCCCTGTTTTGCCCCCGCATATTAACAAGGAGGTGGGGAAAGCAGAGTGCAAAGAACTGATCAACCTGTATAAACCATATTTTATCCGCTGGACGTCACAATGGGATTGCAGGCGAAAAACCGGGTTCTGGTTCATGATAAAGGACAGCAAAGAGGATCTCTCGGAATATTCGTCAAAAATGAGAAATTCAATTAACAGGGGAAACCGTCATTTTCATGCAAAAATAATCAACAAGACCACCCTCAGATCTGAGGGTTATGAATTATATATCAAGGCATTGAACCGCTACCAGATAAAACAGTCCCCATATTCAGAAAAAGAGTTCCAGGCCCAGCTTGATCAATTATTTACGATCGGCGAGTGGGAATTCTGGGGAGTTTATTCAAATGATTCCGGGAAACTGGCCGGCTATTCGATGAACTGGATTTACGATAAAAGCTGTGAATACAAAACAATAAAACTCGATCCTGCCTTTTTAAAGGATTACAGCGGTTACCTGCTCATCCATGAAATGAATAAGTTTTACCTGAATGAGAAGGGTTTTCGTTATGTTAACGATGGCTCACGCAGCCTGTTGCATGAATCAAACATCCAGGAGTTCCTTGAAAAAAAATTCTTGTTCCGAAAGGCATTCTGTGAATTGAATATCCGTTACAGTCCTGTTGTATCAATAGCTGTAAAAGGACTATACCCATGGAGGGCGCTTTTTTATTCAGCGCAAAACAGCACTTTCAGAAAGATCAGCACCCTCCTCAAGCATGAAGAGATCATCCGGAATAAGACAGAGTCATCATGAAAAAAGATATCCTGATATATTTTGCCGGAAAGCTTATCCCTGCCGGGGTCAACCTGGCAATCATCATCCTGTCGGTGAGGTTCCTGGGCAAAGCGGAATACGGAAAATACTCGCTGATCTTTTACACGACCATGTTGCTCAGCACACTTACTTTCGGATGGATCCAGCAGAGTATCCTTCGCTTTCTGACCGCTTATCCGGAGAAACAGATCCTGGTGATCAACCGTTTCTTTTTCCTGACACTTGTCAGCACCTTGTCAGCCCTCATCACCGGCTTTTTCCTGTGCCTGTTTTATTTTCATCTCTCATGGCCCGATACCCTGGTCATTGTTGCCTACATGTTCATGTTTAATGTTTTTTCGTTCCACCTTACATTGAATCAAACAAACAGAAAATCTATACGTTACACAATTCTTGAAGGATCTTACAACCTGGCGTTTTTTGTTATTTTCCTCCTGCTGATTTTTGTTTTTCATCAACGGTTGTTTTCAGTGCTTTTCATTGCGATGTCAGCCGGGTTGATTCTTACGGAGTTTATACGCATTACAATACTTCCGGAGGGGAAAGTCGGGCTGGATGTTACACGCATCTATTTCAATGCCGGTTTCAGCAAAACAGTATTTGGTTTTGGTTTCCCGATCACGATCTGGTTATTTCTTTCAATGCTCTTGAACATATCTGACCGATTCATTATCAAAGAGTTCACCAGCTATGAAGAAGTCGGCACCTATTCCGCCATCAAGGATTTTATCATCAAAATTGCAACTTTCACGACCATCCCGATTCTTTTGGCTTACCATCCCATGATTGTTGAAAAATGGAACAGTAACCGGAAAAGCGAGGCGATGAAACTTATCAGGGACGGACTGAAGTACTGCCTGCTGATTGGACTTGCAGTTTTTATCGTTTTTATTTTTTTAAAAAATCAATTTTATACCAGGGTCCTGCATCTGCAGGTTGAAAGTGAATTTCTTGTGTCAGCAGCGCTGATCGGTTCGGCATTTTTATGGCAGGCTGCAATGCTGCTGCATAAACCAATTGAATTGTTATTGAAACCCAGGTTAATGCTGATGGCCATCTTTGCTGCACTGGCCATGAATGGTATCGTTAACATGGTTTTCGTGCCTGCGTATGGGTACCAGGCATCTGCCATTGCAGCGCTGCTGTCGGTGCTAACTTATATTATGGTTATTTTCGCATTTTTATGGCGGTTCCGAAAAAAGGGTTTCTTTGTTTAGTGCGGTGAATTGTCCGTCAAAGTTCATGTTATGTTGATCGAGCCTGTTAAAACAGAATATCAGCCCTGCCAGGAAACAAAAACATCCTTTATCATTTGGGTATTGATTGCTTATATCGCCGCAGAAATCACGGGGATACTTTTTCATCCCATGTGGCGCGATGAAATGCATCCATGGTCGATGGCGGGCGCCAGTTCTTCACTATGGGATCTTTTACAGCGGAAAGAGGTGGATGGGCATCCCGATTTGTGGTACATCCTGGTGTACATCATAAGAAGCCTCAGCGATAATCCCTTGTCACTGCAATTGATGCATTCAGGAATAGCAATCCTGGATGTATTTCTTATCCTTAAATATGCTCCCTTTACCCGGGTTCAGAGAACCCTGCTTGTTTTTGGCTATTTTTTCCTGTTTGAATACGCCATGATCAGCAGGAATTACGCCATTGGCGTATTGCTGGTCACGCTGTTTCTTGTCCTTTACCGGCAAAGGGCGCGTTACCTGTTAATCATGGCCATTATCTTGTTTTTCATGACACAGTGCAATGTATTCAGTTTTATCCTGAGTCTTGCCATTGTGCTTACATGGATCTATGAATTTATTTTATCTCCTGAATTCAGGAATGACCTGCTCAGGCAAAAAACAACCCTGATTTTCAGCATCCTTATCGTAATTACAGGAATAGCATACTGCCTCCACTCAATCATACCTTCAACAACGGCCTATTTTGCCGGGGCATCACATTTTTCGCTCTCCCAACTGACCCTCCGCGAAACGATCCGCTCTGTTGCCGTTGTCTGGAAGGCATGGGTTCCTATTCCGGTCCTGAATGCAGGCTTCTGGAACACCAACTTTATCGGAAGTGCGGGGATTGAGGCAATACTGTCGCTGATCCTGATCTTTTCGGCAGCTTTCTATTTCTGCAAACAGCCCGTGGTATTTTTCCTGTTCACAACCGGCCTGTCGGGGATTATCGCCTTTATTCTGATGTATTATTACGGATACATCCGGCATCACGGACACCTGTTCATCCTGTTGTTCGCCTGCCTGTGGCTCCGTGAATATTACAGGGAAAGCAAAATTACGCTGCGTTTCACTGCGCTTCGTCAATATCATGGCTGGCTTAAAAACAAATTCAGCATGCTGTTTTTCATCCTGCTTTCTGTTCAGCTCCTGGCAGGAATTTTTGCAGTCACCATCCAGTTTTTCGTTCCTTTTTCCGCTGCCAGACAAACAGCCCGGTACATCCGCCAACACAACCTAGACAGGTTTCTCATTGCTGGCAACCAGGATGTGGCGCTGGAAACCGTTTCTGGCTATTTAAATAAAAACACCTTCTATTTTTCCCGCAATGCTTTCAGCACATACTTGGTTTATGATGATGTACGCAAAACACCCGGCATATCTGCCGTTCGTTCAAAGGCTGACAGCTTGATGAAAACGAAGGGCGACACCATCCTCCTGGTGATGAACATACCTTTGGAAGAGCTTGCGGATTTGAACCTGAAAAAAATTCAATCTTTTGAGAAAAGCATCACCCTGGATGAAATATATTACCTTTATTTTTTGTTACCCATGAAAAAACAGGAACCATTCATTAATAGTCAGGAAACACCAGCAATAGTTCACCAGAATTTATGATCCGGTATAAAAAAAACCTTATCCACAGAAAGATATTTTTGTATTTAATGTATTCCATTGTTTTTGCAGTCCCGATCTATGGCAGGTTGCTTCCGTATTTGATCACCGGCCTGATTCTTAACTGGCTGGCCGAAGGCAGCTACGTGCAAAATTTCCGTTTGATCTTCAAGGAACGGCCCCGGTTTCTGTTGTTTTCGTTCTCGTTCCTTTACCTTCTTTACCTTATCGGACTGGCCTATACAAGCAATTTTCAATACGCCGGCGAGGATTTGATGACGAAGCTGTCGATGCTCATTTTCCCGTTTATTTTCGCCACCTCTGCCTTCCCTTTATTCACGAGGAACGAGGGCATGTCGGTTTTAAAGGTCTTTACAGCCGGATGCATTGCCGGGAGTCTTATCCTTACCGGGCGTGCCTTATACAACAGCGTCGTTATACACCAGCCCGGTGCGTTTTTCTATACCGGCCTCTCCTGGAGCTTTCACCCCTCCTACTATGCCATGTACCTCAACTTTGTCTTTTCGAACATCCTGTTTTTTGTCCTTATCCGCCAAACTGCTGCAGGATACCGCAGGCTTGCAGGCCACGTGCTGATGCTGATCTTTTTTACACTCATGGTCGTGCTGCTGAGTTCAAAAGCCGGGCTCTTAATCTGGCTTGCAGTGGTTGGATTCTACACTTTTATCCTTCTTTTCAAGCTTAAACGATGGCGAACCGGCCTTGGTTTTGCCGGGGTCGCTCTGCCGGTTTTTTTCCTGCTGCTTTTTATTTTCCCAAACGCCGTCAGCAGGGTTACAAATGCGAAAGTGGATCTGGTTTCAGTTGATTCTGCCGGAAATCCCGGTGAAAGCACCGGTGAAAGGCTTATGATCTGGAGAACCTCGAAAGAGCTTATCACGGAACATTTTATGACCGGGGTCGGCACCGGAGACGTCAAAGATGTGCTGCTGGATAAATACAGGGAAAAGAAACTCAACAAGATCCTTAACCTGAGACTGAACGCTCATAACCAGTTTCTTCAGACGTTCATCACCCTTGGTGTATTCGGGTTTATCCTTCTGCTGGCCATGTTTGTTGCTCCGGCTGTTTCAGCATTCACACACGAACACTACATCTATTGTGCCTTTTTAATCATCGTGGGAATCAGCATACTCGTCGAGTCGATGTTTGAAACACAGGCAGGCGTGGTGTTTTACGCCGTGTTCAATGCGTTTCTATACACCTTTTATTTTACGGATCCGTTCAACGATCCTCAGGATATCCTGGTCGGCAAGGCTGGATCCTGACGGCAAACAGAACCCATTTTTAAAGAGGTTTTCAGAAGCACCATTCAGGTATGCCGGACAAGTTTTGTATGCCACTTGCATGTGCATGGGCTTCATGAGTGGCCGGGAGTCAATGTTATCGAGGCCCAGCGACCCGACGACCGATGCAGCGTTGAACCGATTGTCGGGGCCATCGATGAGGGCTGAGGTCAGCCAGAAATTGGAAAAGTAATTTTCATCCGGTTCCGATTGAAACACCAGTCCGGGAATGTCAGACAGCAATTTGCGGTACCTCCGATTGTTGAAGCGGTGGGCAGCCACCCGATCCCCGATCACCTCCATCTGCCCGCGACCAATCCCGGCCAGGACGTTGCTCAGACGATAGTTATAACCGGTTTGCTGATGTTCAAAATGAAGAGTGTTCTCTTTGGCCTGCGATGCCAGGAACCTTGCCTGCGTGGCATAATCAGGGTTCTCCGATACGAGCGCGCCTCCTCCTGAGGTGGTGATGATCTTGTTTCCGTTAAACGATAATACTCCCATTTCACCGCAGGTGCCGCAATGGCGCCCTTTATAGGTGCTTCCAAGTGCCTCTGCGGCATCTTCAATCAGTGGAATCTCATATTTTGCGGCTACTTCCGCAATGGCGTCGATGTTGGCCGGCATTCCATAGATGTCGACAAAAATGATTGCTTTCGGCTTTCTGTTTTTCTTCATCCGGTCCACAATCGCCTCTTCGAGCAGTGCCGGGTCCATGTTCCAGGTTTGCATCTCGCTGTCAATGAATACAGGCAAGGCCCCCTGGTACAGGATGGGGTTGACGGTTCCGGCAAAGGTGAAATCAGATGCGATGACTTCATCGCCATGTGCAACACCGAGCATGACCAGGGCGAGGTGAATCGCCGCGGTACCGGAGGTGAGTGCGGCGATGTGCTTGCCGTCCAGGTATTGTGACAAAGCCCGCTCAAATCCATCCACGTTGGGCCCGAGGGGTGCAATCCAGTTTGTTTCAAAGGCCTCCCTCACATATTTCTGCTCTGTTCCGCCCATGTGCGGAGGCGACAGCCAAATCTTACTGCGCATAATTTTGCTTTCTTAAAACCGTATACATGATGATCTTCAAATCTCCGCACAAAGAGTTTTTTTCCAGGTATTCCAGGTTTATTTTCACCTTATCCGGAAAAATAACCTGGTCATTGTATTCCCGGGGATTTTCAACCCCAGCGAGAATCTCCTCCTCGTTATAATACTTCAGGGAAGCGGGCCCGGTAATCCCGGGGCGCAGGCTCAGAATCCTCCTGTTGTCGCCGGTGAGCAGGTCGGCATATCCCGGAACATCCGGCCTGGGGCCAACAAAACTCATGTCGCCCGTCAGCACATTGATCAACTCGGGAAGTTCATCGAATTTCCACTTCCGCAGAAAAGCGCCCTCACGGGTAATCCGGTTGTCGTTGCGCGCAGTTACGGTGTTACTTCCATCGTTGGCCATCATCGTTCTGAACTTGATGATTGTGAAGATACATCCATACCTGCCAACCCTTTTCTGCCTGAAAAACAGCGGTCCCGGGGAAAAGGCTTTGATGACAATCGCAATCACGATGAAAACCGGCAGGAGAATTACCAGGGCAAGCAGCGACAGCATCCGGTCGAAGACATATTTGAGAATATTGTTGATAATACGGAATTTGAGCGCTAAATTAGCACTAAATTTTGGTTACAATCCTATTTTGCTGCCATTCCCAATGCCCCCGGATACAAAATATTGTTCTCAAGATGCACATGAATGTGCAGGTCGTCTTCGAATTGCCGGAGGAGCTTATAGGTGACGTCGTATGTATGACATCCATCGCCCGGTACAAGGTAGTTATTGCTTAACACGTTTATCCTGTCGATGGTGCCCCCTGCAAATTCATGCTCACCCTTCATCCGGGCTATCTCTGAAACGATGATCTCCTTTGATCCGGGAGAGTTCGTTTTCAGAACATCCTTAATGGCCGGGAACAGTACCTCTTCTTCATGTTTCAGATGCTGTAACAGTTCGGTGTTGACCGCAGAAAACAAATCTGCTATTTCCACCAGCTCCGGGTGATGGGCCCCATGAACATCTGCGATTTTGCTGGTATAACCCGTTAACTGGGGCAACATGCTCAAAACAATCTGGTGATGCGTGTTCACGATGTAATCGCACAGGAAATCGAGGTTCCATGCTTTAAAGTTATGCGCCGCGTCGGGACGGGTGTATTCAAGTTCGGCCAGTTGTGCCTCAAGTGCCGGAAGGTCGAGGTTTTTCTCCCTGCAGGCCTGTTCAAGACCCTGGTTTCCGCCGCAGCAGAAATCAATTCCGGCATTTTTAAAGATCTCAGCCGCCCTGAAATCATCGGCGACGATATCGCCTATATTTATGGATTTATAATTTTTCATAGTTGGTTTTTTTCTGAATCAGTTAAGGTCATCAGGTTACCGACACACTGGTTTATACATTCGCCAGCCATCGCCCGATGCTATTCACAAAGGTACTGAAATTTGCAGAAAGTTTCTTAATATTGTCATCTGAACCATGCAGCCATGATAGTCTCCGGATTTACCTTCGTCCGAAATGCCATCAAGTACGACTACCCGGTGGTGGAATCGATCAGGTCCATCCTGCCCCTCTGTGATGAGTTTATCGTGGCGGTAGGCAATTCGGAGGATGACACCCGTAACCTGGTGCTCTCCATCGGCGACCCGAAGATCAGGATCATCGACACAGTTTGGGACGACAGTCTGCGCGAAGGCGGGAAAGTGCTGGCAATAGAGACCAACAAGGCCTTCGATGCGGTTTCACCCGAAAGCACGTGGGCCTTTTACCTCCAGGCCGATGAGGTCGTTCATGAGAAGTACCTGGCTGCAATCAGGGCTGCCATGGAAACATGGGAGTCGGAACCCAAGGTCGAAGGACTGGTATTTAACTACACCCATTTCTGGGGCTCTTATCAATACATCGGCGACTCTCGCAGATGGTACCGTCATGAGGTGAGGATCATACGCAACGACAAGCTGATCCGCTCCTACCTCGACGCCCAGGGATTCAGGAAAGGCGGGAGAAAGTTGGCTGTTGCACCGGTTGACGCTTTTATTTACCACTACGGATGGGTAAAGCCGCCGCAGGCCCAGCAGGCCAAACAGCAAACATTTAACCGTTACTGGCATACCGACAAGTGGATTGAAAAAACAATATCAAAATCAGAGACGTATGATTACAGCGGGAATGATTTTCTATCAAGATTTACAGGAGTGCATCCAAAGGTAATCAGGGAACGGGTTCACAACCAGGACTGGGAATTCACTCCTGCCCCAACAGCAAACAGCCATTCTCTGAAGGATTCGATCCTCCATTATATTGAAAAGAAAACCGGTTGGAGAGTCGGGGAATACAGGAACTATAGATTGTTGAGGAGTGCCGGCGGGTGACGCGTGACGGGTGACTACCAAAAGCTGACAATTGACTTAAAGTTTTTATCTTTGCAGAAAACTATCAGAACATGGATTTAAGCAAGGTCTTATCGATTGCAGGAAAAAACGGGTTGTTCAAAGTCGTTTCACAGGGGAAAAATTCAGTGATCGTTGAATCACTCAATGACAACAAGCGTTTTCCGGCATTCGGTCACGAAAAGATGAGTTCGCTGGAGGAGATCAGCGTATTTACAACCGGCGACGACATGCCGCTGAAAGCTGTCTTCAAGGCATTTTATGAAAAGCTGGAAGGCAAACCTGCCATTGATCACAAGTCGGACAACGTTACCCTGAAGAAATTCTTTCTTGACATGGTTCCCGAATTTGACCAGGAACGGGTTTATGTTTCCGACATAAAAAAAATGGTGAGCTGGTACAACTCCCTGCTGGAAAAAGGCCTGCTTGATTTTACGGAAGAGGCCAAAGAACTTGAGGTGGCTGAAACACCTGCAGCAACAGGGGATGTACCAGAGGCAGCAGCCGAAACCAGGTAATTCCGGAATCATGTGAATCACAGGCGAACCTTGGAACCAAATACAAGCCACCGATGGAATTAAAGAAACTTGTTCAGGACCTCCGGGTGGTGGAGACCACACGCTTAAACAAGCGCCATTTTATCCTTGAGCTGCTGGCCCCCGAAAAATTTCCGCTGATCCTGCCGGGTCAGTTTGCGCAGGCGCTCGTCGAAGATTCCCCGTCAACCTTCCTGCGCCGCCCGTTTTCCATCCATTCGGTCGACTATAAAACGAACACCCTGCGCCTGCTGATCCAGATCAAAGGACCAGGAACCAGTCACCTGGCAAAATTAACCGCCGGCGATCGTCTCAACCTTATTTACCCGCTCGGCAACTCATTCTCCATCCCTTTCACCAAAGATGTACTGCTTGTCGGTGGCGGATGCGGTGTCGCCCCTTTGCTTTTTATGGCGCAATTTCTCAACCAGAACAATGTTCATCCCACAATACTCCTTGGATTCCGCAACAAAGAGGAAGTTTCTGAAATTGCAGAGTATTCCCTGTACGGGGATGTGCTGGTTACTACCGATGACGGCAGTGAAGGCGAAAAAGGCCTGGTGGTCGATCATTCCATCTTCCAGCGGGAGCGGCTCGGTTTCAAAAAAATCTATTGCTGCGGCCCCGATGCCATGATGAAATCAGTTGCTAAAATTGCACGGATGCATAAAATCGACTGTGAGGTCTCACTCGAAAATACCATGGCCTGCGGGTTTGGCGTATGCCTGTGCTGCATTACTCCCACCGACAAAGGAAACGAACGTGTGTGTGTTGAAGGGCCCGTATTTAACATAAACCGGCTGAAATGGTAATAAAAACAAACATGCCGGATCTCTCCATCAATATCGCAGGATTAAACTTCAAGAATCCCGTGACCACCGCGTCGGGCACTTTTGGCTATGGTGATGAGTTTCTCGATTTCATGAACCTGGGGACATTGGGAGGAATCTTTGTAAAAGCGGTTACCGGTAAAAACCGTGATGGGAATGCGTACCCCCGCATGGCTGAAACCCCTTCGGGCATGTTGAATTCCGTGGGATTGCAAAATAAAGGCGTTGATCATTTCTGCCGTGAGATCTACCCCAGGATCAAGGATTTCAACACACATATCATTGTCAATGTTTCCGGTTCAACGGTGGAGGAGTATATCGAGGTGGCTGAACGGATGAATGAACTGGATAAAATTCCTGCCATCGAACTGAATATCTCCTGCCCGAATGTAAAATTGGGTGGAATGGCCTTCGGCACAGTGCCCGCCATGGCCACCGAAGTCACAGCCGAAGTGCGCAAAGTATACAAGAAGGTGCTGATGGTTAAACTCTCACCCAATGTAACCAGCATCAGCGAATTGGCCAAAGCAGTGGTCGACGGCGGCGCCGATGTGATCACCCTCATCAATACCCTGCTGGGCATGGCCATCGATGCTGAACGACGAAGGCCTGTATTGTCGACCATTACCGGGGGCCTATCCGGCCCTGCCATCAAACCGGTTGCCTTGCGCATGGTGTGGCAGGTCCACAAGGCCGTGCATGTTCCAATCATCGGGCTGGGCGGCATCATGAACGCCACCGATGCCATCGAATTTCTGCTTGCCGGTGCATCAGCCATCCAGGTCGGCACTGCCAATTTCATCGACCCAACCATCTCCGTTAAAATCGTGGACGGAATCGAAGCCTACATGGAACGGCATAAAATCATGGCTGTCACCGACCTTGTGGGTGCACTCCGCAGCGAATAGTATTTTCTCATTCCAGAAACTGGCTCAATTTGTTCTGACTGTTTATCAAATGCAAAATGGCAAAATCTAAAATGGCAAAAAGGAGTTTCATTGTATTGACTGCATTATTTGCATTGACTGCATTGCTTGCATTGTCTGCATTTTTTGCATTCCATCATGTACCATTCTTCGCTGGAAATACCGATGTTCCTGCCACCAAATGGGCAAATCCGGTACTTGAGCCCAACGACTGGATGGCCATGCAGCGCCTCTATCCTTATGACAGGATCAACCCGGCAGCATTCCGGTCGGCAACCCAACAGGCAATGAGGCTCATGAACGATGCATCGGGGAGCAACACCCCCTGGACCTTCACCGGTCCCGACAATATTGGCGGCCGCATCACCGACATCGAATCCCCGGCAGGCAATCCATCGACTATGTATATCGGCGCTGCCACCGGCGGCATCCTGAAAACCACCGACAATGGCGCCACATGGGATAACCTTTTCACCAGCGTTCCGGTCATTTCGGTCGGCGATATTGCCATCGATCCCCACAACAGCCAAGTGATCTGGTGCGGCACCGGGGAAGCCAATTCATCCAGTTTCAGCTTCCTTGGAAACGGGATCTACAAGTCGGCCGATGCGGGTGAAACATGGCAGCACATGGGACTTTCGAATTCAGCATACATTGGCCGCGTTATCGTAGATCATTCCAATTCACAACGGATTTTTGCAGCCGCATGCGGCAATCTTTTTACCTCCAATGATGAACGTGGCGTTTATCGCAGCAATGATGGCGGGCAAACCTGGCAAAGAGTCCTGTATCTCAATGATTCAACCTCGGCCATCGACCTGGTGCAGCATCCTTCAAACCCGCAGATACTCTATGCTGCCATGTGGGAGCGGATCCGCGGATTGACCTACCGGCAATCGTTCGGAGAATCTTCCGGCATATGGAAGAGCACGGATGGCGGCACAACATGGAACGAAATGACCAATGGCCTCCCAACCGGGAATAATGTTGGCCGGATCGGCATTGCCCTTGCCAAATCAAGCCCCGATATCCTCTATGCCTTTTATGATCTTCCTAATTCTGAAGTAGCCGTTTATAAATCGATCAATGCCGGCCAGTCGTGGACCAGGACAAACGATGGCACCCTGACTGGCATGAGCAGCAATTTCGGGTGGTACTTCGGGCAGATCAGGGTTAGTCCGACTGACCCCGACCGGGTATATGTGATGGGTGTTTCCATTTTCTCTACCGCCGATGGCGGCAACAACTGGACCGACCTCTCCTCGTGGGACCTCCATGTGGATCATCATGCGATGTTTTTTGATGAAGCGAACAACAGGATCCTTGAAGGCAATGACGGCGGGCTTTATACAAGTGTCGACAATGGATACACCTGGACCAAGATCAACAACCTGCCATTAACCCAGTTTTACGCGATCGACATTGACTACCAAAATCCTGACCGCATTTACGGAGGCACCCAGGACAACAATACCGTGCGCACCTGGGCCGGCGGAACCAGCGACTGGGAGCCCATCCTGGGCGGTGACGGAATGTACACCCTGGTAGATTATACCGACCCGATGACCATCTATGCAGAATACCAGTGGGGCAACCTGCATCGCTCTGATGACGGAGGCTGGAACATGAACTACATTTCAGGCCCGATGTCGGGCGACCGCGTTAACTGGTCGGCCCCGCTGGCCATGCATCCCGTTGATCCGGCCACGCTCTATTTCGGAACCTACCGGGTGTGGAAATCAACCGACAAGGGAGATACTTGGCAACCTGTAAGCGATGACCTTACCGCAGGCATAAACCAGTATTTCTACACGTTAACGACCATTGCTGTTTCACAAGTCAATCCTTCTGTCGTAATTGCCGGAAGTGGCGACGGAAAGGTGCATATTTCGACAAACGACGGCCTGACCTGGCAGGATATTTCGGCAGGGCTGCCAAACCGGTGGATCACGAAAGTCGCAGCCGACCCGTTCAATGCACAAACCATCTATGCCACGCTCTCGGGGTTCCGCTGGGATGAAGCCCTCCCTCATGTGTTTAAATCCACCAACCTGGGATTATCCTGGGTCGATATCAGCGGCAACCTGCCTGAATTCCCTGTAAATGACATCGTGCTCGACCCCGACCTTCCCGGCCGTATTATCGTGGCCACGGATGCAGGCGTATATGGAACAACGAATGGCGGACAATACTGGTATTGGATCTTTGACGGCGTTCCGGCAGTGCCGGTTTATGCGCTGGACATTCACGGCCCCACCCGGACGATTGTTGCGGGAACATACGGGTTATCATCATACAAGACATCGCTGGATGATATCATGACTGCTGTAAATTCACCCTCCGTGCCGGTAGCCATGAACCTTACAGCCAATCCCAATCCTTTTAATACAAGCACTTCCCTGCGATTCTTTCTGCCCGGCGAAGATCATATATGTATTAAAGCCTACAGTCTGAGCGGATCGCCTGTGGGGGAGATATTTTCAGGAACGCTCCCACCAGGAAGACAGGAAATTTCATGGAAACCCGGAAAAGCGGCTGTAAATCTTCCTGCAGGGTTGTACCTCATTAAAGTTGAGGGTGTCCGGTATTCAGGAGCAATTAAAGTTGTGAAATATTGATTGCACCACTTATCAGCTTATCTGCCTGACCGCCGCATCACCTCAACCAACTACATTCACCTCCATTTCCAGTCTGATCCCGAATTTTTGATGTACAGAATCCTGGATTTGGTTTGCCAGGGCGAGCACCTGCTGCCCGGTGGCAGTTCCATAATTTACCAGCACCAACGGCTGGTTTGGATGTACGCCTGCATCACTGCTTCGAAATCCTTTCCATCCGCATTGCTCGATGAGCCATGCAGCAGGAATCTTTGCCTGATCAGTCGGCGCTGAGTTTCCGGCTGGTTGCGGGAAAAATGGAATACCCGGAAACTTGCCTTGCAACGACTTGAGGAGCGCACTGCTGACAGCCGGGTTTTTAAAAAAACTGCCGGCATTGCCAACCTCCGCAGGATCGGGTAGTTTCCGGCGACGGATTGTGCAAACCGCCGCCCTTACATCTCTTATCGTGGGATCAGATACCTCCATCCGCTGCAGTTCAGCCCGGATATCCCCATAGTCGAGCCTCGGCAGATAGACATTCGTTACCCCGTCACCTTGTAAGCCTGTCACCCTGCTACCCGCTGCCTCTTCAACTTTACCCAGTTTGAATGTGACATTAAGGATGATGACCTTCCCTTTGAGCTCCCGTTTGAAGATACTGTCGCGATAGCCAAATTCACATTCAGCATTGTGGTATCTTCGTTGCTTTCCTGAACTGATCTCAACCACCTGCACAGATTCAACCACATCCTTCAATTCTGCGCCGTACGCCCCGATGTTCTGAATTGGCGCCGCACCAACCGTGCCGGGAATCAGGGAGAGGTTTTCAATTCCGGCCCAATGGTTGCTTACACAGTGCTGAACGAATTCATCCCAGTTCTCGCCCGCTTCAGCGGTGACAAGCACATGGTTTTCGTCTTCCTCCCTGATCACAATCCCCTTCGAATTTATCCTGATCACAATGCCGCTAAAATCATTTGTAAAAAGTATATTGCTGCCTCCTCCGAGGAAAAGGATCGGCATGTGGATCATGTGGCGGTAGTTGAGCAACGTAAGAACCTCTGAGTGGGTTTTTGCTTCAACGAAATAGCGCGCCTCCGCCTCAATTCCGAAGGTATTGAGGGCTTTTAGGGAAACTTTCTGGTCGAGATGCATGGCGTTTCGAAACGTCAAAATTAAACGAAATCCCTGAAGTTTCGTCGGAAAAAGCTACTTTTGTTATTCAGAAATAAAAAAATGCAAAATGCAAAATACAAAATGCAAAATGCAAAATCTGAATTCGTAATTCGTAATTCGTAATTTTCAATGCCTTTTGCCATTGTCTCTGTAACCAATGACCTTACCACCGATCAGCGGGTTGACCGCACTTGCCAGGCATTGGTATCATTGGGCTTCGAAGTGTTACTGGTTGGCCGCAGACGTAAGGACAGCAAAACCCTGGCACCCCGCTCCTACCGGACACACCGGCTGCGACTGCTTTTTGACGCCGGGTCGCTTTTTTATGCTGAATACAACCTGATGTTGTTTTTCTTTCTGCTTTTCCACAAATGGGACTTGGTTGTTTCAAACGACCTCGACACGTTGCCGGCAAATTATTTTGCTCACCGGATAAAACATCCGTTTGGCAAAATGCAACATGCAAAATCTAAAATGCAAAATGCAAAATTTTCCATTGGCCACATGCACGACTGCCATGAGTATTTCAGGGGTGTTCCGGAACTCAACGGAAGAAAAATGGTCACCGGAGTCTGGAAATGGTTCGAAGACATGATTTTCCCGAAATTGAAACATGTGATTGCCGTGAATCAATCAGTTGCCGGCCTGTATTCGAAAGAATATGGCAACAATATCGTGGTTGTGCGCAACGTGCCGTTCAGAAAACCGCTCGCCGGCATGTTCGACCGGGCGATCCTGCAAATCAGGAGCGACCAGAAAATCATCCTCTACCAGGGGGCGGTGAATATCGACCGGGGCCTTGAAGAGGCCATCCTTGCCATGAATCACCTGAAAACCGATGCGATACTGATTATTGCAGGCATCGGCGACATTTACGACACGCTCCAAAAGTTTACATTGGAGCACGGGCTTTCAGGAAAAGTAATGTTCCTGGGCCAGGTGCCTTTCCATGAATTGCATGCCTATACACTGATGGCCGACCTCGGGCTGTCGATTGAAAAGGATGTGAGCGTCAATTACCATTACTGCCTGCCCAATAAATTTCTCGATTATATACAGGCCAATGTTCCTGTGCTGGTTTCGCCCTTCCCGGAGATGAAAGCCCTTGTTGATCATTACCAGATCGGTGAATTCGCAGAAAGCCATGATCCTGTATCGCTTGCTTCCCGCATGGATTCAATGCTGAACAACACCGGGAAAATGGCCTTTTACAAACACAATTTGCTAAAAGCCGCAGAGGAGCTGTGCTGGGAGGCAGAGGTGGGAAAGTTGGCCGGGCTGGTGAAGGGTGAGGTTTGAGTTGTGAGTTGTGAGTTGTGAGTTGTGAATGGTGACCGGTGAATGGCCTGAAGTAGTTTTAAATTTTTAATCATACGTGGGTAGTCTGAGTTTGCATATTGTCTCCTTCGATATTCCATTCCCGGCCAATTACGGCGGGGTAATCGACGTTTTTTATAAAATCAGGGCCTTGCATCGTGCAGGAGTCGGCATACACCTGCATTGTTTCCGGCATAAGCGCGTACCCGCCATTGAACTGAACCAATATTGCTCGTCAGTTAATTACTATCCGCGGAATACCGGCCTGGCCGTCAACTTCGGGCTAAAGCCATACATAGCCGCCGGAAGGATGTCGGAAGAACTTGTTAAAAACCTGCTGGCAGACAATCACCCCATCCTGTTCGAAGGCCTTCATACCTGTGGGAGCATGGCAGATAAACGGCTTAAAGACAGGTTCATGATTTACCGCGAGAGCAATATTGAACACCACTATTATTACCACCTGTGCAAGGCTGAGAAAAATCCGGTTAAGAAAATTTTCTTCCTGGTTGAAAGCCTGAGACTGAGAGGATTTCAGAAGGTCCTTCGTCATGCTTCGATCATGCTGGCAGTATCGGCAGATGACACCAGGTATCTGTCGGCCGCTTTCCCTTCCAAAAAAGTGGTATACCTCCCAAGTTTCCACCGGGACGATGAGGTAAACATCCTTCCGGGGAAAGGAACCTATGCACTTTATCATGGAAAACTCTCAGTCCCTGAAAACAGCGCCGCTGCCGAATTTCTCATCACCAGGGTTTGGGAGAATGCCATGCCCGTCCTGCAGATTGCAGGCCTCGACCCGCCCGGCTGGCTTTCAAGGCTGGCTGCTCTGCACAGCAACATCCGTATCATCCCGAACCCTGCGGATGATGAGATGAGCCGCCTGATCCGCGAGGCACAGGTCAACATCATGGTCACCTTCCAACCAACCGGGCTGAAGCTCAAACTCCTCAACGCTCTCTTCAATGGACGGCATTGTCTTGTAAATCCTGAAATGACAGCAGGAACATCCCTGGATGAACTTTGCATTGTCACCACCGGTGCAGCAGGTTTTAAAACAGAACTACAGTGTCTTTTCTCCATAGAATTCAGTCAGAGTGAAATCATCCGGAGGAAATCCCTGTTGCAGAAGCACTATTCAAACCACGATAATTGTAATTCTTTAATGGAAATATTGAATACCTGTTGACATTTTGCCTACCTTTAGATGTTCAAAACCCGCATAGATGAAAAAAATTCTTGTACCAGTTGATTTTTCAAGCCATACAGATATTACGTGCCGCTATGCCCTTGAATTTGCCAGGGCCTCTGGGGCCGAGATCAAATTTTTTCACACCTATTTCGACCAGATCATCATTGCTGACACAAGTTTTCCGGATACCCTCGACATGAGCACCATATACAATGAGGAGCTGATGAAAGAGATTTTCAGGCAAGCTGAACACAACATGGATGAGCTGGAAGAAAAGGTCAGAAACCTGGTTAAAAAAGAAAACCTGGAAAAAATCACCATTACCACAACCGTAACCGGGGGTGAGCTTGAACACGAACTCAAAGGGATTTGTAATGATTTCCACCCCGACCTGGTTGTGATGGGAACGACGGGAAAAGGCAACAACCTGAATATCTGGGGCAAAGTATCCAGCTTCATCATCGATCATGCCAAAGTGCCTGTGATAACCATTCCTGAGATAAAAAACTTTCGTGGCTTCGCAAGCATCATGTTCGCTGCCGACCTCTCGGAAGGAAATGCGGCAACAATTTCCGGCCTGATCGACCTGTTCTCAGTATTTTCAGCCCGGATCCATGTCGTTCACTTCATTACCAGGACAAAACAAACAGATGAATATATGCGGATGAAAGTCCTTCAGATGAAATTTGGTAAAGAAGAAAAGACCAACCAGGTGAAATTTGAAGTTGTTGAAGTTGCAGAGGACAACCAGGCTGCTGTGGACCAGTTTGTGGCTGCAAATCATATCGAAATGATCGCCTTCCAGCCGCACAAGCACAACTTGCTTTATATGTTTTTTACGAAAAACATCACCAAGAAAAACCTGTTTGCAACAAACATACCATTGTTGTCAGTGCCCGCCGCCATGTAATGGTCAGTTTACGGCCGCCAGTTTGTAATTTTCATATTTATACATCAACCAGCCCTGGTTCTCAAAACCATTGCCTTTGGCATGAAGGAAGTCGAACCGTGTGACCAATGACTGGATCTTCAACTCCCCGAGGCAGCGGCCGAAATTGACACCATAGGCCTGTAGTGCCGAAAGAAAATAGAAGGCCTGGTCGAAGCCCTGAAAGGCCAGGAGTTCCGGGTCTGCTTTGTAAATATCCTGGTATCTGGCAATAAACTCCTTCACCTTTTGATTATCGTAATCAACAAACGACCTGGCCATCATGTGCGTTTTCAGGGCGACCAGGTACTCATTTTCCATTCCCTCAATGGCAGTCCAGTCAGGCAAGCCGAGCAGGGTCAGGTTATAATCATTGCGCAAACTATACAATCCTCTGAGCAAATCAAGGATATATGTCTGGCTATCTGAAAATACCACAACATAATTCTGTTTGTCTTTGGAGTACTTGCCTATGGCTGCTTCCTGGCCTTCGACAATCATAACGTTCAGGTTACGTTCCATGCACTCCTTTTTCAGATGGTCAGGCGCATCATGGTCATTGTATTGTCCGTTCCTGATAATCAGCACTTGCCCGCCCGCACAAGCTGTTGACAGGTATGCAGCCATTTGTTTAAACTGGCTGCTCTTTGGCGGTTGAACTTTGATGATGAAAGGGTTTCCTGCAATTAGTTCACTGCGTTCCGATATCGGGTTAACCAGGGGGATCCTGTTCTTTTTGGCGAATGAAGCCACAATCTGAAAATTGGAATGATACAGCAATCCAAAAATAAGATTCATGGATGTCATCTCTGGATTTTTAAGCAATTGCCTTGTATTTGCAGTATCCTTGTCGACATCGTAAACATACAATTTTATCTTCAATCCCTGCTTTTCCAGCGAGTCAAGTGCCATCCTGACACCTTCGTAATATGGAAGGAACCGGAAGGATTTTGAGGTTTCAAATATTTTGGGATCGGGGTGCACTGCATCAATCTGATCAAACCCTGAAAGAAATAACGGGAGCATGAGGGCCACCTTATAAATCGGCTTCTTTGTTGTATTGTCGATGCCACACGGCAGTTCAACGACGACAGAATCTTGCTTTACAGGGTTTTCTTTTGAAACATTGCCGGCATCCTTTCCAGCTGCAACTTTATCCTTTCCCGTTTTTGATTTTGGAACGGTTGCGGTTTTCTGCCCGGGAACCAGGATCCTGAGTTTCTGATCAGCCTTGATCCCCTCTTTTACCTGCGGGTTTTCGCGGATGATCTCGTTCACTTCCACACCGTATGCCTTGGAGATCATATAGAGTGTTTGCCCTCTTTTGATGGTATGGATATAATAATCCCTTCCGTCTTTATTTTCAATGACCGACGAGCGCATCTGCTTCAACTGCTCCTGTGTAGTCTGCGCCGCCAGATCCTGCACGGAATAATTGAAAATAAATAATAAAACACAAACCTGAAGATACCTCATTTTACCATTTTACCATTTTACCATTTTACCATTTTACCATTTTACCATTTCACCATTTCACCATTTCACCATTTCACCATTTCCTTACTCCCACTCAATGGTCGCCGGCGGCTTTGAACTGATGTCATACACCACCCTGTTCACACCTTTCACCTTATTGATAATATCATTGCTCACCTTCGCCAGGAATTCGTAAGGCAGGTGCGCCCAATCGGCTGTCATTCCATCGGTGGAGGTCACTGCGCGCAAGGCGATTACATTCTCATAGGTACGCTCATCGCCCATAACGCCAACCGACTGCACCGGCAGAAGCACTGCAAAGGCCTGCCATACGGTATGATACAGGTTAAATTCACGTAATCCGGAGATAAAAACATCGTCGACCTCCTGCAGCAGGCTTACTTTTTCGCGGTCGATATCGCTGAGGATGCGCACCGCCAGCCCGGGACCCGGGAAGGGATGCCGGTTGAGAAATTCGGGATCGAGCCCAATGGTCCGGCCTACTTTTCTCACCTCATCCTTGAAAAGACTGCTCAATGGCTCCACAATTTTCAACTTCATATAATCGGGCAGCCCTCCCACGTTATGGTGCGATTTAATGGTGGCTGAAGGACCTTTCACCGAATGTGATTCAATCACATCGGGGTAGATCGTTCCCTGTGCCAGCCACTTGATCTCCTGAATTTTATGGGCTTCGGCATCAAATACTTCGATAAAGGTCCTGCCGATGATCTTGCGCTTTTGTTCTGGATCAATCACACCTTTCAATGCGTCGATGAACAGATCACGTGCATCCACCCCGGCTATATTGAGGTTGAGGGATTTATAACGCTCAAGCACGTTGGCAAACTCATTCTTTCGGAGGAGGCCGTTATCGACGAAGATGCAGTAGAGGTTTTTCCCGATGGCCTTGTGAAGCAGCATCGCTGTTACCGAAGAGTCAACCCCCCCGGAAAGGCCAAGCACAACCTTGTCACTGCCAAGCTTTTGCTTCAACCCGGCAACCGCAGTCTCCACGAACGACTCGGGGGTCCACGACTGGTGGCAGCCACATATGCCAACCACGAAGTTCTTCAGCAACGTCAGGCCTTCGGCTGTATGATATACCTCCGGGTGGAACTGTATTCCATAGGTAGGCTCGTCATCTGCCTTGAATCCGGCATAAAGCACGTCGGAAGTGCTTGCTATCACTTTAAAGTTCGCCGGAGCGCTCAATATGGTATCGGCGTGCGACATCCACACCTGGGTGCCCTGCGACATTCCGTGCATCAGGTCGCTGTTTTCATCCATGGATGAGAGGTTGGCACGGCCATATTCCCTGATCTTCGACGGGGCAACCACCCCTCCTGAAGATTGAGCAAGGTACTGTGCACCATAGCAAACGCCCAGGAGAGGCATCTTATTCCTGATGCCTGTGAGATCGGGAACCGGGGCGTTGACATCCCTCACCGAATAGGGACTGCCGGAAAGGATCACCCCCATGATCTGTTGATCTAAAACCGGGATTTTATTGAACGGGTGAATTTCACAATACACATTCAGTTCACGCACCCGCCGTGCAATAAGCTGCGTGTACTGTGAACCGAAATCCAGAATCAGAATGGTCTCTTGCATGATGCAAATATATATAAATCAGGTCGAAATTCAACGGATCAGGTTCGCCTCATAACGGGATGAATTCCCTACTGCATCGGTCACCGTGAGCACAAACAGGTTCTTTCCCGGCTTCATCATTTCATCGAATGCGTAAGAGAGAAGCCGGTTTTTCTCATCATAGTCCATCAGGATCCATTTGCCGTTGAGCGTTCCCCGGTAAGTTTTGATCCCGGCAAGGTTGTCGGAAATTTTCACCAGGATGGAAGATTGCTTTGCAACTTTTTTTTTCGGAAAGACATTGACTGCCTTGATCACAGGAGGTTCTGTGTCGGTCGTCACGGTGTAATTGCCGAAATCGCGAATTTTGCAGGTAATCCATCCGTTTTCCCAGGTGCCCCCCTTGGCTGCAAATTTATTTCCCGACGAAACAGCAACGATTACTGCCTTTGATTCCAGGTTTTTGGGCAGGTTGTCAGTCTTGATCGACAATAAGCACCATGTATGAAGCGGAGTGTATTGATTTTGAAGGTGGTGAACACCGGCATATGACCCCATCACCGGTGAAGTGACCGAATACTCAAAGGGGAGATCATCATACAGAGCCTCTCCGGGAACCTCAAATTTCAGGCCTGACCGCTCAAAGTGATTGTCGGTCTTATATGTAAGTACCTGATTATTCTTTTGCTCGACATTATTTTGCCGTCCGCCCAAATTGGCCGGCGGGTGGCTTCTTACATAAAACACCAGTGTTGCAGGATTTCCGAAGGCATCCTTCACCACATATTGAATTTTATGTGTCTTCGAATCCTGGAAATTCAGGATTCCCCTGTTTTTCAATCCCGAATAAATATCCAGCTTATTGTTGGGAGCCACATACGACCGCTGAATCTTGCGTTTGTTCTGCACAAAGGCCGGGTAGTCCATCAGGCTGTTCACATAGCGCGTTTCGGCGAATGCAAACCGCTCAATGTTCTGGGAAAACACCTTTTCTCCATCCACCGTCAGTTCAATGACATGCACACCGGTTTTCAGTCCTCCTTCGGCATTATCGGATGTTTCAATGCCAAAGATGATGTTTCCTGAAACTTTCACGGTATCCTCCATTTTCAGTCTGAAATTACCTCCGGAACCTGCGACCGGTATAAGTGCAGCCTTATCGGAAAAGTTGACCATCGAGTTTTCTCCTAAGGGGTATATCTTCACCCACGCGATCTTAGGCGGAATGCCGTCAGCCTTCATGAATCCGAAATCAAGCGGATCGATGATCTCCTGGGTTTTTGCATCGCGGATTTCGAAATGAAGATGCGGCCCTCCTGATGCGCCGGAATTCCCGGAAAAGGCGATCAGCTCGCCTTTTTTAACCTTCAGGGCTCCCTCGGGAACCTCTGTATCCAGGGCAAATGACTCCTTTTTAACCTGCTGTGCCTTTACCCATCCTGCGATGGCACCGCCGTAATTCCTCAGGTGGGCATAAAGTGAAGTATATCCGTTGGGATGGGTGATATACAAGGCCTTGCCAAAACCGCCCGGCGAAATGTTCACACGCGAAACATATCCGTCGGCAATGGCATACACGGGTTTTCCCTGCACACCTCCCGTACGGATATCAATTCCTGAATGAAAATGGTTTCTGCGGATCTCACCAAACGATCCGGCCAGCGACACCGTGAAACTGACCGGTGAGCAAAAGTAGTTCTTCGGGTATTGCTGTTGTCCCATGGAGAACAAAACCGGGATAAACAGGAAAATAAAATTCAACTTCAGCCGGGCTTTCCACATAGGCTATCGTACCGGTAAAAATGAATAGTTTTTTGAATAGTTCAGCATCTGCGTGGTAAAATCGTCGGGGTAGCTGATTTTTACACCGGTTATGGCATCCCCTTTCTTAACCAGGGAATACTCTGGATTGATGAACCCGGTATAAGGCGCAATATTCAACTTTGCGTACCGCTCCAGTACCTCCTTGTGCAGTTCAGGGTCAACCTTTACGGCATAGGCCTGAACCAATTCGCCCGCTGCATCATAATCCCCTTCCGAGGTTATTTGCTGTATAATTTTCAACAGTTCGCCAAATTGAACCCTCAGGGCATCATAGTCATTGATTTTAAAATAGGTCTTCCCGTCGCGGGTAACTTTTTCTATGACCTTTTTATCCATTCCCTTTTCAAACACCCAGTGAGAAATGAGCGCCCTGTCGCGCATGTGCGACTCCTCGATGGTTTTGCCAGGCTGGATGCGGACGAGCTGCGTCATCAGGCCGTTCCGGATATAGCTGTCGTATTCTGCTTTCGCCACCTCATCGCCGGGAACCAGCCCGAATTTGACCATCACGGGATCTTTGATATAATACAGGGCGAAAAGATCGGCCCGTGATTCCTCGATGGTTGAATGATAATTCTTCAGCGCATCCGCCCCAACTCCCTTATTCAACTGGCCTGAACCATGCCCGAGGCACTCATGCAGGTCGGTGGTAAGGTTACCGGCCAGGTGACTGTAAGCCCTCGAACGTTCCATTTCCTCCTTTGAATAAGCAAACTCTTCGAGAAACCCGTTGCCCTGGGCAGCCTGGTCGTAAGCATAGGTGATGTTGTCGATGGTCACCGACTTCGAACCGTAATCCTTCCTGATCCAGTTTGCATTCGGAAGATTGATGCCGATCGGGGTCGTCGGATCGCATTCCCCTCCCAACTGGGCTGCAATGATCACCTTCGCGGTAACACCCTTGACTTTCTTCTTTTTATATTCCGGGGCCACCGGAGAGTGATCCTCAAAATACTGTGCGTTGGAGCTGAGGATCTCTGTGCGTTTCGTGGCCTCAACATCCTTGAAATTGACAATCGATTCCCAGGAACCTTTCATGGCCATCGGGTCGCCGTAGACTTCAATAAAACCGTTGACAAAGTCAACCAGCGAGTTCAGGTCTTTCACCCACGCAATATTGTATTCATCCCATGTTTTCAGGTCGCCTGTCTGGTAGTAGCTGACCAGCTTCCTCACCGCGTCGGCCTGCTCCGGCGTTTCAGTAACGGTTAGCGCTTTTTCAAGCCAGGCAATGATTTGCTCGATGGCAGGGCTGTATAATCCGCCGATTTTATAGGTTTTTTCCACAATCTGCCCATTTTCCCTGACAAGTTTTGAATTAAGGCCAAATGAAACCAAGGTGTCCTGCTTATTCTTTTTAGCCGCTTTCTTCAGGCTGGCATAGAACTCCTCCGCCTCCTGCTGATTTACCCCATCATAAAAATTGGATGCGGAATTCAGCACCATGTCGCCGGAAGGATCGAGGCTCACCCGTTTGGAGGCAATATCTGGGCTGAATATCAGCGGGGTGATTTCAGCGACAAACTGCTCTTTTGTCTGCCCTTTCACAAGAGGAAGAGCCTTAACCGGGGTTTTATCAACCAATGTTGCAAGATACGCCTGCGGAAAACCGGGAAAAAACTTATCCGTGGAATAATGATGATGAATGCCATTGCAAAACCAAACCCGTTTGAGATAAACAACAAGCTCCTTAAAATCAATGCTGTTCCTGTCGCCGGTGTAATCGCGGAATATGGTTTCCAGCGTGGTTCGGATGAGCAGGTTCGACTTATAATTCTGATCGTAGGTAATATCCCTGCCGCAAAGCGCCGCCTGGCTCAGGTAATAGACCAGTGTTTGTTGCTTAAGTGTCAGCTTTTCAAACCCGGGAACCTGGTAACGCAGGATCTTTGAATCGGCGAACTGCTCTGTTAAAAATTTAAAATTTTCCCGCCCTTCCCCCTTTATTTTCTTCTCTGATTGCGGTGATGATAAAGCTGTCATTGTAACTGATATCATAAGCATGGTGCTAAATATTCTCATGTGTCGGGGTGTTTGATTGTGCATTGGTTATCTTTCCTGAGGCATATACAGGCACTACTTCGGTTGAATCGATGGCAAAGGAGTACGGGATCACATCATCCAGTTCCAGTTTTTTCAGGCGGTGGCGGTGAGCGGCCTTTTCAATATACCCCATGACGTCGGGACTTGCAAGGCTCCATAGGTCCATTGCCGCTGCCGCTGAGTCGCAATTCGTTGAGAAACGCCTGGTTTTTAATAATTTTTCGGTAAGGACCCCTGCAAAGATCGTGTCTTCCAGGCAAAATTTATTCTTCCAGCCAGAACAAAGGATGACCACATTTTTATCCTGGCCGGTCAGCCATACAGTCAGTGCCGTAAGATTAATAAATGCCCCGATGGCGATCTTCTCCGCGTTTTTGGCGATTTCAAGCGCCCGTGTTCCGTTGGTGGTGCAGTAAACAAGCGTCTTTCCCCCGATGGTCTCCCGGGAAAAATTAAAAGCAGAATTTCCGAAATCGGCAAAGTCGAGTTTTTTACCATCCTGTTCTGATGCAACCAGGAAGCCACGATCCTTCATGGCCTTTGCCTCCCCGAGGGTTGCAACCGGCAGAATGACTTTCACTCCATTCTCGAACGCAGCACATATGGAGGTGGTGGCCCGCAAAATGTCGACCAGTACAACAATATAATGCTCTTTAACCTGTATCTCAGAAAAGAGTTTCGGGGTGAAACAAACCTCAATGCAACGGACATTTTCTGCCTTCATTTCCATATCCGTTAATAAAAAACGATTTCACATTTTGGATGCAAAGCCTTGAGCTTGTCCACACGTTTGGCCGAAACTTTCGTATTGAACATCTTTACCGACTCCAGTTTGCTCATGCCATCCAGCACATCTACATTGCCGACCCGCGTGTTGTAAAACTCCAGCACCTTCAGGTTGACCAGCTTTTCCAGGTATTTCATGTTTTTCACCTGCGTTCCGTTGAACTTCAGAACCTCCAACTGCATCATGTTCTGCAGCGCTAACAGTTCTTCGACCTGGGTATTGGAGAAATCAAGTTCAGTGAGGTTTGGCAACCCTGTAACTGGTGTAAGATCAATAACCGGGTTCTTCTGACAGCGGAGAACATGCAGTTTCGTCATGCGCATCACCGGATCCAGTTTTGCTATTGAAGTTCCGGAGAACTGTAGTTCGGTCAAACGGGTTAAATGCTGCAGCGGCAACAGGTCGGAAATCTGAAAATTCTCCGAAAAAGAGACCTTTGTAAGGCCTGCAATCTGCTGAAGTTCGATTTTATCGGGAGTTTTCTTCAGGTCAACCTGTTGCAGCAGCACATCTTTCCAGGCCTGGCTGAGCCCACTCCACCATTCTGTATTTTCGAAAGTCTGAAAAACCACCAGGCAGCCCGCATTTTTCTCAGCAAATTTATCCGCCTCCTTCACATCTACCGGCGTATTATCGGCAAAAACAAATTGCAGTTTTGACAACCCGTACAAGGGGCTGAGGTCTGCCACCTGGGTATTGTCAACATTCAGTATTTCAAGCCCTGCGATCCCTGACAATGGCTTTAAATCCGCAACCTTGGTATTGGAGGCATTCAGCACCTTCAACTCGGTTAAATCTTTCAACGGATCCAGTGAGGTAATACCGGTGCTCTGGCACTGCAGGTTTCGCAGCAGGATCAGCTTGCTTAGCGGGGCCAGGGTGGTTACTGTCATGCGGCCGATAATGTTTATGCTGTCGAGCAGTGCGAGTTGGTGGAGTTGTTCGGTAGTTGGCTGATTGTCGAACTTCAGGTAAAAGTTGAACAGGTTCTGCCATTCGGGGGTCATGCCCTTCCACCATGCTTCCAGCTCCTTCGATGCATATACAAGAGAGGTTCCGGGATGTTTCTTCAGGAATACCAGCGCCTCCTTTTGACTGATGCCGGTGTTATTGCAATAAACACGTTGCAGCTTTGACATGTTTTCCAAAGGCGCCAGGCTGCTGATGCCAGTACTGTCGCACAGAAGTATCTTGAGGTTAGCCAGTCCTTTCAAGGCGTCGAGGTTATCAACCAAAGTGGATGAGATATTCAGCATTTCGAGGCTGACCATGGCTGACAATGGAGAAATATCCCTGACAGATGTATGGTCAATGCGCAGGTCTTTGATCATGGTCATCTCTCTGATGGCATCCAGCGACGTTACCTTTGTTGCACTGAGGTCAAGTGTGCTGAGGGAGGTAAAGAGCGGAATGACCGATATGTCGGTTACAGGTGTCCCTCTCAGGCGCAACTGGTTCAGGTTGCTGCAATAATGCAAGGGTTCGAGTATGGACACCCCGGTATGCGAGATGTCAAGGATCTCGAGTTTATTCAGGTTTCGCAGGGGCATAAGGTCAGTCACCCCTGTTCCGGAAATATTCACCTCTGTCAGTCCCGATAGTTTATTCAGGGGTTCAAGGCTGCTGATGGCTGACTTACCAGACAAATCAACACTGCCGGCGTGAACAATCTCGCCGAGGAACTTGTAAAATTCCGACCCCATGATGGAAGTGCGCTGTGCGCCGACCATTGCAACTGAATCGTTGAAACTGTCGATCTGAGCCATCGGTAAACTGCCTTCAAGCTTCATGTCGCCGGCGAGAATCACCTTCCATTCATGCGAAAGCCCGTTCCACCAGTTTCGCATATCATCCTTTTCATTGAGTTTTGTTGTATAAACGCTCACGATCTTCATTTGCTGTTTCACAGAATCGAAGTTCATCTCAAGGTACCTCACCTTGTTTGAATTTACCGAGTCGCCATTCAGGTTGATGCCCCTGAGATTTCGGTTGGCGGTTGCCTTGAAATAGGTAAGGCCGTCCTGGCCGGCCTCCACACTTATATCCTGCACAGAGTAGTTGAATTTTGCACTCTTGAAAAAGAAGCTCACATCACTCAGGTAGGCAGGCATATCTTTATTGAGAGGCACCAGGCGGTTTTCATCCAGGTCATCCTCTATCTGCACCTCTTCATCCCAGCACCACTTCAGGTAGCTTTGCGACAGGATCGTCTGCTTTTCGTTTACCGGGTTGCGCGGATCAGCCAGGAAATTGAGTGAACTCTCAAAGAACTTGATCAACGGTGTGACCTGCAGTTTAAATGTATCGATCTTGTTAACAGCAATCTGCCCTGCCTTCAGCTTTCCATCGTCTGTCTTGACCTTTGTGCCGGTTTTCTTTTTCGAAGAGGCTCCTGTTTTTTTCTGACTGCCCTGGCTGGTTTTCTTCGCTGCGGGCTTGGTTGAGGATGATTGTGCCGATAAAGCAAGAACGCCGGCGAAAAGCGCCAGGAACAGCAGGATGAAAATTTTCTTCATAAAGGCTTAATTTATGTGTGTGTAATTCCGCATCAGATCGCTCTTTTCCCTGTCGTTAACGCGGAGCACATTGGAGATGAGCCAGCCTGAATTTGCACTGTTCCGGTTGAACCAGGAGAGTTCAAAGTACCAGTTCGGAACCTGGAAAACATGAAATTTGACATTGTTCACAGCCACAAAACTGAGATTTTCATTCTTCATTTCCATCACAAAAAGGGCTGTCATGTCAGGTACATATCCCTTTTCAAAATAATAATCGAGGTTTTCCGGCTCCCTGAACGCTTTATGAAGGTTCATAAAGTCAAGTTCATGGCTCATCGGATGAATGAAATATTTCAGGTTCACCGTGTCGTTCAGATGGGTGAACCATGACTGAAACCGGTCGAAATATACATTTGAGATCACCCATTTATAACCGTCATACTGTTTTTCGATCTTAAGGTAAAGGATGATGTTCACCTTCTCCTTTTTGTACAAAAAGGAGGCTGCCACCTCGGCAAACCACCCCTTTGTATAAAAATCAAGAAATGCAGGATTCTTTTTATTCAGCGCGTCGTCGATAAAAACAAATTTTGTGTCAGCGCTGATCACAGGACTTGAATTGTCGAACAGCATGTTCAGGTATCGTTTGCGTGCCTTCAGGTCGCGGTACCCCGGATTGCCCGGATAGTAGCGCTTCCCCTGCACATCCTCCTCCCCGTTGAACCTCAGGAAGAACTGGTTTACCTGCTTCGTCTGGGCATAGAACACCGATTCATCGCCAGTCAGCGAACCGATCGATCCCTGGGAAAAACAGGTAAATGGCAACCATAATAATACCATCCATGTGATGTGTCTCATTATTTAGAGGTCTCTTTAACCCTGATATCACCGAGCATTACATCCCAGAAGCCGATGAGGCGGCCGCCGATCTGGGTCTCCTTGCGTTTTACATAAACCGTGATATCCTTCTTGGTAGTATCTTCATACACAAGTCCCTTTTCCTTGTCGTATGCCTGAAAACGCTGGTAAATGGTGATCACGCCAACATAGGTGCCGTCAGGCTGGCGAACAAGGTCACTCACGTATTGGATCTTGTACCAGTCGATGGTAACCCGGTCGTAATTGAGCTGCATCAGGCGATCGAAATATTCACGCACCTTGTAGTAGTTCACATCCTGCTTGCCCAGTGACGAAACACCGATCTCGCTGTTTTCCATAAACAATTCGGTGGCCCGTTCAATTACACGCTGGGCATCAGACCACGGAGTTTTTTTGTCGCCGATGATGCTGATGTATTTACTCAAATCACGCACCTTTTCAAGGGCAAGGCTGTCGATAGCCTGTTTACGCTGGGGGGAAAGGTTATCCTGGGCAGCAACCCGGTACGATACCGTGAGCAGCGTGGCCAGTAAGATCAATGAAAGTGTCTTTCTCATAATAGTTATTTTTTAATTAAATCGAGTTCTTTGATTTTTCCGGAGGCATCAGTCATAATGGCATCAATGTCATTCTTGCTGGCCTTGGTATCCTTGATCAGGTTCAGGTAACGTTTGATGGTGGTGGGCTTGTCGTAGTCGACCGTTGAACCTTCACGGCTGATGATAATCAGAACAGGTGCATCGTCCGAAGAAAAGAATTGAAGCGTTTTCTGGATGGTGTTGTCGGCCTGGGTGAGGTTTCCTGTTTTGGCAGAGTTGGCTATGGTGGTAAACGCATTTTCCAATTGTGCCTTTACCGGCAGATTGCTGCCGCCCGACCGCATCTCCTCGATTTTTTTCTCCAGCCTGGCAATGAGTTCGTCGATTTCCGAATCTCCCAGGTTCTGCTTTTTAATGGCGTTGAGCTCTTTCTCAAGTTCATCTGCCGATTTGTTGTCCTTGTTCAGCAGAAGGTCATACAATGTCGCCCTCGCAACATCAACTTTCTGTGCTTTGGCCTGCGTTTGCTCGGCCAGCAGGTTCTTCAGCTTCTGCTGTGCCTGGATGATCATGTCGTTGAGAATAGGGTCGTTCAAATTCTTGTCCATGATCTCGCCCACAATCCGCTTCTGCTCATCATACGACAGGGTGGATGTGCCGCTTATGATCGGCTGCAATTGCCTTTTGGCCTGTTCTATCTGCGCCTTGCGCTCCTTCTTTGATAGCTTTCCCGACGATTTGCAACTGTCGGCGCCTGCCACCATGAGCGTCATCAGCAGGATGAACATCATACGCTGCCAAGGAATTGATTTCATTTTACTGGTTATTTCTGACATATCATTAAAAATTAGTGTTATGATTTACTCACGATTCACGATTTACCCCTTATAAAACGGGAACTTCACCACCCGCGCATTCAATATCTTGTCCCTGATTTTAATGTGAATCTCGCTTCCTTCCTTCGACAAGCCAGCCGGAACATAGCCCATCCCGATCGGTGTTTTCACTGAAGGGCCCATTGTACCAGACGTAACTTCTCCGATTTTATTGCCCTGCAGATCTGTTATTTCATATTCATGACGGGGAATTCCCTTGTCGACCATTTCAAACCCCACCAGCCTGTGGGCAGTTCCTTCCTGCTTCTGCTTCAGCAAAGCGGCTTTATTGATAAATTCTTTATAATCAGTGAATTTCGTAATCCAGCCCAATCCGGCTTCGATGGGCGAGGTGGTGTCGTTGATGTCATTGCCGTAAAGACAATAGCCCATCTCAAGGCGCAGGGTGTCGCGGGCAGCCAGGCCGATGGGCTTGATGCCGAATTCGGCCCCTGCTTCGAAAACAGCCTCCCATATTTTCGGGGCGTCTTCATTGGCCATATAAATTTCGCATCCGCCCGACCCGGTGTAGCCCGTCGTGGCGAACAGAACATCGGGAACGCCGGCAAACGTGAGCTTTTTGAATGTATAATATTCCATGTCGGTTACGGTGGTACCGGTCAGCTTTTGCATGGCCTTCAGCGCCAGCGGACCCTGGATGGCCAACTGTGCAATTTCATCAGAGGCATTGTACAATGTTGCGCCCATCTTGTTCTGCCGGTTGCACCACGACCAATCCTTGTCTATGTTGGCTGCGTTCACCACAAGCAGGTAGGTAAGGTCATCGACCATGTATACCAGCAGGTCATCCACAATGCCCCCGGTATCATTCGGGAAACAGGAATACTGCACCTTTCCGGGTACCAGTTTTGACGCATCATTTGAGGTGACCCACTGGATAAAATCAAGCGCTTTAGGCCCCTTCACCCAGAATTCTCCCATGTGTGAAACATCAAAAACGCCAAGAGCTTTCCGAACCGCTTCATGCTCGGCATTGATACCTTCGTATTGCACCGGCATGTTGTAGTCAGCAAACGGCACCATCTTGGCGCCCAGTGCTTCGTGATACTTTGTAAATGCTGTGTTTTTCATAACATGTTATTAACGGCACAAAAGTAGGGAAAATTGCACATTGAAATGCCGAATGTTCATATTTTACGGCAATTGTTCATATGTTCAGGCGAATTATTTTTAAATTTGACGCGTGTTTATAACCAAAGAAAATACTCCACGCTGGGTCATCTTTGTGATCGACCTCTCCATCGCAGTTTCATCTTTTTTAATTTCCTACCTGCTGCGATTCAACTTTGTCATCCCAACCGATTACCTGAAACCATTGCCACAGATCGTACTTTACGTGGCGCTGATCAGATCGGCGAGTTTCGTTATTGCGCGATCCTATGCCGGGATTATAAGGTACACCAGCACCGGTGATGCCCTCCGGGTGCTTGGCACACTTCTTGGCGGAAGCACCTGTTTCGCAATCACCAACGTGATCACCTTTTACTTCATGGGCGGTCATTTCTATATTCCATTCTCCATTGTCATCATCGATTTCCTGGCCACCTCCTTCGGGATGATCACCTTCAGGCTTATCGTCAAAATGGCCTTCCTGGAACTCAGCCAGTCCGAACGCGAAAAAGTGAATGTGGTGATCTATGGCGCCGGGGAGGCGGGGATCACCGCAAAACGAACCCTCGACCGCGATGCCGGCACAAAGTATAAAGTGCTCGCATTTCTCGATGACAATAGCAACAAGCAAGGAAAAAAACTGGAAGGGGTCGACATCCTCAGTCCTGCAAAACTAAACAACCTGCTGACAACCAAATCTGTTGCCCAGGTCATCCTGGCCATCATGCATTTTGATCCGCTTAAGAAACAGGAGCTGGTTGACCAATGCCTCACCTACGACACCAAAGTACTCACCGTGCCTCCCATGATCAGATGGATCAATGGGGAGCTGAGTTTTAACCAGATCAAAAAGATCAACATCGAAGACCTGCTCGAACGCGACGAGATCAAACTGGATGAAAAGCTGATTGCACAGGAGATTACAGGCAAGGCAATCCTTGTGAGCGGTGCAGCCGGCTCGATCGGCAGCGAAATTGTGCGCCAGATCGCCCGCTTTGCACCGCGGCAACTGATCCTCATCGACCAGGCCGAAACCCCGCTTCATTACCTCGAACTCGAAACACCTGAATACAACCGCGGATCCCATGCCGAGTTCATCCTGTGCGACATCGGCAATGAGGCCCGCATGCGCAGGATTTTCGACACCTTCCGCCCCGACATGGTCTACCACGCCGCTGCTTACAAACATGTGCCCATGATGGAAAGCAACCCGGCCGAAGCAGTGCTCACCAACATCAGGGGAACATGCACCATTGCCGATTTGTCGTTGGAATATGGCGTGAAAAAATTCATCATGATCTCTACCGACAAAGCTGTGAACCCAACCAATGTGATGGGAGCCTCCAAACGCATCGCCGAAATCTACACCCAGGCCCTCGATAAGGACGGCGGTACACGGTTTATCACCACCCGTTTTGGAAACGTGCTGGGCTCAAATGGCTCCGTAATCCCGCTCTTCCGCAGCCAGATCGAAAAGGGAGGCCCGGTCACCATCACCCACCCGGAAGTGACACGCTTTTTCATGACCATCCCCGAGGCGTGCCAACTGGTACTTGAAGCCGGAGCCTGCGGCAATGGTGGAGAAATATTCATCTTTGACATGGGTAAATCTGTCAGGATCATCGACCTTGCCAGGAAAATGATCCAGCTTTCAGGGCTCATCCCCGGCAAGGATATACAAATAAAATACACCGGGCTGCGACCCGGCGAAAAGCTCTACGAAGAGCTGCTCAACGTGGAGGAAAGCACTATCCCGACACATCACCCGCTGATCCTGACTGCCAAAGTGCGTGATTTCAGCCTCGGCGATATCCGGAACGACATCGAAGACCTCATCTCCATGGTGCCGGCCAGCTCAAATTTCGACATCATCCGGAAGATGAAACAGATGGTGCCTGAATACAAGAGTATGAATTCGGTGTATGAGGAACTTGATAAGTAATGCAGGCAATTTGCTAACCATCCTTGGACCAACGGCAACCGGCAAGACTGCACTCGCAGCCAGGCTGGCCTATGAACTTAACGGAGAAGTGATCAGCGCCGACTCGCGCCAGGTATATCGGGGCATGAACATCGGAACCGGAAAGGATTATGATGATTACCTTGTTGGCGGCACCCAGGTTCCCTGTCATCTCATCGACATTGTTGAACCTGGTTATGAGTACAACATTTTTGAGTACCAGAAAGATTTCCTGGCAGTTTACCATGATATCCTTGGCAGGAAACGGTTGCCGATCCTATGCGGCGGCTCAGGCATGTACCTTGAAGCCATATTGAAAGGATACCGGCTTGCAAAAAGTGAAAACGACGACGAATATTCAGCGCGGCTGCGGGATAAACCGGATGACGAACTTGCCGGCATCCTGAAATCGCACAAAACACTGCATAACATCACCGACTCTGAGGACCGCAGCCGGCTCCTGAAAGCCATACTGGTAGCCCGTTCAGCTGAAAAGGCCAGGGTTGCCGGCGTCGCTGCCCCCAACGCAGATGCTGCAGGGAGCCATGGCTTCCCAACAATAGAATCTACGATTTTTGGCATAAGTTATCCCCGCGGACTGGTGAAAGCCCGGATTTTTTCCCGGCTCGAATACCGTCTGAACCACGGAATGATCGCAGAGGTAGAACAACTTATCGTCAGCGGCATCAGCCCGGAGAGGCTCATGAGATATGGCCTGGAGTATAAATTCGTGACACTTTACCTGACCGGGAAAATTACGCGTGACAACCTCCTTGCCGATCTGAACATCGCCATCCGCCAGTTTGCCAAGCGCCAAATGACCTGGTTCCGCCGCATGGAACGGCAGGGAATGAAGATTCACTGGATCGACGGCAGGTTACCCCTGGAAATTAAAGTGCAAGAAATATGGCAGGTTCTACAATCTTAGATTTTTCAGTTTGAGATTTGCATTTTGCATATTGCATTTTGCATTTTGATCTATTGTTTCATCTGAAACCCCGGATGCCCGCATTGCCACATAATGAAAGCAAACTGGTCTGCAAAATTCGCATAGGTCACGCTCCTGTCCTCCGTAAAACGTCCGTTGTCATAATTCACCTTCATTAACACCGGCTTGCCTGACGTGGAGGCATGTTGCATGGCTGCTGCAAATTTGCCGGGTTCCCAGGCAACCACCCGCGGATCGTTCCAGCCTCCGACGCATATTACCGCCGGGTACTTTGTTCCGGGAACAACATGCTGAACTCCATCCATTTCATACAGCTGATGGTCGACACCTCTGCACCCTCCTGCGAATACCCGATGGCAATCATTTTCCCGTCAAAGCTGGGAACGGCTGCATCCATGGTCAGTGTTTTTCCCTTGATGTAATTCAGGGGGGCGAATAGCAACACCTCTTTCCCGCTGATACCCTCCCGGCAATATAGCTTCCCAACGATTTCACCGGGCATTCTCTTCCGGTAAAATACCCTGCCATTTTCATAACTGATGGAACCTATCCTCGGGGGTTGAAGTTTGTCGAGTTTCTTCCACTCGGCGATCAGTTCATCTCTCCCATTCAGGTTGTTGAGGATGGAATTGGTATAATCGGCTTGTGCTTTGAACCAGGCTTCCACTTCAGGCTGATCGATATTTTCAAGCCAACGATAAGGGTCATGATAGGTTACAGCAAAATAGGTGTCGGTTGAATCCACTTTTTTGGTGGTCGGGTATTTCCATTGCGCATTGGCCATTGTAAATGACAACAACATGATTATCAGTAAAATATATTTTGTCTTCATCGGATTTGGATTTATGGTTATGCCGGATTGCCGGCCGCTACCCTATAATGGGCCATTTATTCCTCTTGATTTTGTTATGCAAATGTAATCTTTTTTTGTCAAATCGCATTAAATCAAAAAAATATTGCAGGTAAACTGATATTGCTGTATCTTTATAAGTCTGGGCGATTCTTTCAGAATTACAAAATTTCGACTGTATTGCCCTGGAAAAAAATCTGACCTATAACTACCGCCAGGAATATATTTACGAAATATCCTTGATATCTATACCGCAATCAATAGACCATGCACAAACCGGTTATTCTTCCTGTTTTCAGCGCTGCAATACCCTGGTATTTTTGAGCCTCACTGCTGTATATTTGAAGAACATTGACAATATAAACTTGTTAACAATCAATTGACTTTTTGCAGGATTGACGATTAAACAGTAGTCTGTGCAATTGTGGACGATGGAAGTGTTTTTTTTACCACAATAGTCTCAGCAGGCACATTAGAAATCACAATAGAAATGAATTCGGATAAAGATGAAAACACAGAAATTTTTGAATGACTTGACTCGGAGCATAATTGGCTCTGCGATTGAGGTTCACAGGGAATTGTGAGCAAGGATTACTTGAAAGTGACCGACCTTTTTGCACGACTACCAAAAGAGTATTAAACAACTCCTATTGTGATTTCTAATGTGCCTGCTGAGACTATTGTGTTGAGAAAAACCAGGGGAAGAACAGATAAAATCCAGCCGGAGCATTCCATGAGCAATATGTCATTCAATCTCTTCCCCAGTGTGAGTGGGATTGGGCCTACCAGGAATATGCCTTACCTGGCTGTCTTATCACACTGGATTTTTGTATCTTTGCCGATTCCAAAAAAACGAACATTATGAACTACGATATCATTGTCATTGGCAGCGGTCCGGGCGGATATGTTGCTGCCATCCGTGCAGCCCAGCTGGGTTTCAGGGTTGCTGTTGTTGAACGGGCAGAACTGGGCGGAATTTGCCTCAACTGGGGATGCATCCCAACAAAAGCGCTGCTGAAAAGCGCCAGCGTGTTCCAATACCTTAAACATGCCAGAGATTATGGAATTGTCGCAGGCGAACCCAGTGCCGATTTTCCGGCCATCATCAGGCGCAGCCGCGAAGTGGCCGACCAGATGAGCAAAGGAATTCAGTTCCTGTTCAAGAAAAACAAAGTTGAGCATCTGCAGGGATTTGGCAAAGTAAAACCGGGTAACATCGTGGAAGTTACCGATGATGCCGGTGCAAAAACCGAATATTCTGCAAATCATATCATCCTGGCAACCGGCACCCGTTCGCGCGAACTGCCAAATCTCACCCAGGATGGCAAAAAAATCATTGGCTACCGCGAAGCTATGACGTTGCTGGCACAGCCAAAATCAATGGTAGTCGTCGGATCAGGCGCCATCGGGTCGGAATTCGCCTATTTTTACCAGTCAATCGGCACCAGCGTCACGCTCATCGAAGTTCTCCCGAACATCGTTCCCATTGAGGATGAAGAGGTGTCGAAAGCATTGGAACGCTCCTTTAAAAAGTCGGGCATGAAGGTACTGACCGGAGTTTCGGTCGAATCGGTCGACACATCAGGTGTTGGCTGCAAGGTGACCATCAAGACCAAAAAAGGCGACGAGGCGATCGAGTGCGACGTCGTTCTTTCGGCCGTGGGCGTTGCCACCAATATTGAAGGCATTGGCCTCGAAGAGACCGGCATCAGCACCGATCGTGGCAAAGTCGTCGTGGACGAGTTCTATAAAACCAGTGTCGACGGCTATTATGCCATCGGTGATGTTGTGAAGGGCCCGGCGCTTGCGCATGTTGCTTCGCACGAAGGGATCATCTGCGTGGAAAAAATCGCCGGTAGGAATGTTGAACCGCTCGATTACGGCAACATCCCGGGATGTACCTACACCCACCCGGAGATTGCTTCGGTAGGGTTGACTGAAAAAGCCGCCAGGGATGCCGGGCATGACATCCTGGTCGGGAAATTCCCCTTCACCGCTTCAGGAAAAGCCTCGGCTGCAGGAGCACGCGATGGATTTGTCAAGGTGATCTTCGATGCAAAGTACGGCGAATGGCTGGGCGCACATATGATTGGTGAAAATGTAACAGAATTGATCGCGGAGGTGGTGGTTGCGCGAAAGCTTGAAACCACCGGCAAGGAGATCATCGAAGCCGTTCACCCCCACCCGACCATGAGTGAGGCGATCATGGAGGCAGTGGCGGTGGCATACAATGAATGTGTTCACCTTTAAGACAATGCAGGCAATGAAAAAAATGCAGGCAATGCAGGCAATGAATAATTAAATTTACAAGAATGGAAATTGTTAAAACTCCGTTAAATGGCTTGTTGGTTATCCGGCCGGATGTATTTGCAGATGACCGCGGATATTTTTTCGAATCATTTAACGCTGAAAAGTTCCTGGGTGTCGGGCTTGATCTGAAATTCCTACAGGACAACGAATCAAAGTCAAAAAAAGGGGTGCTGCGGGGCCTGCATTTCCAGGCGCCGCCTTATGAACAGGGCAAGCTTGTAAGGGTGATGCGCGGCTCGGTGCTGGATGTTGCGGTGGACATACGTAAAAATTCCCCGACATACGGAAAATGGGAATCCATCGTTCTTTCAGGAGAAAACAAATTAATGTACTACATACCGGCCGGATTCGCACATGGATTTGTCACCCTTGAAGACGATACGGTTTTCTTCTACAAATGCACCAATGTTTACAGTAAAGGGTCAGAAGGCAGCATTATCTGGAATGATCCTTTCCTCAACATCAAATGGGGAATCGAAAACCCGGTGATTTCGGAAAAAGACAGGTTTTCACCCGGGTTTAAAGAGTTCGTGAGCCCGTTTTAATTCGGCCTGCAAGTAAACAGGTGAGCAGGTAAACAAGTAAAAAATGAAGAAACAAACATATTATATTTTTAGTGGTCTCGGGCTCCTCCTGCTGGGCGCAGTTTCAATTTGCGCAATCGTTTCGGTAACGAAACAGGATATTCACTACCGCAACCTGTTTTACAGGCACATGAAGGCCATTCCGCCGGAGGTTCCTGCAAAGGCAAGTTTTGCCGGGGAGGAGGCTCCGCTCGACTTGTATTATGTGAGAGAGGCATTTGAACGGGAGATCCTGGCAGGCACCTTCATGCATTCCACTTCCATTATGGTGTTCAAACGCGCCAACCGGTGGTTTCCCGTGATTGAACCCATCCTTAAGAAGAACGGCATACCGGATGATTTCAAATTTCTGGCAGTGGCTGAAAGCAACCTGATCAACGCCGTTTCTCCGGCGGGAGCCGAGGGCTACTGGCAGTTCATCAAGCCCACAGGCCAGAAATACGGGCTGGAGATCAATGAGAAGGTTGATGAACGCTACAACATGGAGAAAGCCACCCAGGCGGCATGCGATTATTTTAACGAGGGTTATCAGAAATTCAAAAGCTGGACCCTTGTCGCGGCATCCTATAATCGGGGAATCGACGGACTGCAGCGGGCTCTGGAGAATCAAGGCACAAGCAACTATTACGATCTCTTCCTGAATGATGAAACTTCACGTTATGTGTTCCGCATCATGGCGATCAGGGAAATATACAACCACCCGGTAAAATACGGTTTTATGCTGCGGGAGCAGGACTTCTACCCACAAATACCGGCACGCCTTGTAACGGTTGACAGCAGCATCCGCAACCTGCCGGCATTCGCGAGGGCCATGTCGGTCAACTACCGTATCCTCCGGGAAATGAATCCGTGGATCAGGGATTACACGTTGCCGAATCCGTCGAAAAAATTTTATACGTTCAAGATCCCAATGGAGGGTTCCATCAGTTATTCCGCGCTGATGAAGAATATTCAAGAACAGGGAACATTTTTTCACGATACGTTGAAAATCAAAGACATTCAATAACAGGGCCGTTTTTCAAAATTATTGTGGAAGAAAATCTTGAAGTATTCGGCGCGCGGGTTCACAACCTGAAAAACATCGACCTGACCGTACCCAGGCATAAGCTGGTGGTATTCACCGGATTGAGCGGGAGCGGCAAATCATCCCTGGCTTTCGACACCATTTACGCCGAAGGCCAGCGTCGCTATATGGAAACCTTCTCCGCCTATGCCCGCCAGTTTATAGGAAACCTTGAACGGCCTGATGTGGATAAAATCAACGGCCTCAGCCCGGTGATCTCCATCGAGCAGAAATCGACCAACCGCAATCCCCGTTCAACAGTCGGAACAATCACCGAAATCTACGATTTCATCCGCTTGCTTTTTGCACGAGCCGCCGACGCCTTTTCCTACATCACCGGCGAGCAGATGGTAAGGTACAGCGAACAGCAGATCGTTGAACTGATCCTGGAGCAATATGCCGGCAAAGATATCCTCGTGCTTGCCCCGGTGGTAAAAGGCCGCAAGGGACATTACCGTGAGTTGTTCGAGCAGGTACGCAAGCAGGGGTTCCTCAATGTGCGCGTCGATGGCGAGGTGACTGAAATTTCGCACGGACTGCAGCTTGACCGCTATAAAATCCACGATGTCGAAATTGTGATCGATCATGTAAGTGTCGGGGCTCAGTCTAAAACAAGGCTCTCGGGATCCGTAAGCCTGGCCATGCGCCACGGGAAGGATGTGATGATGGTGCTCGATGAAGCGACCGATATTGCCCGTCACTTCAGCCGCCTGCTGATGTGTCCCACTTCGGGGATTTCCTATGACGAGCCCGAGCCCAATTCATTCTCTTTCAATTCGCCCTATGGTGCCTGTCCGAAATGCAACGGGCTGGGAACTATTTCAGAAATAGACATCAGCAAGATCATCCCCGACCGTTCGAAGAGCATTAAAAAAGGTGGAATTGTTCCAATCGGTGAATTCAAAAATTCATGGATATTCAAACAGATTGAAGCGATCGGCGAAAAATACGGGTTTAACCTGAGCACCCCTATTGCGGAGATTCCCGAAAACGCCATCAATGTAATACTGAACGGCTCTGATGAAGTTTTCAGGGTGAAAAATGAATACCTGGGAGTATCCTCCAGCTATGCACTGAATTTTGAAGGGATCGTGAGTTTCATCAACGCTCAGCAAACTGAAGCAGCACCGGCAGGCATCATGAAATGGGTAAGCAATTTCATGAATAAGATACCATGTCCTGAATGCAATGGGGCCAGGCTTAAAAAGGAGTCGCTTTTTTTCAGGCTAGGCGGAAAAAACATATCAGAGTTGGCCAATGCCGACCTGGTGAACCTATCGGACTGGTTTGATCAGCTCTATTCAGTTCTTGACGAGCGCAGGCAAAAAATCGCCTATGAGATTATCCGCGAGATCAAGGCCAGGATACAATTTCTGCTCGATGTAGGCATTGGTTACCTCACCCTGAACCGCACGGCACGCAGCCTGTCGGGTGGCGAGAGCCAGCGGATCAGGCTGGCCACGCAAATAGGATCACAACTGGTCGGTGTGCTCTATATCCTCGATGAACCCAGCATCGGGCTTCATCAGCACGATAACCTCCGGCTGATCCATGCCCTGAAAAGCCTTCGCGACGCAGGGAATTCGGTGATCGTCGTTGAGCATGACCAGGAGACCATCATGGCAGCTGATTACGTGATTGACATCGGACCGGGGGCAGGCCTGCATGGCGGTAGAATAGTCGCCCATGGTACGCCTCAGGAAATCATGCAGGATGGTCATCTTACCGGGCTGTACCTGAGCGGGAAACGAAAAATCAACGTTCCGAAGATCCGGCGCAAAGGAAACGGCAAGTTTCTCAAACTCACAGGCGCTTCAGGAAACAACCTCCGCAAGGTCGACCTGAAACTTCCGCTCGGCACACTGATCTGCATCACCGGGTTGTCGGGCAGCGGAAAGTCGTCGCTTATCAACGAAACCCTCTACCCTATCCTCAGCCAGCATTTCTACAAGTCAGATCAAAAGCCGCTGCCATATGCCTCCATCGAAGGCATAAGCCACATCGACAAAGTCATCGAAATAGATCAATCGCCCATCGGGCGCACCCCCCGGTCAAATCCGGCCACCTACACCAAGGTATTTGATGAAATCAGAAAATTGTTTTCCAGCCTGCCGGAGTCGAAGATCAGGGGATACCTTCCCGGCCGGTTCTCCTTTAACGTAAAAGGTGGAAGGTGCGAAACCTGCAAAGGCGCCGGGCTTCGGGTGATCGAGATGAATTTTCTGCCCGATGTCTATGTGCCCTGCGAAACCTGCCAGGGCCATCGCTATAACCGGGAGACCCTGGAGGTCAGGTTCAAAGGGAAATCGATCAACGATGTGCTTAACATGACCATCGAACAGGCTGTTGATTTTTTTGAGAATATCCCGTTTATCGTGCACAAAATCAACACGCTCAACGAAGTCGGGCTGGGATATATCACCCTTGGACAGCAGTCGACCACCCTTTCAGGCGGGGAGGCCCAGCGTGTAAAATTGGCCACGGAGCTCTCCAAAACCGATACCGGGAACACAATCTATATCCTTGATGAACCCACTACCGGACTGCATTTCGAAGATGTCAAAGTGCTGCTGTGCGTGTTGAACAAACTTGTTGCGAAAGGCAACACCGTGCTCGTGATCGAGCACAATATGGAGGTGATAAAGGTTGCCGACTATATCGTCGACTTAGGGCCCGAAGGCGGGGAACGTGGCGGCCAGATGCTGGTACAGGGCACCCCAGAGCAAGTGGCCAGGCATCCGACAAGCTTCACGGCGCTTTACCTGAAAGAAATTCTTGAAAAAATATGAACTATGGAATCTGAAGACATCGAAAAACTCAAGCAATCCATCCTGCCAAAAAACTGGTCAGAAACGATCAGCTACGACACCTGGGAAATATTCAAAGTTATTTCCGAAATGGTTGAAGGGTTTGAAAAACTTAGCCGGATAGGCCCTTGCGTGTCAATTTTCGGATCAGCCCGAACAAAAGAGGGACAGCACTACTACAAGCTCACGGAAGAGATTGCCTACCTGATGACCAAAGCCGGGTTCGGAATCATCACAGGCGGAGGCCCGGGGATCATGGAAGCCGCCAACAAAGGCGCTCATTTTGCCGGGGGGAAATCGGTTGGACTGAACATTAACCTTCCTTTTGAGCAAAATCCAAACCCTTTCATTGACCGCAACAAACTGATCAATTTCAACTTTTTTTATGTTAGGAAAACCATGTTCATGCGATATTCCATGGGATTCATCGCATTGCCCGGCGGTTTTGGCACCCTCGATGAACTCACCGAAGCCATCACCCTGATACAAACCCATAAACTGGTCCGATTTCCCATTGTCCTGGTTGGCCGCGACTACTGGCAGGGACTGATTGACTGGATAAAATCAACGGTGCTGCAGGAAAAAAATATTGCAGCCGAAGACCTTGAAATCTTTAAAGTGGTTGATACCGCTGAAGAAGCGGTGGGACACATCACCGAATTCTACAAGACTTACGCATTGAAACCCAACTTCTAAAGGTATCAGGATATTTGTTTACTTTTGCATGATCAACTAAACTTCCTTCATGTCGCGAAAGAAGAAGCAAGAACCGCGGGAGATTTTCATTGAAACTGTTTCCGGCGCAATGACTGACAAAAAGGCCAGAAACCCTGTTATCCTCGATTTTGCCGGGATGAAAGGCACTGTTTGCGATGCATTTGTTATTTGCCATGGGAGTTCCCGCACTCAGGTAGAGGCGATTGCAGATCATGTGATGGAAGAGGTGAAGAAAAAAACAGGGTTGAATCCCGCCTATAAAGAGGGGTTTGAAAATGCGGAATGGATTTTGATTGACTATTTCGATGTGATCATCCATATTTTTCAGGAAGAGCGGCGCAAGTTTTACAACATAGAGCAATTATGGGCAGATGCGCATATTACCCTGATTGACACACACGAATAAACATAGTCATTAAATTATTGGAATCAGACAGAATGGCAGATAAAGGAAATAGCTTGATCCCTCCCAAAGGTAAACGGCCAAAATTCAATTTTTACTGGATATACGCAATCCTGGCAATCGGATTTATTGCCATCCAGTTTTTCAACTACTCCAACCCGGTTAAGGAAATAACCTCATGGACAGAATTGGAAGGCTACCTGACAAAACAGGATGTGGAAAAAATCGTTGTCGTCAACAAGGAAAAAGCCGAGATCTTTATTAAAAAAGAGAAGCTTAAATCCGATACAAATTACAAAGACTTTTCCAAACGCAGTTTTGGCAGTTCCACAGCCGCCAGCCCACAGTTTACCTACCAGATCGGATCAGTTGAAATTTTTTCCGGTCAGATGAAGGAAACACGCGACAGTTTGGTTTCCCGGATGAGGCAGGACAGCGTACCGGCTGCTCAAATCACTGAATTCCAGAAACAATATCCTTTCCCTGTTTCTTATATCGACAGGAAAGATGTGTTTGGCGATATCATGGGATACCTGCTGCTGCCGGTCATCCTGATCGGCGCCTGGTTCCTCATCATGCGCTTTATGAGCAAAGGCGGCGGGGGTGCCGGCGGGCAGATATTCAACATCGGCAAGTCAAAGGCGCAGCTTTTCGACAAGGATACCAGTGTAAGCATAACCTTTAACGATGTAGCCGGCCTGGAGGAGGCCAAAGTGGAAATCATGGAGATCGTTGACTTCCTGAAGAATCCGTCAAAATACACAAATCTCGGGGGCAAGATACCGAAAGGTGCGCTGCTGGTTGGTCCTCCGGGCACGGGAAAAACGCTGCTCGCAAAAGCGGTGGCAGGCGAGGCAAAAGTACCATTCTTCTCTATTTCCGGATCCGATTTTGTTGAAATGTTCGTCGGCGTGGGAGCATCGCGTGTACGTGACCTTTTCCGCCAGGCAAAAGAGAAGGCGCCATGCATCATTTTTATCGATGAAATTGATGCCATCGGCCGTGCAAGGGGGCGCAATGCCATCACAGGAGCCAACGACGAGCGTGAAAACACCCTGAACCAGCTGCTTACCGAGATGGATGGTTTTGGCACCAATGCAGGAGTGATCATTCTAGCGGCAACCAACCGGGCCGATATCCTCGACCGTGCGCTGATGCGCGCCGGACGGTTCGACCGACAGATCAATGTTGAACTGCCCGACTTGGAGGAGCGTAAAGCCATCTTCCAGGTGCACCTGAAGCCGCTTAAACTTGATCCGGGCCTCGATGTCGGGTTCCTTGCCAAGCAAACGCCCGGATTCTCGGGCGCCGACATCGCCAATGTCTGCAATGAATCAGCCCTGATCGCCGCCCGCAAAAACAAGTCAACCATCGAAAAGCAGGATTTCCTGGATGCCATCGACCGGATCATCGGAGGCCTCGAAAAGCGCAACAAGATCATCTCTGTTCATGAAAAGAAGGTAATCGCCTATCACGAATCGGGCCATGCCACAACAAGCTGGCTCCTCGAATATGCGCATCCGCTGGTGAAAGTGACCATTGTGCCCCGCGGGAAAGCCCTCGGAGCAGCCTGGTACCTTCCGGAAGAACGTCAGATCACCACCTACGAGCAAATGTTCGATGAAATAACCTCTGCAATGGGAGGCAGGGCTTCCGAAGAACTTGTATTTGGCAAGGTGTCGACCGGCGCATTGAATGATCTTGAAAAGGTATCGAAACAGGCTTATGCCATGGTGGTTTATTTCGGATTGAACAAGGAGATCGGGAATATCAGCTTTTACGATTCCAGCGGACAGAACGAATATGCGTTTCAGAAGCCATATAGTGAAAAAACTGCTGAAACCATCGACCAGGAAGTTCGTAAAATTGTGGAGGCTGCCTATGAACGCGCAAAAACCATCCTGGGTGAAAACCGTGATAAACTTGAACAACTGGCCACTTTACTTCTGGACCGTGAAGTTATTTTCAGGGAAGACCTGGAGGAGATTTTCGGAAAACGCCCATGGGATATTGAAGAGGAAAAACCACTTCTGCCAACGTTGTTATCATAACTGATCCAGATCAAGCATGGAAGAGAGCACCTCCAGGGAAAAGATCCTGAAAAAAGTCAGGGATGCACTGATCGAGAAAACCGAAGCACCCTACCCTATCATCGACCAGGACTCCTCTGTTTATAAAGAGATTACGGAACCACTTGATGTTGCTTTTGCTGAAGAACTCGTCAGAATCGCCGGAAAATTCGTTTACTGCGAAAGTGAAGATGAATTTATAGGGAACCTTAAATCCTTCATACTTGAAAAGGACTGGGGAGTTCTTTTTTGCCAGGATCCTGCATTGCACAGGATGCTTAAAGCAGGCGGAATTCCCTTTGAGGCCCATTCTGAGGCCGTTCTGGAAGCCCGGATAGGCATTACACGCTGTGAATACCTGATTGCCCGCCTCGGAACGGTGATGGTTACTTCGAGGTTAAGCCCGGGCAGAAAAATTACAGTTTACCCTGAAATACACCTTGTACTGGGCTATACGTCGCAGCTTGTTCCGGATCTGAAGCAGGCACTGGCGGGGATTAAGAAAAAATACCGCGATAACTATCCCTCCATGATCTCCCTTATTTCAGGCCCAAGCCGCACTGCCGACATTGAAAAGACCCTGGTAATGGGGGCGCACGGGCCAAAAGAATTGTATGTTTTTTTAATTGATGATGCTGCAACTTCAAACTAACCCGGCAACAAATGAGTAATTTCTGGGCCCGGACCATTACCGGCTTGTCGATGGTGTTTATCATGCTTGCAGCAATATGGTTCAGCGGTTGGGTCTTTGCAGTAATTTTTATGGTCCTCACCATTCTCGGGCTTTGGGAATTTTACGGACTGATCGCCAATGAAAACTGCCATCCTCAAAAATATTACGGAATACTGGCCGGCATTCTTCTGAACCTCGTAACAGCCCTGATCTGCCTGTTGCCCTGGACACTTGGAACGATCGACCTGCTTTGGCTGGCATTGATTCCTTTTCTTCTGCCGATCCCGCTCATCTTTATGTCGTTCATCATCGAAATATACCGGAAAAAGCCAAATCCTTTGGTGAACATAGCCACCACAACCCTTGGATTTCTTTACATCGCACTGCCGTTTTCACTGCTGATCTATT
>JBBQUQ010000012.1:0-51464 GCA_038212325.1 Bacteroidales bacterium
GGTGTTGCGATGGGCTACCCATGGAGCTTCCGCGGCACATTTGGAGATTTAACGGAAGATAACCGCGTAAATATCGCCAGCACCCAAACCGGCGATAAAATTTTTGTCACCTGGAACGATACCCAGATTGCCGGTTCCACCGATAACAACATGCCCGACGTATTCGCCCGCGGGTTTGACCTGGTTACCAACAAAATTACAGCGGTAAACGGAGAAAACCAGCCCAACAATGTCAGCCTTATTTCGGAAGTGAGTGGTGCGGCATGGTTCGAATGCACTTCACATTATATCTTTACCGACAACAACAAGTATACCTTGCCTATTGTCATCGAAGATCTTTCTGTTCCTGCTGACCTTACCCAGCCGGTTGAATTCATGTACCTCTCCGATTTCTCCTATGTTGATGCCGATTTTTCGATCAATGTAACCAATCCGGTATTCCCGGTTGGCACCGACGCGAAATTAAGCGTTGCCACATCCATGAACATTTCCCCGAACCCGGTGAAAAGCAATGCCAATGTTTCACTTACGCTGGATAAAAGTTCAAGCGTATCACTGATCGTAACCAACCTCGTTGGCCAGCAGGTGATGCAAAAGGATGCCGGTTTGGTTGAAGCAGGTACGCGTCAGATCATAATTGATGCCAGCAACTTCACTCCTGGTGTTTATTTCGTGACTGCAAGCATTAACGGTCAGAAACTGACGAAGAAAATGATTGTGGAATAGTCTGTTACATGGTATTTTTCAAAAGGCTGTTCGATGAGGACAGCCTTTTTTTTGGCAGGTTGGCCCGTTATGATAATTAATGTTGTAAATTTGTTTTAGTAAAAAACAAACCACTAATTTCCATCGTATGAAAAAAATTACCCTTTTCCTGCTGGCCATCTGCTTTTCGTCGCTGGCCCTTGCGCAATCAAAGTTTGCGAAGTTGCCGGTGCAGTCGGTTCCGGCCACGGCAATTAAAAATCAATTCCTGCCGGCTCAGTCGGTGAACCCGCTCACAGGCTCAAAGGCCGTAACAGAGGATGTTCTCGGAACCACTTTCTATGATATGCAGACGAACGGATCCATTCAGAACAGGATGTACGTTTATCCTGATGGCAGGATGGTTGGAACCTGGATGCGTGGAACAGATGTCGGTTCCCAGAGAGGCACGGGGTATAATTATTTTAACGGGACATCATGGGGCGATCCTCCCACCTCCCGGATCGAAACACGGCGGGCGGGCTGGCCATCCTATTCGCCATGGGGTGTCAACGGAGAAATAGTCGTTACACACGATGATATCCTTGGCCTTATTATTTGCACCCGTCCACAAATAGGAACAGGTTCCTGGACGCAATCAATCCTTGCCGGACCGGCAGGTGCTGCAGATATCTCCTGGCCCCGCATGATCACCAACGGCCCGACCAATAGTTCGGTTCACATCCTTGCAACGACCTATTCAGGGTACATGGGGCTGAACGATTCTTATGCATTGCTTTACTACCGCTCGCTGGATGGCGGCACCACCTGGGATAAAAAGGACGTGATCCTTCCGGGGATGGATTCCACAATTTACGGTGGATTTAACGGTGACGAATACGCCTGGGGAACTCCGCATGGCGACACCATCTATTTTGCCGTTTCGGGGCCATGGGTAGATACCTTTATTATGAAGTCAAATGATAACGGCGAAACATGGACCAAGACCCCGGTGCTTTCGAATGCAAATAAAAAACTGTCGGCATCGGTGCAGGATGTGGCTCCTTTCACAAATTCAGACGGCGCTGTGGCCGTTGAAATGGACCACAATGGTGTGATGCACGTTGCATTCGGTATTGGCGGGGGTTATATGTCGGGAGGAACCAGGTATATCTACATCAACCAGAATGGACTGGTTTACTGGAATTCAACCATGCCAATGGTTACCGACAGCCTCGACCTCGACACCCTGGAGGCACACGGGCAACTGCTTGGCGCCGTTTACAATGGTCCAAATCCCGAAGACACCATTGTTGGTGCCCCCAGCTACAGAGTTGGATTGTCGAGCTTTCCCCAGATTTCCATCGACAGTTGGAACAACATCTATTTTCTATGGTCGGCGGTCACCCCGGGAAATCCTTCTCCCGATCCGTTTAACTTCCGTCACATCTGGGGCAGGGCAAAATTTCATGACAAGCCGGCTATGACCGATATGATTGATTTCAACGATAATATTTTCTCTCTCTTTTATGAATTTGTATACACCTCCCTGGCCAAAAATGTCAGGAATGATAAACTTGCCATGGTCTACCAGGTCTCTTCCACCCCGGGATCGAATATCGTCAGTACGGAAATCCCGGTGCATGAGTGCAATATTGAATACCGCGAAATTCCCGGGTCGTCGTTCTGGACCACCGGAGCGGCAAAGAGCCCGGTTGCAGGAGTCAATGCTGTGAGCCAGAATTTCCCCAACCCTGTTAACGGCAAAACCTGGTTCAATGTGATGCTGGATAAGCCAGCCGGCGTAACAATCGAGGTTTCTGACCTTACGGGCCGTATGATCATGCACATCGACAAAGGGATGGTTCAGGCCGGTGCTCAAAAGTACGACATCGATGGAAATCAGCTCTCTCCGGGGGTCTATTTTTATACCGTGAAGATCAACAACGATTCATACACCCATAAAATGATTGTTGAATAAATCACTTTATATGAGTGGATTATGACGGCAAGGCATGCAGCATGCCGGTGAACCCCGCATTAAACCGCGGGGTTTTTTTATCTTTGCACGCAAGTCTGACACAAAAGATGCTCTACGCAGAAATAAAATACCTTGTAAGAAAAGAGGTCATGCTTGAAGTCAAGCAGAAATATGTGCTGAACGGCATCCTGCTTTACCTTGTATCAACTGTATTTGTTACGTACCTGGCTTTTGAAAACGCGATCACTTCCGAAACCTGGAACTCGCTGTTCTGGATCATCCTGCTGTTTGTAGCTGTTAACGGGATATCGAAGAGTTTTATGCAGGAGAGTGCGGGCCGTCATCTCTACTATTACACCGTTGCAAGTCCCCAGGCGGTCGTACTGGCAAAAATCCTCTATAACCTTTTCCTGATGGCCGTATTGTCATTCCTGGCATTTGGGTTTTTTATGCTGCTGATGGGAAACATGGTGGTCAATATCCCTTTATTCTTGCTTACGCTGATGCTCGGCAGCCTTGGATTGTCGTCGGTTCTGACCATGGTGGCCGCTATTGCATCGAGGGCCAGCCAGAATTTTTCGCTGATGGCCATCCTGAGTTTTCCCATCGTACTTCCGTTGCTTGCCACCCTTATGAAAGTCTCAAAAGCTGCGCTGAACAGTACAGAATGGTCAGGAATGTCGGGTTTTCTTGTGATCCTGGTTACCATCAATGGTGCTGTGATCGCCCTCGCCTATCTTTTATTTCCGTACCTTTGGAAAGACTAGACGAATAGTCATTCGCATATTCGTCATTCCCGAATTCGTCATTAATTTTGTAAATCATCACATGTTAAAAAGAGATTGGTGGAAATATTTATCTGGAGCATTGCTTTTATATGCGATCATTGTCGGATTTATCGTGGATATTCCCGATACCATGATCCATCAGACCATGCGAAACTTGTTTTATCATGTTGGGATGTGGTTCGGAATGTTCTCCATGCTGATCACCGGGTTCATCTTCAGCCTGCGATACCTGCGGAAATTCGATGAAATGGAAGACATCATTGCCGTCGAAGCTGTGAATGTCGGCCTGATGTTCGGGTTTCTTGGCATATTTACAGGAATGATCTGGGCAAACTTCACCTGGGGTTCGCCCTGGGTTAAAGATCCCAAACTGAACGGAGCGGCAGTAGGTTTATTTATCTACCTGGCCTACATGATCCTCCGTGGTTCGATCGACGATGTGCACAAACGTGCCAAGGTAGGGGCGGTATACAATATTTTTGCCTTCTTCCTGTGGATTGTATTCGTTCTGGTGTTACCCCGACTGGCCGGCGAAAGCATCCACCCGGGAAAGGATTCACCCCCGGTGCTGCCGATGCATCTCGAACCTTCGATGCGAATCGTTTTCTACCCCGCGATGCTCGGCTGGATCCTTCTCGGGTTCTGGATCATGAACATCCGCGTGAGGATGCGGAAAATTCGGATGAAACTTGAAAACTAAAATGCAGACAATACAAACAAGGCAAACAATGCCGGCAACATTAATTCGTAAATCTAAATTTAAAAATCGTACTTTCTTCGTAACTCGTTATTCTTGTTCATTCGTAAATAAAATGCAATAATTTATCCCGTTTAATATATAACTAAGCCTGTTTATGGAATCATACGGTAAAATCTTCGTCGTTGTTGCAGTGCTTGTTGTCATCCTGGCAGGCATATTGGTGTATTTGTTTACGATCGACAGGAAAGTCAGAAAGCTTGAGAGAGAAATAGAGGAGAAATCAACACAAAAATAAGAAATGAAAACCATACATATCATCATCATCCTGATCCTGGTTGTGGCGGTGGCTGTTGTTATATCCACCATGACCGATTCGAGCACCTACTCCGATTTTACGGAGGCAGCCAGGAAGCCGGGGAAGGAGTTGCATATTATCGGGAAACTGAATATGGCAAAGCCCATGGAGTATAATCCGCAGCAAAATGCCAACCAGTTTTCGTTTTACCTGATCGATGAGAAGGGGATTGAAAAAAAAGTTATTTATAACAGTGCCAAGCCCCAGGATTTCGAGAAATCGGAAAAGGTTGTCATCATTGGCTCGATGCAGGGAGATCAGTTTATGGCCAAAAGCCTGCTGCTGAAATGCCCGTCGAAATACAATGACAAGAAGCCGTCGAAGTTCGGGAGCAAGAAGTTCAGCTAATGGCATTTAAATCCCTTTCCCATTTCATCAGTGCGCTTGAAGCCAACCATGAACTGGTGCGCGTCAGGGAATTTGTATCGCCTGACCTTGAGATCACGGAGATTGCCGACAGGATGGTGAAAAACGGGGGCAAGGCGCTCCTGTTTGAAAATACCGGAACTCAATTTCCTTTACTGATAAACGCTTTTGCCTCCGACCGGCGGATTTGTCTGGCCCTGGGTGTCGACAGCCTGAAAGATATTGAGACCGGCCTGGCCCGGATGATGAACGAGTTTCTAGGGCCCAGGGCAAGTTTCATCGATAAGCTGAAGCTCCTGCCTGCGTTGTCGGAGGTTGCTTCATGGATGCCGAAGTCTGTTCGTGGCCGCGGAGTCTGCCAGGAGGTGGTGATGGAACGGCCTGATATCACGAAACTTCCCGTCATGACCTGCTGGCCGGCCGACGGCGGGCCATTCATAACATTGCCGGGCGTGCATACCAAAGATCCGTCAACCGGGGCCAGAAACCTGGGCATGTACCGAATGCAGGTGTTTTCACCGGATATGACCGGAATGCACTGGCACCTGCACAAAGGATCGGCACATCATTATCACCGCTACAAGGAGATGGGTTTGAGGATGCCGGTCACGGTGACCCTGGGAGGCGATCCTGCCTATACCTATGCCGCCACCGCCCCGCTGCCTGAAAACCTTGATGAATACCTGCTTGCAGGATTTCTGCGGAAGAAAAGAGTCGAATTTGTAAAATGCCTGACCAATGATCTGGAGGTACCCTCTGATGTTGATTTCGTGATCGAGGGGTATGTGGATCCTTCAGAGGAACTTATTCTTGAAGGACCATTCGGAGACCATACCGGCTTTTATTCCCTGGCAGATTATTTTCCGAAGTTTCACATTACCTGCATCACCCATCGCAAAAATGCTGTCTATCCTTCCACCATTGTAGGCATTCCGCCCCAGGAGGATGGCTGGATCGGCAAGGCGACGGAACGTATTTTCATCATGCCCATCCGGATGACGGTCGCCCCCGAGTTGACTGACATGCACATGCCGGTCGAAGGCGTTTTTCACAACATCACCCTGGTGAGCATCAAAAAGGAATACCCCGGTCAGGCCCCGAAGATCATGAGTTCGTTGTGGGGGGCAGGGCAGATGATGTTCAACAAGATCATGGCAGTGACGGACCATGACGTCGTACTTACCGATTACCCGGCTCTTGCAAGGGCCATTTCCACCTATGCTAACCCCTTGGAAGATATTCACTTCCAGCGCGGACCGGTCGATATTCTTGACCACTCCAGCAGCCGGTATGCGTATGGAAGTAAAATCGGGATTGATGCAACCCGCAAACTCCCCCAGGAACTGCATTCAACGAACATCCCCCCCTCCCCGGAATGGGGAGGGGCCGGGGGTGGGGTCGGGGGTGCGGTCCAATCCGAATTAATCCTGCAAACCTTTCCCGCAATCTGCAATATCCGCACCGACTTGCCGCTCCAGGGAATTTCGCTGGTGATAGTTTCTGTTAAGAAGTCAAAAATGCATCAGGTTCCCGATATTGCCGCCGAACTGCTGAAAAAGAAGTTGGTGGAAGAGGTGAAATTTATCCTTTTTGTTGATGACCTTCTTGATCTTGAATCCTTATCACAGGTTGCCTGGATATCGGCCAACAACATCGACCCCATCCGCGATTGCTTTTACGTCGAAGCAGAACCCGGGGTAAAATACCCGGCCCTTTGCATCGATGCAACACGCAAAAGCAAGGTCTTTGATAACTTCCGGCGCGACTGGCCAAATGTAACTGTGATGGATGACAAAACCATTGAATCCGTTGATATAAAGTGGAGATCCCTTGAACTTGGGCCGCCGATGGCATCCCCGTCCATGATTTTTAAATCATTGAATGTCAATGCCGGAGCAATTTCAAAAGAGGAATATTGATCAATGTTCCAACTTATTTTGTATTTTTGCCCGTTAAATTCATTTGGATGATTCATAAGTTTACCATATATATATTCATTGTTTTCCTTGTCGTTATTCCTTTTGCTGCGGATGCGCAAGTTTCGTTGATCAAAGGAATTATCAGGGATGAGAAAACGACCGATCCATTGCCCTATGTGAACATCGGCCTCAAAGGACAGGCAACAGGAACCTTTTCAGACAGCAATGGGGCATTCCGGCTGGAATTGCCAAAAGGAGAGTATGATCTTATCATCTCCTCTTTGGGTTACGAAAAGATGGAAAGGCACATTCATGTTGACGGCAATAAAACCTACACGCTTGATCTGAGTCTGGCCAGTACTTCTCAGGAGTTGAGCACGGTGGTGGTTTCCGCATCCAAGTATGCACAGAGAATCCAGGAATCAAACTCTTCCATTGAGGTGATGAAACCAAAGAGCATCGAAATCGGCAATCTTGCCAGCGCGGATAAGGCTGTTGACCGGATGCCTGGCATCACCATCGTGAACAATGAACCCCAGATCCGTGCGGGCAGCGGCTTCAGTTCAGGCCTTGGATCCCGGGTCATGATCATGGTCGACGAGATCCCATTGATGCGCGGTGATGCCGGCCGCCCCGACTGGGCGCTCCTGCCGATTGATGATGTTGACCAGATAGAACTTGTGAAAGGGGCCTCTTCAGTCGTTTTCGGATCTTCGGCGATCAATGGCGCGGTCAATGTGAGAACAGCTTGGCCAAGGGACGAGCCTGAGACCAAAATCACGACATTCCTCGGTACATACAGCAAGCCTGAGCCAAAGTATGCAACACCATGGACAACGAAAATCAACCCGCTGGTGTATGGTATGTCCCTGACCCACTCACAGAAGATTGACAACATCGATGTAACAGCCGGCATCAATTATTATAATGACCAGGGGTACATTGGCGGCACTCCTGAAGACCAGGTTGCAAATACTGTTTTCAACAAGGGTCAATACAGCGAACGGCTGAAATTTTATTTCAATACACGGGTACGGTCAAAAAAGACGCAGGGTCTGTCATTCGGGCTCAACGGCAATTTCATGATCCAGGAGTATGCTGAAACCTATTTCTGGTATGATGCAGACACAAATATTTACAGGTCTTTCCCGGGATCACTTTCACGTTTCAATACCTTTACCGGTTATGTGGATCCGTTCATTAAATACTATGCAAAAAACGGGGATGTGCATAGCTTTAAAAACCGCATTTATTATCTGAATTCCGACGGGCTTTACGATCAATCGTCGCTTTGCGTGACCATTTTTGATGAATACCAATACACCCATAAGTTTAAAAAGGCTGGCAACATGATGCTGGTTACAGGGGTTATGAATAATTTCGCCTATTCTTATGGAAAGGTGTTTTCCGGCAAGCTTGCAGCCGACGGCACCCCTACGCTTGGGGAAAATGGCACCTACACTGCGGAAAACTTTGCCGTCTATGCCCAGCTTGAAAAAAAGTTCTTTAACCGTTTGTCTGTTTTATTTGGCGCCCGGTATGAATATTACCATCTGGACGACCTCACAGAAAGCAGGCCGATCTTCCGTGCCGGGTTAAACCTGCAGGCTTCTAAAACGAGTTTTGTGAGATTCTCTGTCGGACAGGGCTACCGTGTGCCCAGCATCGGGGAGCGCTATATCACGACCAATTCGGGTAATTTCGGTTTCTATCCTAATCCTGACCTGGTACCCGAATACAGCGTTTCATATGAATTGGGTTTCAAGCAGTTGTTTAAAATGGGAAAATTTGGAGGCATGTTTGACGTGGCAGGTTTTTACGAAGACTACGATAATTATGTCGAATTTAATTTTGGTTACTGGGGGCTTAATACAAATCCCTCAAAGGATGTGGGGTTCAAGTTCTTCAATACCGGTACTGCCCGGATCTATGGCATCGATTGTTCCCTTACGGGTGAAGGGAAGCTGTCAAGGACCGTTGAGCTGAGTTTCCTGGTCGGCTATACCTATTCCATTCCGGAGGCGCTCGATCCCCACTATGTGTTTTATGAGAATACCTACAATCCCGACAAATCCCTTACATACCTCAACACTTCGACCGACACGACGGGCCATATCCTGAAATACCGTGTGCAGAGCCTGCTGAAGGCAGACGTACAGGTTACATGGAAGCGGTTTGCAACAGGTTTTGCGGGTCGATATTACGGCTTTATGAAAAACATCGACCTGTTCTTTTACGAGATCCTCGACGGGCAAATGTTCGGCGTGAAGACGGGAATCAAGGGATATCGTGAAGAGCACAATAGCGGCACCTTTATCCTGGACTACCGCGTTAGCTATGCGTGGAAGAGCTTTAACTTTTCCGTGATCATTAACAATATCATGGACACCCAGTTTTCGCTCAGGCCGCTTACGGTTGAGCCCCCGAGGATGAGCCAACTGCAAGTGGTTTACAGAATATGACAGGGCGAATGATCTTTGTAATTGAAATATATAATAATAAACAAATACTAAAACTCAAAATTATGAAACGACTTTTTACAATTATTTTCCTGGCATCAGCAATAAGTGCTGCTTTCGCACAGTCGAAAAATCACAATGAAGATTTTCAGATTCCGAACGGGGGCATGGAAAACTGGTACAATGTTGTGATTAATCCTGCATTGAATTATGACGATCTTGGCACCGGCCCCACCGACAACTGGCTCGGAACCCTGAACTCCCTGGCTGCCGTTCCCCAAACGGCCGGAGGTCCCGGCCCGGTAACTGTTTTCAAAGTAACTGACAATCACTCCGGCACGTATGCTGCAAAAGTTGTTTCGGCGAATTTCCCGCTGGGTCCGGTTACCATTTTTATTCCCGGCATGATCGGAACTGCCGTATTGAATAATCAGGCTGTCTCGGCGATCCTCGGCAAACCATGCGCCGATTGCAAACCTTCCCGTCTTAGGGGTTATTACAAGTTTGAACAGGTTAATGGTGATTCGTGCGTTGCGTTAATCCTGCTGTCAAAATGGAATTCATCTGCAAAAAAGCGTGATACCATCGGTTATGGGAAAATGGTACAGCATACCCCGGTAAGCACCTACACGGAATTTGACGTTCCTGTAAACTATATCTCGAATGGATCAGTGGATACCATGACTGTACTTGTGGTCGCAAGTGCCGGGCTAAATGTGGTTGAATTTACACAAAGTCAGGGCCAACCCGGGAATACGATCTATGTAGATGATCTCAGGGTGGATTATCCTTCAGGGATCCAGCAGATGCTTATGCCCGAAGTGAACGTTACCGTCTATCCAAACCCTGCAGCAGATGTTTTGCACATTGCCCTGAGCAAGGAGGTTAAAGATGGCACCTTTAAGGTGTACGACGCAGCGGGTAAACAAGTCGGCTCGTTTCGTACAACGCAAAAAGACAACAACATCGGGGTATCAGGTCTTACAAGCGGCAGCTATTATTTCCGTTTGACCTCTGGAAATGATGTTTTGAATACCGGCACATTCGTGATCAACAAGTAACCCAACGACTAATACAAACTACTATGACCGAAGTTAAAACCTCGCAAATGGCGATCGACCTCGAAGATAAATACGGGGCCCATAATTATCATCCGTTGCCAGTTGTGCTAGCCAAAGGACAAGGCGTCTTTATGTGGGACGTGGAAGGCAAACGTTATTATGACTTTTTATCAGCCTATTCAGCCGTGAACCAGGGTCATTGCCACCCGAAAATTGTGGGTGCGTTGATCGAACAGGCACAAACGCTGGAACTTACCTCCCGTGCATTTTACAACAATGTGCTGGGCGTTTATGAAAAATTCATCACAGAATATTTTGGATACGAACGTGTACTTCCGATGAATTCCGGGGCCGAAGGCGATGAAACCGCCCTAAAGCTTACCCGTAAATGGGGCTATAAAGTTAAAGGCATTCCCGAAAACCAGGCCAAGATCATCTGCTGCCGCGATAATTTCCATGGCCGGACGATTACAGTTATTTCGATGTCGAACGATCCCGATGCACGGAAGGATTTTGGTCCGTTCACGCCCGGGTTTGAAGCCATTCCATACAACGACCTCGATGCTCTGGCAAAAGCGCTGGAAGACCCGAATGTGGCAGGATTCCTTGTTGAACCGATCCAGGGCGAAGCAGGTGTTTTTGTTCCCGATGAAGGTTACCTCAAGAAGGCATACGACCTTTGTAAGGCAAAGAATGTATTGTTCATTGCCGATGAAGTGCAGACGGGCATTGCCCGCACGGGCCGTTTGCTAGCCTGCGACTGGGAAGGGGTAAAGCCTGATGTGCTCATCCTTGGAAAGGCGCTCTCCGGCGGTGTTTATCCCATTTCTGCTGTCCTCGCCGACGACCACATCATGCTGTGCATCCATCCGGGTGAGCATGGGTCAACGTTTGGCGGCAATCCTGTTGCGGCAAAAGTTGCCATGGCTGCTCTTGAAGTTGTTCGCGATGAAAAATTGGCTGAAAATGCTGAAAAACTGGGTGAAATATTCCGTGATGAACTGCGTAAGATCAACTCTCCGTACATCGAACTTGTTCGTGGCAAGGGACTGTTGAATGCAATTGTCATCAAACCATTCAATGGGAAATCAGCCTGGGACGTTTGCCTGACGATGCGCGACAATGGGCTGCTTGCCAAGCCGACCCACGATCATATTATCCGTTTTGCTCCGCCATTGGTAATTACTGAAGCGCAGATTCATGAAGCGGTTGAGATTATCCGGAAATCGATTAAAGAACTGGAATAGAAATTCAAATTGCAAGATGGTGTACTGAATTATTGAGCAAATTGCAATTCGCTGAGATTTTTGTATAACCCTTCCGGGACCTGCATCAGTTGCTCATGTGTTCCCTGTTCTACAATACGGCCATTGTCGAGTACCAGGATATGGTCGGCTTTGCGTATCGTTGACAAGCGATGGGCAATGACGATGGACGTCCTCCCTTTCATCAACTTTTCGAGCGCATCCTGCACCAGGCGTTCCGATTCGGAGTCAAGCGACGAGGTAGCTTCGTCCAGGATGAGTATCTTCGGGTTTTTCAACACTGCCCTGGCGATGGCAATCCGCTGCCGCTGACCACCGGAAAGTTGTGTGCCGCGTTCACCCACAAGGGTATCCATGCCGTCGGGAAACTGGCTGATGAACTCCCACGCGTTGGCTTTGCGGGCGGCATCAACGATCATCTCGTCGGTGGAACCCGGTTTTCCATAAGCGATGTTTTCACGGATCGTGCCGCCAAATAGGAAAATATCCTGCGGAACAATGCCCACCTGGCTGCGCAATGCAGAAAGTGAAATGTCAAGACTGCTCTTTTCATCGAAAAGAATTTGTCCCGAAACTGGATCGTAAAGCCTGAGGAGCAGCGATACAAACGTTGACTTGCCGGCACCGCTTGGCCCGACAAGCGCCACCAGGGTATCAGGCCTGATGAGCACATTCAGATCGGAAATTACCTGCATCTCCGGGCGCGACGGGTAATGAAAGGAGACCTGGTCGAAACGGATGCTGCCCTGCAACACCTGATCCGGAGAGAGGTGTTCTATTTTTTCGACCGACTCTTCCGGTTCATCAAAGATTTCAAGCAGGTCTTCGGTTGCACCGATGAATTTCTGAACGCGTGTAAATACGTCGGCCATTCCCCCGATGGTGCCCCCGATGAACATGGAATAGATCACGAAAGAGAACAATTCGCCTGTGGCAAGTTCCCCGGCCGCCAACAGCGCTGATCCTTTCCAGATCACGGCGGTCATGGCGCCAAAGAGCCCCAGGATGGTGAAGGATGAAAATGCCCCGCGCAACTTACCATTTTTAATGCCCGTAGTTGCAATTTCAAGCGTTTTGCCGCGGTAACGGGCCACTTCGAAAAACTCGTTGGTAAATGCCTTCACACTTTGAATCCCCTGTAGTGTCTCCTCCACGATCGTATTTGAATCGGCCACCTGGCTCTGCGCCTGCTTGCTCAACTTTCGGATATACCGGCCGAAAAACACCACCAGGATCATGATCACAGGAACGATGGCAAGCATGAACAGGGTTAATTTAAAGGAAGTGAACATCAATAAGGTAACACCGCCGATGATGATGATCAGCTGTCGCAGGAATTCGGCCAGCGTACTTGTTAACGCATCCTGTAAAAGTGTAATGTCGGAAGATATCCTGCTGTTGAGCTCTCCGACCCTGCGGTGCTGAAAAAATTTCATTGGCAGGCGGATCAGGTGGTTGAACGTGCTTTGCCGCAAATCGGCGAGCGTTTTTTCGGCAACATTCACAAACAGGTAGATCCTGAAATAGGAGAAAACCGATTGGGCAACAAGCACAACAACCAGGATCAATGCAATGCGGTTGATCTCCTGGGCCAGTTTTCCCTGGTTGCCCAAATCGACAAGTTCGCCCAGTAATTTAGGAAAGACTAAACTTGCCCCGCTTGACCCGAGGAGAAATAATAGTCCAAGGGCGTATTCATATTTATAGGGTTTTATATAGCTGTATAGTTTAAACAGCTTGTTCAAGCCCGTCAGGGTGATTTTCGCTTTTGGCGCCTCCATTATTTTACTGCTTATTTTTTGCAGGTTCATTTTGAATGATCTGCCAAAGTTACCATATTTATCACTGATGCAGGTCATGAGACCGACTTGCCTTCGTCGGTTCACTTTTACATAATCCTTGGAAAACTTCACCGTTAAAGGTTAAATTTGCATAAAAATTTTACCCATGGGAGCAAAATTATCAGTCGATATCCGGTCAGAAATTGGTGAACTGGAATCGGTAATCCTGCACTCTCCGGGTGCTGAAGTGGAGAACATGACCCCCGAAACAGCCGAGCGGGCCTTATACAGCGACATCCTCAACCTGAATATCGGGCTTGCCGAATACAGCCAGTTGCAAGGTGTGCTCTCAAAAGTTGCGAAAACATGTGAAATGCGCGATCTGCTGAAGGAGGTCGTTGAACAACCTGCGGCCAGGGAGGAACTGGTGAGCAACATCTGCCAGAATGAAAACACACCGGCAATCCGCGATCAGCTGCTCGATATGCAGTCTGCAGAGTTGTCAACCGCACTGATCGAAGGCGTACTGATGGAAAAAGACAATCTCACCAAATTCCTGAACAAGGGACGCTACGAACTGATGCCCCTGCACAATTTCTTTTTTATGCGCGACTCAGCGGTTTGCCTGTCAAACAAAGTACTCATCTCTAAAATGGCCAGTGTGGTGAGGGAGCGGGAGTCGATCATCATGGAGAGCATTTTCAGGCACCATCCCGATTTCGGCATCGAATGCATCAACCCGGCACATTGGCCTCATCTGCCAAACGTAACCATCGAAGGTGGCGATGTGATTGTTGCAAGGGAAGATGTTCTGCTCGTGGGCACCGGAACAAGAACCACCTCCCAGGGGATTGATTTCCTGCTGTCGTGGTACAAGCAGGAGAAACTCTCAAAGCACATTCTGGTCCAGGAACTTCCGCTCAAACCCGAGTCGTTCATTCACCTCGACATGGTGTTCACCCTGCTCGACCGCGATAAATGCATGGTATACGAGCCCGTTATCCTTAAACCCAATAAGCTGCAAACGGTTCATATCATCGTGGAACATGGAAAAGTGGTTTCAATCTTTAATGAAGAAAATCTTGTTTCGGCCTTGAACAAGCTTGACTTCGGCCTTGAACCAGTCATCTGCGGAGGAACTGCCGATCCGTGGACCCAGCAGCGCGAACAGTGGCATTCAGGCGCCAACTTTTTCGCCATCGCTCCGGGGAAGGTGATCGGTTATGCACGCAATACCTATACCCTGGATGAACTTTCGAAACATGGATTTGAGATCATCAAAGCCAAGTCCATCATCAAGTGCCACACCGACATCGCTAACTATCAGAAATGTGTCATTGCCATCGAAGGGAGCGAACTGGCGCGCGGAGGCGGCGGTGCGCGTTGCATGACAATGCCGGTAAAAAGAAAATCGTAATTATTATAAATTTAAACAGCCTATGACCCGAGTTCATCTTACATTGATCATTTTCTTTTTAATGGCGGGAGCAATTCCAGCGTCCTATGCCTGTACAAACCTCATCATCACGAAAGGGGCCAGCAAAGATGGCTCAGTGATGATCACCTATGCTGCCGATTCTCATACACGTTACGGCGCGATCGCCTTTTATCCGGCTGCCGACCACAAGTCGGGCGATGTGTGCGAGGTGTATCATTATGAAAGCGGGAAGTTTTTGGGCACGATCCCTGAGGTGCCCCACACCTTTTCGGTGGTCCAGTTCATGAATGAATACCAGGTGGCCATTGGCGAAACGACTTTCGGCGGACTTGATTCTCTGGCCAGCCAGCCCGACGCTTTCCTCGATTACGGATCATTGATGAAAATCGGTCTTCAGCGGTCGAAAACAGCCAGAGAGATGATCAGGGTGATCAGTGAACTGGTTGAACAGTTTGGTTACGCCTCAGGGGGAGAATCATTTTCAATTTCTGATGCAAATGAGGCCTGGATCATGGAGATCATAGGCAAGGGTAAATATGAAAAGGGAGCAGTATGGGTTGCACGTCTGATCCCCGACGGGTATGTAAGCGGCCATGCCAACCAGGCGCGGATCACCACCTTTCCTTTCCGGAAATCCAATATTTGGAACGACCCGAAGCAAACCGTTTATCATTCGCCCGATGTCATCAGTTTTGCAAAGATGCATGGCTTCTACAAGGGCAATGATCCCGACTTCAGCTTCTCGGATGTTTACAATCCCCTGAACTTCGGTGGAGCCCGTTTCTGCGATGCACGGGTATGGTCGTTTTTCAGGAAGGTAAACCAGACGTTGCGCGAAAACCCGGAATACACCCGCTATGCGCAGGGACAATTTTCCCACCAGCCATCATGCATCGACGGGGCACCAAACCCGAATGGCTATGCATCTAACCGCTTGCCATTGTGGGTGAAACCTGATTCCCCGGTGATGCTCCGGGAGGTCATGGCAGCCATGCGCGACCATTATGAGGATACCCCGCTTGACATGCGGAACGAACTGGGCGCCGGCCCGTTTCACCTGCCTTACCGGTGGCGCCCGATGGAATTCACCGTCGACAGCGTGATGTACCTGAACGAACGTGCCATTGCCACACAGCAAACAGGGTATAGTTTCGTGGCTCAATCGAGAAGTTGGTTGCCCGACCCGGTTGGCGGCATTTTCTGGTTTGGTGTTGACGACGCCGATGGGTGTGTTTATGCACCGATGTATTGCGGCATCCGGGAGATCCCGCAAAGCTATGCCCGGGGGAACGGATCGATGATCTCCTGGTCGCCGAATTCAGCTTTCTGGACCTTCAGCCAGGTGAACAACTGGGCTTATTCCCGCTATGACCTGATCCATCCTGAGGTTGAAAAGTACCAGGCGGAATTGGAGAAGCGGCTGCTCCGGGAAACGGAGATCGTCGACGACAAGGCAACGATGCTCTACAGGGAAAATGCCATCTCGGGGATCGGTTATGTAACGGATTATTCGGTATATACCGGCGACCTGCTCGTATCAAAATGGAATAAATTCTATCAGTATCTATTTATGAAATACATCGATGGAAATGTCAAGCAAACGAATGGATTTGAGTTGCTCGACAATGGCAACGGCAAGGGTGTTCCGAAAAAGCCCTCGCAGCCGGGATATGGCAGTGATTGGGAGCGGAAGATGGTTGAAGGAACCGGCGGTCGGCTGAGGGTACCTGAATCCAAATAATTGCTAACTTTGCACCCGCTTATAGCCAAATGTAAAATGTAAAATAGTAAAACGGCAAAATGGAGGTCTATTTTACCATTTTGTATTTTGCCATTTTACATTTTATTGTTTTTTAAAATTAACCAAAAGATATTGTTTTGACAAAGAAACCAACCGTAATCGTAGGTTTGAGTGGTGGTGTTGATTCTTCGGTGGCGGCTTACCTTTTAAAGGAACAGGGCTACGAAGTAACCGGTGTCACCATGGCGATCTGGGACGGTCAATATAAATCGACCGGCAAACACGCCTGTTATGGTTCCGATGAGGAGGAAGAGATCCATGGAGCCAGGGAAGTAGCAGAAAAACTGGAAATCCCTTACCATGTTTTCAACTGCTCGGCAGAATATAAACAGGCTGTGCTTGATTATTTCAAATCAGAGTACCTTGCCGGCCGCACCCCCAACCCCTGCATCCAGTGCAATCAGCTCATCAAATTCGGCATGCTTCCGGCAATGGCCAGGAAAAGCGGGATAGCTTTCGACTTTTTCGCCACCGGACACTATGCCAGTGTTGAATTCAGTGAGAAATACCAACGGTATGTGTTGAAAAAGGCCGCCGACCTGAAAAAAGACCAGACCTATTTCATCCACCGCCTGTCGCAGGATCAGCTATCGCAAGCCCTGTTGCCTATCGGAGGATTCAACAAGCCGGCGATCAAAGAGCTGGCACGAAAGGTCGGCATCACAACAGAAGACCTGGAAGAGAGCCAGGATTTTTACAGCGGCGATTACAAGGACCTGCTGGAGGTGGAGGATCACCCGGGCGACATCATTGACTTTAAAGGGAATGTTCTTGGCCGCCATAAAGGGATCTGGAATTTTACGATCGGGCAGCGAAAGGGAATGGGCATTGCATATTCACAACCACTTTACGTGATCGGGTTGAACAAGGAGGCCAATACGGTCATCGTGGGTGTTCGTGAAGAGACCTTCAAAACCTCCTTTATCGTGTCGGATATGAATTGGGTGGCACTTCCCGGGTTGACGCAGCCCATCGACTGCACCGCAAAAATACGGTCGGCACAGCAGGAACGGGATGCTCATATTGAACCGGTCGAAAACGGGGATGTCAGAGTCACTTTTTTCCATCCGAATGATGCTATTACCCCGGGACAATCAGCTGTTTTTTATGATGAGGATGTTGTGCTCGGAGGGGGGATTATTAAATTGGTAAGCGGATGAGCAGACGGACAACATTGTTTGCATTGTTTACATTGTTTAATTCAAAAAAAAGTATGAAAAAGATCTTTCTGATTTCTTTGCTGGCCCTGCTTTCGACCGTTGGTTTTTCCCAGAAAGGGGAGATTACGGCAAAGGATTTGCATGAATATGTCCAATTCCTGGCCTCAGATTCCCTGAAGGGACGCAAGCCCGGTACCGCCGAGATCAACGTGGCAGCCAATTATATCCGCGATCATTTCACTGCTGCCGGGTTGAAACTCATGGAAGAAAATGGTTTTCAGTGGTTTGAAATCGTTACCAATGTGAACCTGGGCGATAAAAACAACCTCTCCTTTGATGGTTTCGACGCCGAAATCAGGAAGGATTTTATCCCGCTCTCCTTTTCAAGCAGCGCAGATGTAAAGGCCCCGGTGATATTTGTCGGATACGGTTTCGATATTGATGGCGACAGCCTGAAATGGAGCGACTACAAAGGCATTGAAGTCAAGGGAGCGTGGGTCATGATTTTCAGGGCTGATCCCGAGCTGGACAATTCAGACAGTAAATTCATCCCGTTCAGCGATGTACGAAGTAAAATTCTGACGGCCAAAGACAAAGGAGCTGCCGGTGTGTTGCTGGTTACACCGAAAGGACTGGAAAAGGACGACAAACTGATGCCGCTTGTAGTTGAGAACAATGAAGTTACCGCCGGCATCCCGATCGTGAGCATCACCCGTGAACTGGCGAATAAAATACTCAAGAAAAGCGAAATCTCCATCGACAGTCTCGACCGCGCAATCATTGCATCGAAGGCTCCAAAAAGCTTTTTAACCGGGGTGACACTTAAAGGCGTGGTTGATGTTGTTCAGAAGCGTGAAAAAACGGCCAATGTAGTGGCTATGCTTGAAGGCAGCGACCCGGTGCTGAAAACCGAATACCTGGTAATTGGCGGTCATTACGACCATCTTGGTTTTGGCGGGGCAAACTCCGGTTCGCGCATGCCCGATACCAACGCCGTGCATAACGGAGCTGATGATAATGCCTCGGGTACAGCCATGGTCATGGCGCTGGCCAATCGACTGGCCGCTGAAAAACCACAGCTCAAAAGGAGCATTATTTTTGTTGCGTTCAGTTCAGAAGAGATCGGACTGATCGGATCCAAATATTTTGTGGACCATCCGCCGGTTGAATTAAAAAAGATCAAAACGATGTTCAATTTTGACATGGTCGGCCGCTTTGAAAAAGAGAAAAATTCCATCTCGCTCAGTGGAACGGGCACCTCTGTGGAGATTGATTCCATCACACTGGCTACCCTTGAAAGCAAACTTCCATTCGCCGTTGTACATTCGCCCGATGGTTATGGCCCCTCGGACCATGCTTCATTTTACGCATCCAACATCCCGGTTTTCTATTTCAATACAGGGGTTCACACCGATTATCACACCCCAATCGATGATACTGAAAAGTTGGATTTTGACGCTGAAAAAACCGTAGGCGACTTTGCTGTCAGCCTCATCCTAACGGTTGATAATCTTCCAAAAGCATTGACATTCAAGGAGTCAGGAAAAAAGGAACAAGCCGGCCGCAGCGGTCGCCGCCTGAAAGTGACGCTGGGGATCATGCCCGATTTTGCCGGAACGGAAAAGAAAGGATTGCGCATCGACGGGGTCACCAAGGATGGTCCGGCCGATAAAGGAGGCATGAAAAAGGGCGATATCATTACCGGCATCAATGGAATGCCGGTGGGTAATATTTATGAGTATATGTCACGTCTGCAAAAACTTAAGCAAGGCATGACGGTTAATGTTGAGGTGATCCGCAACGGGAAGAATGAAGTCCTCATAATTCAGCTATGATACTGCAGTCTTTTTTCACCGAAGCTTTTTTGCTGAAATTCATCAAATTCTCCCTGGTAGGGTTTTCGGGTATATTTGTCGACTTTGGCACAACCTTCGTCTGCAAGGAGGTCCTTAAAATTCAGAAATATGTCGCAAATACCTGTGGTTTTGCCCTGGCTGCAACGACCAATTTTTTCATGAACAGGATATGGACATTTCAAAGCACCAATCCAAATATCATGTTGGAGTTTACGCGGTTTTTCTTCATCGCCCTGATCGGGTTATGCATCAACCTGCTGATCATCTGGGCCATGAGCGAAAAATTCAAAGTGAATTTCTACATCTCGAAATTAGTGGCGACCTTGCTGGTGACTATGTGGAATTTCCTGATCAATGCCTACTATACTTTCGCCTGATCAACAAGGATCTATGCTATTTTCCTTCCGCCCCTGGCATCGTTGAGGGGATGATAATGGTGTAATCGGCCTTGGCGGCAGCCTGCTTGGAGATCGTATCAATGTTTTCCTGCTCCAGGCAGGAAATCGTTAGTATTTTAAGCTCAAAACTGGTTTTACGGATCGCCTGCCTGACATACCATACAGTTCCCTCGTGGTTGTCGCTGTGATAAGATCCATTGAAATGCAGGATGGTTTTTCCTTCAAACACGCCACTTTTCATGATGAAGTGAGCCATGGTCGCGTCTTTGATGGCTTGTGCCTTGCCCAGGTTTTCTGTCATGTGGGCTGGCATGCCATCTCCAACATTTTTGACAATGCTTGCATAGCAATCGAGGGTGTCGGGATATTTAATTGGCAGAGGGGCTATCATGCCGCGTTCCATGGCATTGATGCTGTCGAGGCCTTCAAGCCCCTTGATGTTGACCAGGGCGGCAAAGCGGCGGGGAATATTGGTTGCAATTGCTTTGATGCCCTTTTCCCTTGCAAAGTCGACAAGGGGAGCATAGTCTGTTTTATAGTTCGGCCAGAGTTTCGCCTCGGCCTCGAAATCCTTCTTACGGATCATTTTTGAAAGATACTCATTGATCAGAAGTTGATTGTCAACTTCAAACATCTCAAAGCCCAGAACAAGACTGCCACCTTTTTCCGCAAACAGGTCCTTGGTCAGCTCCATCTCAAGCCAGTGGGCAATGGGGTTCTTATGAAGCTCTCCGAAGAAAATAATGTCAGACTTTTTAGCTGCATTAAGAATTTCCTCATAATCGACCGAACGCCCTTTGGCATTATACACTTTATATGCAGGCTTATCGCTTTTCATTGCGAGAAAGGGCAGGACCAGCAGAAGGAGGAAAACAGGAGAGTAATGCTTCATGAATGTCGACTTTACGATGTATGATTTATTATTTTTCTTTTGCATTTTGCATTTTGCATTTTTTCACTTTGCCAGCCCTTTTTCCTGAAACGCCAGCGGCAGCAAGCTCCCCATTCCATGCAAAACAAATACCTCACCGGTATGCCCACCCAGGATGATACGGATTTTATGCTGGAATTTCATCTCATATTCCATGAATGCCTGCCGGCACATTCCACATGGAGGAACGGGGTCGGAAACTTCAAATTCATCAGCAATTGCAGTGATCGCAACGGTTTCCACCGGCACATCCGGGTAGTTTGAAGCAGCGGCGAACACAGCAACTCTTTCGGCACATAACCCGGCCGGAAACGACATGTTTTCCTGGTTGCTTCCGGTAAAGACGATTCCGTTTGCCAGCTTAACCGCTGCCCCTACATGGTAGCGGGAATAGGGAGCATACGATCCTGAAACTGCCTCCCTGGCTTTTTGCAGCAACTCCCGGTCGTCAGTTTGCAATTCATTGGCTGAATCAAAAACCTGGTAGTCGAAAGAATGGGTTATTTGTTTCATAATCAAATGGTTAGTCGTCTGGGTTTAACAGATCATCCTCATTGCTGACCGGGATTTCCGGCTTGGGCTGCACATATTTTCCGGCAAGGATACCCGAATACTTGGCTGTGTCGTTTATTGTGGCGATGGCCTCATTCAGGTCCTTGTCATCCTTCAATCCTGCGATTACTTTCCCTTTCTGGTAATAGTACCTCGAAACGATCTCCATCTTGAGCAGCTCTTTTACCTGGTCGCTGTATTTTTTCATGTCCTCCAGCTTGTCCTGTTCCATCCGGCTCTTCAGATGGTCGTATTCGCCCGACATGGCGTCGAAATAATTCTCTTTCAGTGCAATGTTCTTCAGTTCCTCCAGTGCGCGTTCGCTTTTGGTTTTGTAGGAGAAGTCTTTCCCTTTTATATACAGGAGGAAACTGTCGTAAATTGAATCGCTGATCTCAAATGAATCAGGTGGTGGAATAGATTGATGCGACTGTGCAAATTTTGTTGCATAATCAAAGATGAGGTATTTGCCGTAAAGCGACAATGCTATGTTGCTGTACTTCCTGGGGCTGGTGAGTACATCAGGGCTGATTCCTCCGCCGTCGTACACGGTGCGCCCGTTGCTGGTTTTAAATGCCCTGATCAGGGAGTCGGGAATCTTTCCGAAAGACCCGTCTTTCGCCTTATGCTCATAGTCAATGGCCTGGATGCAACGGCCACTGGGAATGTAATATTTGGCAACCGTGATCTTCATCTGGGCATTGTATGACAATGGCACTACGTTCTGCACCAGGCCCTTCCCGAAGGTGCGCTGACCCACAACCACACCGCGGTCAAGGTCCTGCAGCGAACCGGCCAGGATTTCACTGGCCGAAGCGCTCAACCTGTCGACCAGCACCACCACAGGGATAGTCAGGTCGACCGGGGGGTTCATGGTCTGGTGTGTGCGGTTCTTGTCAGCCATTTTCCCCTTCGTGCTCACAATATCCTTACCACGCTCCACAAAAATATTGGCAATGTCGACAGCTTCATTCAGTAACCCGCCGCCATTGCCTCTCAAATCAATGATAATTCCACTGAGCGTGTTTCCCTCTTTAAGTTTCAGGTATGCTTGTTTTACCTCTTTCGCGGCATTCTGGGTGAAACCGGTCAGCTTGATATAACCAATGTTTTGTGCCACCATCCCGGAATACGGAATGTTGTCGATCCTGATATTTTCACGTGTAATCGTTTTTTCAAAAGGCTTGCTATCCCCGTCACGCATGATTAGAAGGGAAACGGATGTGCCTGCCTGGCCTTTTAAGATTGCACTCACATCCTCATACGATTTTCCCTTAGCCTGCTTTCCGTTGACTTCCAGTATTTTATCTCCGGCCTTAAGGCCCGATTTGGCGGCAGGTGAGCCTTCATAGGGCTCTGATATCACAATATAATCTCCCTGCTGATGGATGAGCGAACCAATTCCTCCGTACTGCCCGGTGGTGATGAACCTGTAATCTTCGACTTCCGACTCAGGAATGAAATTTGTGTAAGGATCCAGTGATTGCAGCATGGCTTCAATGCCTGCCTTTGTCAACTCTCCGGGATTGATCACATCCACATAGTCCTGGTTCAACTCCTTGATAAGGTTGGAGTAGATGTCGAGGTTCTTCATGATCTCAAACCCCTGCTGGTTCGGCGCCTGCGCCAGGGTTCCCGAACCTGTCCACCCGCAAAAAACTATCAATACAACAAATCCTGCAATTCTTTTCATCATCTTTACTTTATTTCACCATTTCACCATTTCACCATTTCACCATCTCACCATCTCACCATCTCACCATCTCACCATCTCACCATTTCACCATTTCACCATTTTTATTACGGTACCGGATCATACCCGCTTCCTCCCCAGGGATGGCATCTGCCGATCCGTTTCAGGGTCAGCCAGCCGCCATAAAAAGGCCCGTGTTTCCTGATGGCATCAACTCCATATACCGAACAACTGGGTGTAAATCGGCACGATGACATGAGGTAGGGAGAGATAGCGCCCTGGTACAACCGGATCAGTAAAATGAAAAAACTACCCAGTAACTTTTTCATCAGACTCAGTTAAACGTTGTAAAAGTAAAATTATTTTTGCTTGGATCAGGTCGTAGTCCATTATTTCTTTCGCCGTATAGGTGATGCAGAATACAAGTTGGATGCCGGTTCCAGCCAGGCTGTCATGCAAGAACTGCTTATTCAGCCGGTATGCTTCCTTCATCCGGCGGCGCAGAAGGTTTCGGTGAACCGCTTTTCGGAAATTATATTTTGGCACGCTCATCAGTACCTGAACAAGCGAATCCGACTCCGGTGGCTGCTGCAGCCAGGTTACCCGGAATGGCTTTACATAAAATGTGTGTCCTTTTGCAAAAAGCTGGCTGATCAGCCGGCGGCTGCACAGACGTTCTTCTTTTGAAAAGGTTTGTTTCATGATTTGCGGGGAGATCCCCGGCAACGGGTCTTATTTCTTTTTTGCCTCGTTGTGTAAAAACTGCTCAATGGCAGTGGTCATGGATGCTGCCGCCTGCGTGGGGGCTTCCACGGTGAGTGTGAGTCCTGCATCCAGGATGGCTTTGTGGGTGGTTGGCCCGAAGGCGCCGATGGCAGTATCCCCTGGTTAAAGTCAGGGAAATTCTTAAAAAGGGATTTGATCCCTGACGGGCTGAAAAAAACCAGCATGTCATAGTTCCCGATCTCAACATCCGAAAGATCGCTGGCCAGGGTTCTGTAAATAATTGCTTTTTTATATTGAATCTTGTTCTCTTCCAGCATTTTCGGGATCTCCTGCTTGTGAATATCCGAGCAGGGAAGGAGGAATTTTTCTGTTTTATGTTTTTTGATCAGCTCGATCAGGTTGGCATAATTTTCTTTGCTGTGAAAAATTTTCCTTTTCCTGAACTGCACATATTTCTGAAGGTAATACGCGGTTGATTCTGAAATGCTGAAGTACTTCATGGTTTCGGGAACTTCAACACGCATCTCCTTGCACATTCTGAAGTAATGGTCAACCGCATTTCGCGAGGTGAAAATCACAGCAGTATAGTCCAGCAGGTTAACCTTGTCTTTGCGGAAGTCCTTGGCAGGAATCCCGTCAATTCTAAAGAATTTCCGGAAGGTGATGTTGACGTTGAATTTACGTGCTATCTCTCCGTACGGGGATTTCTCAAAATCGATCGGCTGAGGCTGGGAAACAAGAATATTCTTTATTTTCAAAGTCTATTTTATTTTTGTTCTTACCCTCGAAATCCTTACGGTCCCGCGGTGTGTGTGATTTTCAGCAGAATTTTTATGAGTACTACAAGGGGTAAAATTTCGAGACTGCAAAGATACACAAATAAAAATAAATACGAAAACTTCCCCAGCGCCATTCCGATAAAAAAGCCTCGCAGGAAGCGGAATGTCATCAGAAGTACCAAAACGGCGGTACAAAAATATATGGGAATTGGCGACTGAAGGTAGATGATAAATACCAGAAAGGCAAGCAACACAGGTCCTGATAACAAGGAGAAAATCAAAATGTTGAGCAGGTAGTTGCCGGTGGTTTCCCTGGTTTTGAATATAGTGCCCAGAAACATGACCAGTGTCACTTTGACAGACATGAACCCAACTGTTAACACAGCGATCAGCAGGTAGATCGAAATTCCGGGAAGACCGCGGTAAGACAAGGCGAAAACCCTATCGTTGATTAAATAAAGGAACAGTGATTGTGTGAGGATATAAATGATACCCATGGCAATCGTAAACCGCTCTCCGAAAAGATTTCCATCCCTGGTAAGCTGGTTAATGAAACGTTTTGAAAAAGGTGCACGGAAAATCTGCTGAACTCTCTTAGGATAGAAAACCCGTACCCATGCAAGCAGGATGAAACATACAACCAGGATGGCCAGCATCCAGTCCGATTCGGGTTTCTGGGCAAGGTTAATATGAAAATCAGCCGGCTGTAACTTATGGTTCGGGAAAATCGATGTTATATAAACCGGCTGCGGAAAGACCGTGCTCTGCAAGTTAAGGGTCGTGTCGGGTGATGCGTAGATCCTGCTCATTCGGAAATGGCGTCAGGTTTGGCATGCAACATGAAAAAATCCCATAGCTTGTCATGCGGTGGCGGGGCTGTGATTTTCATCGTCTCTTTTTTCACCGGGTGAACAAATTCTATGGATCGGGAATGAAGATGGATAAAACCACCTTCGTTGGATCTTGGATAACCATATTTGAGATCACCTTTTACCGGGCAGCCCATGCCTGCAAGCTGGGCCCTGATCTGATGATGGCGGCCCGTTAACAGGTTCACCTCCAGCAAAAAATAGCCGTCACTTCTATCGATCACCCGGTAAATCAATTCTGCTTTCTTCGATCCGGCAACCGCATGCGCATGCACGAACGATTTGTTCTTTTCAGGATTCCTGGTAAGATACTGAATAAGATGGCCTTCCGGGTTTGGTGGCTTGTTTTTGACAACGGCCCAATAGGTTTTGTGAATATGACCATCACGAAGCATGATGTTCAGTCGCGACAGGGCTTTTGATGTCCGCGCAAAAATAAGCGCACCACTCACGGGCCGGTCAAGCCGGTGAACTACACCCAGGAATACCTCACCAGGCTTGTTGTAGGCATGTTTCAGATACTTTTTCAGCAATTCGCTCAACGGCTCATCCCCGGTTTTATCTCCCTGAACGATGTCCGAAGGCCTTTTGTTCAAGATGATCAGGTGGTTGTCTTCGAAGAGGATCTCCTGGTCAATATTGTTCTTTTTCATTGGGGAAATCGAGCGTTTTCACGTCTTGGATGTATGTGTTTACAGCTCCGCATACCTCCTCCGAAAGATTTGCATAGCGCCGGAGAAAGCGGGGCGAAAAATCAAGGGTGATACCCAGCATGTCATGCAAAACCAAAACCTGACCGTCAACATCCTGTCCTGCGCCAATCCCGATAACCGGTATCTTGATGGCTTTGGTCACCTTTGCGCCTAAAACAGCGGGAATTTTTTCCAGCACGATGGCGAAACAACCGGCTTTTTCGAGCAGGAGGGCATCATCGAGCAACTTGGAAGCCTCTTCTTCATTCGTGGCCCGAACCACATAGGTGCCGAATTTATGAATCGATTGGGGTGTCAGCCCCAGGTGTCCCATAACCGGGATCCCTGCCGAAAGAATGCGGTCGACCGACTCCAGGATCTCTTTCCCTCCTTCCAGCTTTACAGCATCCGCTCCGGCCTCCTTCATGATGCGGATAGCCGAATTAAGCGCCTCCTTCGAATTTCCCTGGTAGGTGCCAAACGGAAGGTCGACGACTACCAGCGCACGCTTTACCGCCCTCACCACCGAAACCCCGTGATAGATCATCTCATTGAGGGTAATGGGCAGGGTTGAGGTATGCCCGGCCATGACGTTTGAAGCCGAATCGCCCACCAGAATGACGTCAATGCCTGTGCTGTCAAGAATTTTGGCAAAGGAATAATCATAGGCCGTAAGCATGGCGATCTTTTCCCCCTTAATTTTCATCTCCTGAAGGATATGGGTGGTGACCTTGGTCACATTCCGGAAAGATATGGCTGTTGACATAATATCTATTTGAGAGCAAAACTACGATATTTTTATGTACTTTTGCCAAACCTAAAATTCGACCGCATGCGCCTTTTACGATTCATGCCACTCTTTCTGCTCCTGCTGCCTGTCGTTTTTTCATGCGATAAAACCCTGCAGGTAAATGCTGATTGGAAAGACGTTACCGTGGTTTACGGAATTCTTGATCAGACCACCGATACAACATATATTAAAATAACAAAAGCATTCCTGGGCGAAGGGGATGCGTTACAGTTTGCAAAAATTCCCGATTCAAGCAATTATCCCTCTGTATTGGAAGTCAGGCTGGATGAATATGACGGCACCATCCTGAAGCGTTCATACCCTTGCGACACCCTGATGATCCACGACAAAAAACCCTACAACGATTCCACATCGTTTTTCTATTATCCGAACCAGTTGATGTACTATTCCCTGGCCAGGCTGAATCAGAATTACACGTATAAACTTTATATCAGGAATAAACAAACCGGGAAAGAGGTAACCGGACAAACAACCCTGCTGCATAATTTTGATGTTTATTTCCCGCAGATCAATGCAAGCTTCCTGTCCGACAAGTCATTCAGGGTAAAATGGCAGCCTTCCCAAAACGGCAAGCGCTATCAGCTTCTGATTCGTTTTTTCTACCAGGAAGCATTGAAAACCAATACCGACAGCTTGTATATGAAATCGTTCGACTGGCTGGTATTCAGTGATGTCAAAGCGGCCGATGTGAGCGGCACGCAGCCATTCGACCTCTATTTCCCGGGCTCAACTTTTTATACGCAGGTAGCCGCAAATGTCAAAGAAAACCCGCTGGTTACCCGTGCGGCACATCATTGTAACTTTATTTTTACGGTGGGGGCTCTCGATCTCAATACCTACATGGAGGTTACAGAACCTTCCCTTTCACTGGTGCAGGAAAAACCACCCTTTACGAATATCACCAATGGCATCGGCTTGTTCTCCTCCCGGTTTATGAAGGAAGTCGATTCACTATCAGTCAGCCAACTAACCAAAGCCGAACTAAAGGTGAACCCCCTCACCACAAACCTGGGCTTCTGAAATTTTGCCATTTTACCATTTTACCATTTTACCATTTTGCCATTTGATTATTCCTGTCTTTTTGTCACCCCACTGACACAAAATCTATTTTGGTACAATGATTGACTATTCACGATCAAAGTCTGAACAAATTATTCTATACAAATAAGGAGATTTAAAAATGGCAAAAATTATTGGTATTGATCTTGGAACCACCAACTCCTGTGTGGCTGTGATGGAAGGGAACGAACCCGTCGTTATTCCAAACAGCGAAGGGAGACGCACTACCCCGTCGGTTGTCGGATTTACGGAAACCGGCGAACGCAAGGTAGGAGACCCGGCCAAACGCCAGGCGATCACTAACCCCACAAATACAGTATTCTCCATCAAGAGGTTCATGGGCGAAACATGGGACCAGGTTCAAAAGGAGATCAAACGTGTGCCATATCATGTGGCGAAGGGGGAAAATAACACACCCCGTGTTGACATCAATGGCAAACTTTACACGCCGCAGGAAATCAGTGCAATGGTTCTTCAAAAAATGAAGAAAACTGCTGAGGATTATCTTGGTCAGGAAGTTAAGGAAGCTGTTATCACTGTTCCGGCCTATTTCAGCGATTCACAGCGGCAGGCCACCAAGGAAGCCGGCGAAATTGCAGGCCTTATTGTAAAACGTATCATCAATGAACCAACCGCTGCAGCCCTGGCATACGGATTAGACAAAAAGCATAAAGATATCAAAGTGGCTGTTTTCGACCTTGGGGGCGGAACCTTTGATATCTCCATCCTGGAATTGGGCGAAGGCGTTTTTGAAGTCAAATCGACCAACGGGAACACCCACCTAGGTGGCGATGACTTTGACCATGTGATCATTGACTGGCTTGCAGATGAATTCCAGAAAGACGAAGGCCTCGACCTGAGGAAAGACCCGATGGCCCTGCAGCGGTTAAAAGAGGCAGCGGAAAAGGCCAAGATAGAACTGTCAAGTTCCATGGAAACCGAAATCAACCTCCCTTACATCATGCCGGTTGATGGGGTTCCAAAGCACCTTGTCAAGAAACTGAACCGTTCAAAATTCGAACAGCTGGTCGACAGCCTGATGCAATCAACCATTCCTCCGTGCCAGAAGGCATTGCAGGATGCAGGGCTGAAGGCATCAGAAGTTGATGAGGTCATCCTGGTCGGAGGCTCTACCCGTATTCCGGCAGTGCAGAAGCTGGTGCGTGAATTGTTCGGCAAAGAACCTTCAAAAGGGGTGAACCCTGATGAAGTTGTTGCCATTGGCGCAGCCATCCAGGGCGGCGTGCTTACAGGAGAGGTGAAGGATGTACTGTTGCTCGATGTGACTCCGCTTTCACTGGGTATCGAAACACTTGGCAGTGTCATGACCCGGCTGATCGAATCAAACACCACCATCCCGACCCGCAAATCGGAGGTGTTTTCGACCGCAGCCGACAACCAGACCTCTGTCGAAATTCATATTTTACAGGGCGAACGGCCCATGGCCAACCAGAATAAAAGCATCGGCCGGTTCCACCTCGATGGAATTCCTCCTTCACAGCGCGGGATCCCTCAGGTTGAGGTGACCTTCGACATTGATGCAAACGGCATTCTGCATGTTACCGCCAAAGACAAGGCAACCGGGAAATCACAGCAAATCCGGATTGAAGCATCTTCAGGCCTCTCCGACGACGATATCCGCCGCATGCGCGAAGAGGCGCAGACCAATGCAGATTCCGATAAAAAAGTGAAAGAGGAGATCGACAAGCTGAACCAGGCCGATAGTCTCGTATTTCAAACCGAAAAACAATTGAAGGAGTTTGGCGACAAACTTCCGGCCGATAAGAAGCAAGCGATTGAGAAAGCCGTTGAAGAATTGAAGAACGCACACAAAAACCGCGACTTCACCGCGATCGATGCTTCAATGGCCAATCTCAACGCCATTTGGCAGACTGCGAGTGAAGAGATGTACAAAAACTCTTCACAGGGGGCTCCGCAAGGTGGCCAGCCCGGCGACCAGGAACCGCAGCAGCAGAACCAGAAAAGTTCCGGAAATGATGAAGTTACAGATGTCGATTTTGAAGAGGTAAAGGATAAATAATTTCCTTTTTCTGCTGATCAGCAAGAAACTGGCTCAAAAGAGATTTTTTACACGTAAAATACATTGCGTTAAAAAGAACTTTTAAACCAGTCTCTTGTTTTATTTAATAGTCAACCACGGCAAAATCCAAAAATTATTAGCATATTTGTAGATTAGTTTTTTCGGGGATTTTAAAGGTTACAATTATGAGGTATCGATTTGCATTTTTGGGATTAGGCTTGCTGATGATGTTCCTTTTTATTACAGCAGGATACAGCCAAACGGTCACTGAGTTGGTCATCCCGAAGCACTTTGGGAGCAAAACAGCCGCTTCGGCCAACAATGCCAGGACTGCATTCGCGATCTGCATTAAAATTGACGGACTTGCACCCACCACTGCATATGACCTTAAGCCTGGCATCGGGCTGGTATCTGATGCCGCTTCCACATACGGGGCCGGCAACTATTGGAATGGAACTGCGTTTGCAGGCACAACCGGCCTTTTAAACTATTTTACCACCAATGCCTCCGGAAGCAGCGGACCTGTGTGGATCTTTTTTCAGCCAACCGGTAATGCAAGCCGGTTTGATGCAGGGCAGCAGCACAATGTCCGCATTGGATGGGTCGTGGCAGGAGGCGCCCTGCCCGGGTCTCCCCTGTTCGTCGGAACCAAGATTCTCAAAGCCCTTGATATAGCTGTAACTGAGCGAACTCCTGCCACCACCGATGATGGCTGCTTTGTGAAGGGAAGCTCGCTGGCCGCTTCGAATGGCAAATATATGCTGATATACGACAATGTTGACGGAACCGGCGACCCGCTGTTTTCCTACATGATCATGCCCATGATACCCACACAGGTGTCCAATTCAGAATTGCCGGCCCCGGTCAATGATGTCTACATGCAAACTGGAACTGCCGTTGTCGGCGATTACACTGCCGTAATCCCCATCGGGGCAAACAATCCCAACGGGGTGCGCAGGGTCGAATCACGCAACGCTGACAACACGGTCTTTGCATTCAACACCAGCGCCACCGGATCTTGGCCAAGCGGGGCCAATACCACTGCTGCGCAGCGCCGCGATGTGGTGGTACTAACCAATACCGATACACCACTAACCCCTGCCGGACTGGGATTCGCAGCCGTAACCACCAACACGGTAGTGAACAACATCTCATTCAACTCGGCAACCGGTGGTGGCAATATTACAAACGACGGAGGCAATGCAATAACAGCCCGCGGGTTATGCTGGAGCACCAGCGCCAACCCGACCATCACAGGCGCCCATTCGGTTGAACCCGGCACCCTGGGGGCCTTTATCAGCAATATGACCGGGCTTGCTGCGAGTACCACCTATCACCTGCGGGCCTATGCCACAAATACCGCCGGCACGGCCTATGGCGCTGATGTTACATTCAGCACGTTGTGCGAGGTAATGGCACCATTACCCGACTTTGCCGCCAGCAAACTGAACCTGACCGTCGGTGAGAGCATCAATTTCTTTGATTCGACCAAATTCTGCCCCGATTCATGGAATTGGTCTTTTAATGGCGGCACGCCAGGCACTTCAACCCTGAAAAATCCAACCGGCATTGCTTTTAATTATGCGGGTGATTTTACCGTTTGCCTCACCGCTACAAATCAATGGGGGCAGCAAACCACCTGCAAGGCAGCCTACATTCACGTGATCGGGCCAACGAATGCACCGGTCGTGATCACGGAGTTAAACTACCGGTCGCCCCTCGGCGGCACCGACTCACTGGAATTCATCGAATTGTATAATAACGGAACCCAGGTGGTAAACCTTCAGAATTTTTATTTCAGCAAAGGCGTTGAGTACACTTTCCCCGCCGTGAACCTGAATCCACAGGGCTATCTCCTGTTAAGCAAAAGCGCGTCGTTCATGACCAGCTATTACAATGCTCCATCCCTGCAATGGAATGCCGGATCGGCGCTCAGCAATGGCGGAGAACCTGTCGTATTGAAAGACCTCTTTGGCTTTGTGGTCGATTCCGTGAACTATCTGCCCACCATGCCGTGGGATACCATGGCCAACGGCAAAGGGCCAACCCTCGAACTTTGCGACCCGAATGCCAACAATGCCCTGGCGGCAAACTGGCGGCATGCCATCGAGTACAAGGCGAAAACCCCCGCAGGCGATTCGCTGTGGGCCTCTCCGCTGGCAGGATGTTCCTACCTGCCAATGGCTGATTTCCTGACAAGCGACTCCACCATCACCCTGGGGCAATCGGTTATTTTTACCGATGTCTCCTCCGGCAACATCGACTCCTGGTTCTGGGAGTTTGAACGGGGAAACCCTGAAACATTTTCAGGCCAGACACCCCCGCCTGTCACCTACAACATCCTGGGTTCCTACGACGTCACCCTTACCATCAGGAACACTGCCGGGAAAAGCGTGAAATACAAACCGGCATTTATCCAGGTAGGCCCTACAGGAATTTCGGACATGCGCCAGGAAGCCGGATTTTCTATTGTCCCGAATCCGGCCAAAGATGGAAAATTTACCGTATTGATTGGCAATCAATCCGAATATCAGATAAATATACTTTCAGGCGTCGGAACCCTGGTTCTCAGCCGGAAGGCCAGCGCAAAGTTGGTTGAATTTGACCTTCCTGAAGCGGCCGCAGGACTCTATTTTATGCAGGTTGCCGACACCAGGAGCGGCCTGACAAACACTCAAAAATTCATCATTCAATAATCACTTTAAAATCTAAACAGTTATGAAAAAACAATTACTGGTTTTATTTGTTTTCATGCTTACAGGCCTTTGGGCAATCGGGCAGGGAAATGAGAATTTTACAAATTATCCCGAAACTGCGAATGCTTATCACGACGGTACATTCCTGGGTATGGATGGTTCAACCTGGACCTATACGCAATGCCGAGGAGATTCAGTGATCACTGCCCCATCACCCACTTTTGGAAAAAAGAGGCCCTTAACCTCTAAAATCATTTCGGGAACACTCCACAATGGTTGTGGCACGATCAATTTTGATTATAAGCAAACGTTTTCCACAGCAGTCAATCTGAATCTTTTTGTGAACGGACTGCTTGTTAAGAACGTTATCAGCACAGTTCAGGGCGCTGTGACCAATTCAGGTCCGGTTATCGTGAATGCACCGGGTGATTTCACGCTTATGTTCAAGCAGGCCGACAGCACAAATTCCGGCCAGGTTACCATCGACAATGTGATCTGGACAGCTTTTGGCGGCGGACCAACTCCCGAACCAACCAATTACCCGACCAATTTTGCCGCTTCTACAGCACCTTTTACCATCAATCTGGCATGGATGGATGCCGGCGGAGCTCAATTGCCTGCTGCATATCTTATCCTCGCAAGCGACCAGAACAACATCGTCGCCCCGGTCGACGGTACGCCTGTTGGTGATGACGCAGCACTTGCCGATGGACACGGAGCGCTCAACGTCCTTCAGGGAGTTCAGCATGCCACCTTCGGGAACCTGCCCCCGAACAAACCCTATTATTTTAAAATTTTCCCATACACCAACTCTGGCGCACTGATTAATTTTAAAACGGATGGCACAGTTCCAAGCACATCAGCAACCACTTCAAATACTGTGATCATCGACAGCATCCATTTTTCAAATTATAATTTTGCCGACTGGATCTTAAAAAGCGTAACAGGTGCGCAGGTTTGGACGATTGATTCCATTCACGGAATGAATGGCGGACCATGTGCCAAAATAAGCGGATATGCAGGAGCGTCGAATGAGAATGAAGACTGGCTTATCACGCCTGCCATGAATTTCAACAATTATAACAATGAACTCCTCACTTTTCAGTCAGCCTATAAATATACAGGACCCCCATTGATGGCGCTTATCTCCAATGATTATGACGGATCCACTAACCCGAATGACTTTACCTGGACCGCACTGAGCCCAGCCTGGTCGGCCGGCAATTGGGTATGGACACCGTCAGGCAATGTGAACGTTAGCGCTACGAGCGGAACACAGGTTTATATTGGATTTAAATATACATCAACAGCGACTGAATCTTCAACATGGGAACTTGATGACATTCTGATCACGGGCGATCTGATCATCGGCATCGATGAGAAGTCATCAAGCCAGGCTGCCTTTTCGGTGAGCCCGAATCCTGCTTCCGGAAAATGCACGTTGAAGTTCAGCAACGACGGGAAAAAGGAAATCCGTGTCGTCTCACTGATCGGCACCCCTGTCATGGAAGCTGCCACCGAACAAGCGAGTTATTCACTGAACCTGAGCTCACTTGCTCCCGGAATCTATTTTGTACAGGTTTCGCTGCCTGATTCAAAAACAACACAGGTCAGGAAACTTATCGTTCAATAACAATTCGTCCTCCAAAGAAAAGGCTGCCTATGAACGGTGGCCTTTTTTTTTCTATTTTTGTGGTCAGATGCATTGTTCCATGTGGCGATCCGCACTTTTCTCTGTATTAATGGCCGGTTTTCCCGGAATGATCCTGTTCTGCCAGACCCCGGCCGTTAAATCATATCCTGAAATGCCCTTACGCATTGAGATCCCGGTTCGCTCGGTCAATGAAACATATCGGGTCATCCCATGTGGCACAAACGGCCTGATCATGTTTTTCAAAAGCCAGGAGATTGCAGATGTTTTACATACAAAATGGTATGTCGCCTGTTATGATACGAACCTGCAACAAATATGGATGAACAGTGTTCCTCTATATAACGACCAGGAGTACAAGTTTTATCAAACAGGGCCTGACACCCTCTCATTGCTGTTTGTTCACGGGGGAAAATCAAAGAGCCCTGAAAATTCGTATGAGATCCTGCGGGTTGTTCTAAAAACCGGAAGCCTGATCCTCAATACCGGAACCGTGGATGATGGTGCTGTGATCGAGGCTTTCAGTGTTCATCAGGGGCGGGCCTGGCTGGGTGTGAACACAAAAAATCAGGCAGGCAAGATCATTTCAATACGGATGAAGGAAGGCCACAGCAACTCATTTTCGCTTGGTGTCGGGGGCCAGGTATCCGTTCTATGGATCCAGCCCGACACCGCATCGGTCTCCTTATCAGCAATAGTGAACCGCCAGGTTTCCAAAAAAAATTCGGAATACTACCTGGTTCGCTATGATACCAATGGTGCGATCAGGCGTGAGGTAAAGCTTGAAACTCAGGGGAAGGGGCGGTCTCTGACCCAGGTCAGGGTAGCAGGCCTGAATTCCGGAGCAGAAATGATACTTGGCAGCTTTGGCCAGGGGGCTACGGTTTCGACTCAGAAAAACAGATCAGTTGATGCGTCGACGGGGTTGTTTACAAGCATGGTGAATAGCGGATCTCAGAAAACAATGAGCTTTTACAACTTTCTTGAATTGCAGCATGCAGCTTCCATCGCAGGGGAGAGTGAATTCCTGAACCTTCAGAAAAAAGCGCTGAAGAAGCAGAAACCACTCTCAGAATATTCCCTGGACTATTCGGTTTTACTGCATGATATCCTCTTTTTAAATGGCCAATACATCCTAACATCCGAATTGTTTGCACCCCAGTTTCATAGTGAAAATTTTACTGATTTTGACTTCTACGGACGTCCCTATACCAATACGTATTCCGTGTTTGACGGTTACCGGTTTTACAATGCCGTAATAGCAGGATTCGATCAGGAGGGCAAATTGATCTGGGATAATCTGCTAGAGATCCGGAACCTGGTTTCCACCGATTTGTCGCAGAAAGTAGTAACCTACCCCGACGGCAATGACCTGGTGTTATGTTATGTGAGCGACGGTAAAATCGGCTCAAAAATAATACAGGAAAACCGGGTGATCGAGAAACTTGATTTCGCGGTTATGGACATGTTGCTCCCCGATGATAAACTCATATCCGAATCGAAGGGTGCACTGGTTCATTGGTATGGGAATTATTTCCTGAGCTATGGTTACCAGGACATAAAAAATATTGCACTTGAATCCAACAACAAGCGGCTCGTCTATTATTTCAGCAAGGTGCGGTTTGAAAAATAACCAGGGGTTATTTCACAATAAAAAGTTGGTTATCACAGAAAAGAACCATTATTGTGGTATCTTTATGGTATGATGGGCCGTTAATTGTGAGGGTATATGGCAGGTTTCCTGCAAGGGAAAAGGGGAGGGTGTAATCTTTTTTAATGCTTTCGGTAGAGTGGGTTTCCGTTATTTCAACAGAGATGGTTGAATCGAGTTTATTCTCTATATTTAACACTCCCAGGCCGTTACATGGATCTGCCGGATCCTCATTGCTGCAGGAGGTCAGAATAAGAAATGCAACGAAGAAAATAGTGCAAATGGCGAGGACTGAATTTTTCATGGGATAAGGATTGTTAATTGCAAAAATACAAGGATTAAGTCAATATTAAATCACGCAACATCATTTTTTTTTAGAATCTGCTCATTTCACTTGCCTGGCAAAGGCTTTTACATATTTTATTGACTGGTTTCTCACCTGAGGACAAAATAAATTGTGTTATGGTTGCCTCATTTGTCGAAAATTGCCAATTATTTGTTACTTTTGTTGATTAAGTGATCCTGTTATTTTTTTAGCATGATGAAATTTACCTTACAGGCAACCTTTTAAATGAAACTTTTGTCGTATATTTAAGTATAGCAAAAAGAGCGTGACATTTATAAATTCCATCCCTATGTTCCAGCGATTCATACGCCTCGTTTTTCTCACAGCTTTCTTCCTTCCTGCCTGTATTGCCTCAGCGGCAGACTGTCCCGACACCTCGCCTAAGATAACAGGTCCTGATGTCGTAGGGGCAAGTATGAATCCTGTGCCGTACAATACTCCGCTGGTCTCAGGCCATACGTATTCATGGGTTGTTACAAGTTTGCCCGGAGGAAGTGTTGTGGGGATGTCATCATCCAACATCCTTTCACAGGTATGGGCCACCCCGGGCGATTATAAAATTGAACTCAGTGAAGGAATTTTGGGAAACAACACCTGCCTGTCTGTTGCAACCCCGATGTTTGTTACCGTAAAACCGATGCTTGCCGCCTATTTTTATTATGAATTTGATCAGGATCATGGCTGCTACTACAATAAAGTGACCTTTACGGCCACCGGCGACGGGCTGTATCCTCCCCAGGATCCGGGGATTACCTACGAATGGAGATGGCGGGTTTATAATCCTCAGGGACCATGGCAAACGGCTGGGATCGTTCCGCTAACCGGCCCGATCGTTGACATTGATTTCCCGGCAACCTCCGGGATCACCTATGAAGTAAATCATAAAGTATCAAAAACAATCCTGGGAAGAGTATGGACCGATGAAATTACCGATTTCGTGTATGTTGATCCCGATAAATACAAGCCAGTTGTCGTTCTTGCCACACCAACCACCCCCGGCTGCCTTAACCAGGCCTTTAATTTCAGCGCAGTGGGCAGTCTTCCCACAACCCTGGTCACCAGTGAGACATTCAAATATGTTGACTGGGATTTTGGCGATGGAACCTTTGCACATTATGAATTAATCAACGGTGTCCCTCCCCAACTTACCACCTCCCATGTTTATGCCAGCCCGGCCAACGGGTTGGTTGTTACCGTTACCCTCACCAACACCATCAATTGTGTTGCCAGCAAATCGATCATCATCGATGTGCCCAATACCATCCCGGTTGCCGCCTTTACTTATGCGCAGACCTGTGTAAATTTCCCGGCACCCTTCACGGATAATTCCCTTGCCAGTATCGGGAACATCACCGACTGGTGGTGGAGCTGGGGCGATGGCTCGGCCGTCGAACATTACTCCACAGGCAACTTGCCCCCAAACCCTGTAACCCACGTGTTTACAGATCTTCTGCCGCATATCGTGACATTAAAGGTCAGGAACAGCAATGGCTGCGAAAATACTACTACCCCTGTCACTGTGCTTGCCCAGCCTTCTCCCATGGCTGATTTTACCTACCCGAATGTTACCTGCACCGGCGATTATGTTCAGTTTAACTCAGATGTGAGTTCACCGCTCACCGGTACTCCGATTGCCTCCTATGATTGGAATTTCGGTGATCCGGCATCGCCAAACAACATAACCTCAGGGCCTAATCCAACACATCTTTTTTCGGGTCCGGGCAATTACATCGTAAGTCTTACCGTCACCAACCAGGCAGGTTGTTCGAATACGAAAATCCTCTCGGTGAATAATCCGCTGGTGGTGAATCCCCATCCTGATATTGATTTCACCATCGTGCAGGGAATTACTGTTTATCAGCAAATTTTCACTTCCCTTATCAATCCGCTTCAGAATGTGGGGAACAATGTTTTCTGGGCATTTGGCGATGGTACGACCGGGTTCGGATCCCCGATTACCCACACCTATCCCGGGCCGGGCTTTTACACTGCAACCTGCACGGCCATCGATGTCGTGACAGGCTGCTCCGCTGTTTCAGAGCACAGCATCATGCTTGGTGCGCCGCCTTCATCATGTTTTACAGCCAATCCGCCGAACCAGTGCCAGAATGCTCCCATCCTGTTCATCCCCTGCCCCCCGGGCGGCCTGATCAGCACCGAAGACTGGGACTTTGGCGATGGCGCAACAGCACAATTTGTTCCACCCAACGTGCCTGCCAACCCCAACCACATCTATGCTTCCGCCGGGAATTATTTAGTGACCAGGGTTCTCAACCTGGGTACGCCGCTCCAGGCGAGCTTCAGCCTGTGGGTAACCATATTCGAAGCCCCGACAGCCCATTTTATCTGGTTCAGCGATCCTGCCTTCCTGCACCAAGGGATGGCCTGCGACGGACAGGAGGTCTATTTCTCTGACCAGTCATACTCAAATTCGACTCCGGCAGGAAATATTTACCAATGGTTCTGGGATTTCGGCGACCCGCTCTCAGGTCCAAACAACACCTCGACCGTTCAGAATCCAAGCCACATCTTCACTCCTGTCTCATTGGGCGGTCAGGCTTCCTATAACGTAACCCTGAGAGTCAAGGAAAACCTGCAGGATTGCGAAAGCCCTGCCAAGGTGATTCCGGTGCCGATCAATCCTCCGATCCCGGTTGAGTTCACCTTCAACAACAATGTATGCCTTGATCAAACGGTTAACTTTACAACCAACGCCGCCGTTTTGCCCCCGGCAGACTATACCTGGTTCTGGGATTTTGGCGACGGGATCAATTCAATAACCCCTGGTGCTGTTTCCCACCTGTATGCTTCAGTAGGTGATTACGCGGCAACACTTACCCTCACCGATATAAACGGGTGCAGTAAATCCAAGGTGCACATAGTGAGCATTATTCCGAAACCGATTGCCAATTTTTCATTTACTTCTCCAAGCTGTTTCGGAACCTCCATTCAATTTACAAGCCTTTCTTATGTTCCATTGCCATACAATGATGTGATCGTAGGCTGGGACTGGGACTTTGGTGATGGCAATACCTCAACCGGAAACCCGAACCCGTCTCATACGTATACCACATTCAGCGCAACCGGATATAACGTGGTATTGACGGTGACCACAAACCGCGGCTGTACCAAGTCAAAAACAATCAATGTGCAGCAGATCGCTGCTCCTGTAGCCGGCTTCGAGGTGGCTGCCGGAACCTATTCCTGCATTACCCCGCAAACCATTCAGTTCAACGATCTTTCGCAAACCAATGGCGGGGGCAATATAACCTACTGGAGCTGGGATTTCGGCGATCTGGGTTCAGGAAGCAGCAACTTCTCAACCGCCCAGAATCCGTCCCACAGTTATGCCACGGCAGGGATCAAAACGGTGAAACTGACGGTCACCAACTCAAACGGCTGCAGCAATGAAATTGCACAGAATGTGACTATCAATGAGCTACCCGTTGCTAATTTTACAAACTCTGCAGCCTGCGAAGGCAAGGACATGCAATTTACCGATGCTTCTTCAACCACTGCCGGGTCGATCATTGTATCCTATAACTGGGATTTCGGCGACGGCGTTACTTCATTACTCCAGTCACCGATCCACGCTTTTACAGCATATGGCATTCACAATGTCAAGCTTACCATTGTCAACTCAAACGGGTGTATCCACTCTGTAACCAAACCGGTTACTGTTAGTCCGAACCCGGTCGCCGCATTTACCTTCTCTGCAGCCAGCTGCGTCGGCAACCCGGTATCCTTTACCGATATGTCGTTTATCCCTGCCGGGTTCACCGAGTCCATTCAATCATGGGAGTGGGATTTTGGCGACGGTTCTGTAACCCCGCCCATTGTGTTCCCGAACAACCCCAACATGACCTACACCTTCCTGGGAACGGCAACAACGCATATCGTGCGGTTAACCGTGACGACTGCAAACGGTTGTAAAGCTTTTGTTGAAAAAACTGTCAACAGCATTCCTTCTCCCATCGCCAATTACAGCTACTCAAATACGACCTGCCTCGGACAATCGGTGCAATTTACCGACCTGTCTCAAACCAACGGCGGCGGCGGCCTGCAAACCTGGGTTTGGGATTTCGGCGATCCATTGTCGGGAGCCAACAACCTCTCTACGTTGCAGAATCCTGTTCACACCTTCACTGCAACAAATTCATTCCAGGTGAAACTGACCATTACCAGCAACAACGGATGTGTCAGCACCTTCGAAGGGCCGGTTGTCATCAACGCCTTGCCAACAGCCAATTTTACCAATACCGAAGCCTGCGAGGGCAGCCCTACTACCTTTACCGATGCCTCAACAACACCACTGCTCACAAGCATCATATCTTATTCGTGGAATTTTGGCGATGGCAGTACCTCATTGTCACAATCTCCGCAGCACACCTATGCAACCTATGGCACCTATATTGTCGGCCTTACGGTGGTCAACTCCAACGGATGCATTCATACTATTTCCAAGCCTGTTGTCGTTTATCCGAAACCTGTTGCCGAATTCTCCTACTCCGCAGCCAGTTGTGTGGGCAACCCGGTCACTTTCACCAACCTCTCATTTGTTCCGGCAGGATTCTCCTCTTACATTCAAACATGGCAATGGGATTTTGGTGACGGATCAGTGACACCGCCCATCAATTTCCCGAACAATCCAAACATCACTTACACGTTCCTGGGTACCGCCACTTCGCACGTGGTCAGGTTAACCGTGACGACGACAAACGGATGTATCTCCTATATTGAAAAAACAGTCAACAGCATTCCGTCTCCCGTTGCCAACTACAGCTATTCCAACACCAACTGCGAAGGGCAATCGGTACAGTTTACCGACCAGTCGCAAACCAACGGCGGGGGCAGCATTCAGACATGGGTATGGGATTTCGGCGATCCCCTGTCAGGCACCAATAACATTTCAAGCCTGCAGAATCCTTCACACTCTTTCACCTCTGCAAATTCATTCCAGGTGAAGCTCACCGTTACCAGCACCAGTGGCTGTGTCAACATGTTTGAAGGCCCGGTTATCGTTAACGGTCTCCCGACAGCCAATTTCACCAATACCGATGCCTGTGAAGGAAATCCGACCACCTTTACCGACGCCTCTGCAACCCCGCCGGGAACAAGTATCATCTCCTATGCCTGGGATTTTGGCGACGGCGCTACTGGCAGTGCACAGAATCCACAGCATTCTTATGCTGCGTTTGGAAATTATGTTGTAAAGCTGACTATTGTAAACTCCAACGGATGCATGCATGTGATTACCAAACCGATTATTGTTAACCCTAAGCCGGTTGCCGACTTCTCATTCTCCGCAACCAGTTGTGTCGGAAACCCGGTGAACTACTTTAACCAGTCGTTTGTGCCGACCGGTTTTTCATCCTCCATTCAAACATGGCAGTGGGACTTTGGCGACGGATCGACCATCGCACCCATTACCTTCCCGAACAATCCGAACATAACGCATACCTTCGTTGGAACCGCCACATCGCACATCGTACGGTTAACGGTGACCACCACAACCGGGTGTGTCAATTACATGGAAAAGACCGTGAACAGCGTGCCTGCCCCGGTTGCAAACTTCTCAACTTCAGACATCCTGTGCGACAATCAACCGGTGCAATTCAACGATTTATCGCAAACCAACGGTGGCGGCAGCATTCAAACCTGGAATTGGAATTTTGGCGACCCCGCATCGGGATTGAACAACAATGCAACAGTTCCAAACCCTGTGCATCAATTCACGCTTCCCGCCTCATACAACATCACCCTGATTGTGACCAACGGTAACGGCTGTAAAGACACGTTGCTCCCGCTGCCGGTCGTGGTGATCGGTGCAAGACCTCTTGCCAATTTCAAGGCTGACACTGTTTGCCAGGGATCGCTGACTACTTTTACCGATCTTACCACACCAGCCGGAACAATTACCATATATGCATGGGATTTCGGAGATGGCCAGAACGGTTCAGGCGGCAACCCGACCCACCTGTATGCCAACCCCGGCAATTTCAATGTGAAACTGACCGTTACCAGTGCCCAGGGGTGTTTGAAAGACACCACCAAGCAGATACTGGTTTTGGGTAAACCTGTTGCATCGTTCAGCGCCTCGACCCCTACTTGCGCCGGAGATTCCCTGCAGTTCACCGATTTGTCATCTACGCCGCATGGCTCAATCACTTCATGGATCTGGGATTTCGGCGATGGTGCAATTGTCGGACCCATTCTCTTCCCTGCCAACCCGAACATCAAGCACAAGTATTTGAACGGTGGCAGCTATAATGTTAAGCTGACCATTGTCACAAGCGATGGCTGTCCTGCCGAGAAAATCTCCCCGGTTCAGGTCGAAGCCCGGCCGCTGGCTAATTTCATATTCGGGAGTGCTCCATGCGTACTGACCCCGATGCAGTTTACAGACCAGTCCCAGATAAACGGCGGAACGCCCATTACAGGCTGGCAATGGAACTTCGGTGATCCTGCTTCAGGAGCCAACAATCTTTCCTCCGCCCAAAACCCAACACATGCATTCACTGCCGGAGGCACCTATACAGTAAGGTTAATGGTAACCAATGCCAATGGATGCAACGACAGTGTGGTTGGCGGAAAAACAGTTACTGTCAGTGATGCGCCTGTCGCACAATTCTCAGCCGACACGGCCTGCATGTCCAATACGACCCAGTTTACCGACGCGTCGACCACCACAGCGGGAACCATTATCTCGTGGGCATGGAACTTTGGCGATCCGGCCAGCGGGGTCAACAATACCTCTGCGATACAGAATCCAGCCCATATATACAACGCCCAGGGAACCTATACCGTAACGCTGCAGGTTGCCAACTCAAATCAATGTCTCAAGGATACTTCCATGCAAATCGCGGTATTGGGTAAACCAGATGCAGCTTTCAGCTACGCCTCACCCAATTGCGCAGGAGATTCCATCCAGTTCACTGATATGTCGACAACCCCGAATGGTACCATCAGTTCGTGGACCTGGGATTTTGGCGACGGCACGATCGTCGGACCGATCCTCTTCCCGAACAACCCGAGCATCAAGCATCTCTATGTTAACGGCGGCGCCTTTAATGTAACGCTGACGATTGAAACAACCAACGGATGCACTGCCGAAAAGATTACCCCGGTTCAGGTTGGCTTCAGCCCGCTGGCTAATTTCATTTACGGAACCGCAGGATGCGCCCTTGCACCGCTCCAGTTTACCGACCAGTCGCAGTTGAACGGCGGGCCTCCTCTTACGCAGTGGCTCTGGAATTTCGGCGACCCGGCCTCGGGTGTTAACAATACCTCGACCACCCAGAATCCGACACATGCATTCTCAGCAGGGGGAAGCTTCATCGTAAGGCTGATGGTGACCAATGCCAACGGTTGCAACGACAGTGTTGCCGGCGGCAAAACAGTTGTGGTTAATGATGCACCTGTTGCAATATTCTCTGCCGACACAGCCTGCATGGCCAGTCCCACGCAGTTCACCGATGCTTCGACCACATCTTCCGGCACCATCATCGCCTGGTTGTGGAATTTTGGTGACCTGGCCAGCGGAGGAAACAATACATCCACGCTGCAAAATCCAACACATAGTTATAACACTCAGGGAAGCTTTACGGTCACACTCCAGGTCACCAATTCAAACCAATGCCTGAAGGATACCTCCATGCTGATCGCGGTCAATTCAAAGCCGACATCCATGTTCCAGTATGCAGCTGCCTGCGTAAACGATGGAACGCTGTTTACCGATATGTCGGTTGCCCCTGGCAGCGCAATCAAAAGCTGGAGCTGGGACTTCGACGACGGTTCTTTTGCTGCAATTCAGAACCCCACACACATTTTTTCCACCGCAGGAACCTACATGGTGAAGCTTGTTGTCACCAACCTGGCCAACTGCACCGATTCGATCACAATTCCTGTCATTGCACGGCCTTCCCCTGTTGCCGATTTCAATTCCGCTGCCTACTACTGCCCGGCAGGTAAAGTTGATTTCCAGGATATCTCGACGGCCACCGCATCAGCAATTGCCTTGAGGGAATGGACTTTTGAGCCGGGATTCACATCGAACATTGCCAATCCAACGCACACATACGCGGTGACCAACATGAACTACCCGGTAACGCTTGTCGTGACTGACACATACGGCTGCAAGGATACTATCATACAAACGGTTTTTGTGAAGCCTGGCTTCTCCTTCTCCTATAACTATGATTCAGTTTGCCAGGGTTATGCGACCCAATTCACACCGGAGAACAAAACCCCCGGGGATTCGCTGTATTCTGTTAGCTGGAATTTTGGCGATCCTGCCTCAGGGCCAAACAATACTTCCCAGCTTTACGACCCGATGCATACGTTCACCGGTCCGGGCACTTACCTCGTAAAGATGAAAGCCTACAATTCAGATAACTGCTTCGACAGTGTTTACCATGAAGTAATTGTATACAAAGCACCCGAACCATTGTTCAGCTTCATCTCCACCCCATGCGACGACAACGTTCATTTCACCGATTCGACCCTGGTCACAGGGAGCGGGACAATTGCACAGTGGATATGGAAATGGGGCGATGGAAATACAACGGTTATCAATGCACCGGGTCCCGGCAACGCATCGCACCTTTATGTCAACGCTGGTTTGTATACGGTTACACTGATCATGACAAGCAACGTTGGGTGCACCGACAGTGTTACCCGAACGGTGCAGCGTTTCCCGTGCATTACAACAGGATTTACGGTGAACGACACGTTGTGCGCCCGCAATAAAATCGAGTTTACCGACAACTCATTACCGGTGACACTGATCGACCAGTGGAAATGGACGTGGGGCGATGGGACAGATACAACGTACACCGTGTTTGGTTCTCCGGTAACGCATACCTATGCCGACAGCGGAACCTATGCGGTGAAGGTGAAGATTTGGGCCTTGGTCGACGGAACAACCATTACCGACAGTGTGATGAATAACGTGAAGGTTTATCCGACACCCAACACCTATTTCTCAAACAATCCTGTCTGCCTGAACCAGATCTCCCTGTTCAGGGATACGTCAAAAACATACGGGGCGGGAATCTCAAAATGGGATTGGTCATTCAGCAGTAATCCTGCAGACATCTCAGGGTTGAAAAACCCAACCCATACCTACGACACAGCCGGACTGTATAACGTTCAGTTGATCACGACGAATAAGTACGGTTGTAAAGACTCCCTGACAAAAACCTCTAGGATTTATGGATTGCCAACGGCCGGTTTTGCATATGAGGCAGCTTGTATCGGAGATCCTACATTCTTCTTTGACGCATCGGTCAAATCAGACACCACGTTTGGTATATGGAACTGGTCATTCGGAGATCTCACCACATTGTCTGACACTTCACACGTAAAGAACCCGAGGTACGTTTATCCCGACTCACTGAACTATTCCCTCAGGATGATCGTGAAAGACAATTATGGTTGTATCGACACGGTGGATTCAATTGTTAAAGTTCATGTAACCCCTGAAAGCGCATTCACTGCTACGGATGGATTCAATGGAAAGCAGGGCCAGGTACAACTCAACAATGCATCCACCGGCGCTGAAAGCTACCTGTGGAATTTCGGGAACGATCAGGGTTCTACAGAAGAAAACCCTGTTGCGGTGTTTACCGAGGATGGAACCTATACAATCATGCTCATTTCGCACAATCGTTACAACTGCGCCGACACCACCTATTATAAATATGAGTTGCTCTTCAAGGGATTGTACGTTCCCAATGCCTTCTCGCCCTCCGGGACGAATCTCGGAGTCAGGTTGTTCAAACCTGCCGGGATCAACCTCAGGCAATACCAGGTAACTGTGTTTGACATATGGGGACACCAGATGTGGGAGTCTACCCAACTGGATGCCAATGGCACGCCCTCTGAAGGATGGGATGGCACCTTTGAGGGGAACCTAATGCCACAGGGAAATTACATGTGGAAAATCAACGCCAGTTTTGTGGATGGCTCGCAGTGGGAGGGATCTGATCTTGGTGTTCCCGGTACAGGGACCACAATGGGAACCGTTACTCTAATCCGATAATCGCAAACTACTTTCTCAATGAAAAGACGATATATATTTCCGATACTTGTTGGTCTGAGTTTACTTGGGATTGTTCCGGGATCTAATGGCCAGGACATGAACTACTCACAGTATTTCACCGCACCAATGTACTACAATCCAGCGTTTACGGGGATTAACACCGGAGTCAGGGCACGGTTTCTTTACCGCAATCAATGGCCGAGCCTGCCAATTTCATTCAAGTCCTACTATTTTTCGGCCGATCTTGGCGACAGGAGTCTTCCCGGAGCAGGCGGTTTAGGGCTCGAGATTCAACAGGATACGCCGGGGGCCGGACTGATCAACAATTTCGGAGCAGCCCTGAAGATCGGGATTCGCGTTCCCGTAACCAGCTACATGGCCTTGCAGTTCGGGGTGAAGGCCGGTATTATGCAGCGCCGGATAAACTGGGACGACATGGTATTCGCAGATCAGCTTGATCCAAAATATGGCAATGTTTACCAGTCCTACTTCATCCCCCCCGATGCCAGCAAGGTAGTCGTGCCAGATTTCGGCGTTGGCGGCGTGATGCAATTCATCAACGACGGAGGGAGCATCAGCGGGAACCTTGGATTGGCCGTAGATCACCTGTTTAAACCCGACGTTAGTTTCTTATCCACCGGATCATCACCCTACCCGCGCAAGTGGGTTGGCCAGTTCGATGTGACCTTTGCAACCGGTGAGGGGAGTTCATCCATGATGGCGCGCAATTTCGACGAGCCATTAAAATTGAATATGGGCATTCTATACCAGAACCAGGCAAATCTGAACTCAGTTCAGCTCGGGTTGAATTTGCTGAAATATAATCTGTATCTGGGCGCGTGGTATAAATCGACCCTGAACGGTGTCGTTAACAGCTCCATGGTGCTGGTAGCAGGATACAAGTATAGCTTTTACGATGACATGAACCTCAAGTTCATATACAGCTATGACTTGCAAATCTCCGGTGCCCTCCAGGGTACAGGCGGCGCCCATGAAATAGGCCTGATACTTGAATTTGACAAGCTTTCACTCTTCGGAGGCGGCAGTAATGGCAGTTTTGCGCCTGGTGGCGGTGGTCACAGGATGTCGGGCGGCCCGATGGAATGCCCCACATTTTATTAAAAAGCAATTGGGGCACATTTTATTGTGCCCCAATTGCTTTTACATATTTGTGATGATCTCGGTTCCGAATTCGGAACATTTGAGTTTGGTAGCCCCTTCCATCAATCGTTCAAAGTCGTAGGTGACTCTTTTATTCCTGATAGCCCCTTCCAGACCTTTAACGATCATTGTTGCGGCTTCCGTCCAGCCCATGTATTCAAGCATCATAACGCCCGACAGAATCACCGATCCGGGGTTTACCTGGTCTTTACCGGCGTATTTGGGAGCCGTGCCATGCGTGGCTTCAAAAACAGCATGCCCCGTCACATAATTTATATTGGCTCCGGGTGCGATGCCAATGCCGCCCACGATGGCTGCCAGCGCATCTGATATATAGTCACCGTTGAGGTTCAGCGTGGCGATTACTGAATACTCAGCCGGCCGGGTAAGTATCTGCTGCAAAAATGCATCTGCAATGACATCTTTGATGATGATTTTTCCAGTTGAAACTGCATTATTTTGCGCAGCTTCTGCAGCGGCTTCACCATCAGCAGCCTTTATTTTATCATAGGTCATCCAGGTAAACACCTTGTCGCCAAACTCCCGTTCAGCCAGTTCATATCCCCACTGCTTGAATTGTCCTTCGGTGAATTTCATGATGTTTCCTTTATGCACGATGGTCACCGAAGGCTTTTTGTGGACGATGGCAAACAGGATTGCAGCCCTGACCAACCGCTCGGTTCCCTCCTTTGAAACAGGTTTTATGCCGATGGAGGAAGATTCGGGGAAACGGATTTTTTTAACCCCCATCTCATTGATCAGGAATCGGATTACCTTCTCCACTTCGGGGGTGCCCTGCATCCATTCGATGCCGGCGTAAATATCTTCTGAATTTTCGCGGAAAATAACCATGTCGGTCGTTTCCGGACGTTTTACCGGAGAGGGGACACCGGCAAAATAGCGCACCGGCCGCACACAGGTGTAAAGGTCAAGTATCTGGCGTAAAGCCACATTCAGCGATCGGATTCCTCCGCCAACAGGAGTCGTAAGCGGACCCTTGATCGCAACGAGGTATTCACGAATGATATCCAGGGTTTCCTGGGGCAGCCATTCACCGGTTTGTTTAAATGCCTTTTCGCCTGCCAGAACTTCCCGCCAGGCAATCTTACGCTTGCCGGCATATGCCTTCTCAACTGCAGCATCCAACACACGCACACTGGCATGCCAGATGTCGGGACCTGTTCCGTCGCCTTCAATAAATGGGATGACTGGATTGTCGGGCACATTCAGTTTCCCGTCTATCAGTGTTATTCTTTCTCCGTTCATAAATTCAAAAGTATATGTTTGTTAACTTAAATTTAAAATCCAATTCTTACGACCTGCAAAATTACAACTATTTTAACTTCTTGATGAGCGCCCCCCACTTCTTATCCACCTCAAAGAAATGTTTCATGTAATAGTTCCCGAAAAGGAAATGGGCTTTTATGACTTCGATGCCACGGGCTGCCATGGTTGCAAAGAAATTTTCGATCATTGACGACGCAATTCCTCTGCCCTGCAGGGCAGATGTCACCACAATGCCATCGAGCAGGATATTATGGTTTTCGATATACCTGAACGTGATACCGCCAACGATTTTCTCGTCTTCATCGGTCAGCACATACTGATGGTCATTATCGGAGATCTCCTTCGGATAATTTTCCCGGAAGAACAACTGGTAGAGCTGGCCGATTTCACGCGGGACAACAGGTTCCCTGAGAATGTAGCGTTTGCCCGATTTCTCCTGGAACGAAAACCGCACCACAAGATGTTCCTGCTGGCTTTCGCCCACCTTGATAAAATCAAATCCCTGTTCCTGCCTCAGCCGGGGGAATACCATCCTGCTGAAAATGTTTTTATCATCTTTGTTGCACAGCCCCGATTGAAGGTCGGAGAGTTCAATCAGTTGGATGGCCAGGCCATCGGGCTGTTCTGCCATCCGTTCCAGCAGCCTGTCGAAGGCAGCCTGTAATTTCTCCGCAGAAGTTGAAAAATAGGTGTGCCGGTAAAGGAAATACCGCACCAGTTCAACATGTTCCTGCAATTTATAAAGTTCAAGCAATTCAAGGCAGGTCTGCTCCCTGGCAGCAGCCGTTGTGAGCGGGTTCATTTTAAACCATTCCTGGTACTGGTCGATGGCGCTGTAAAGTGCAACAGGGAGGTAATAACGGTTGAATGAATTTTCAAGGTAGGCATCAAGATGTGTGCGCAATACCGATGAATCAAAACATGTGAGCGATTTCGATCCCAGGTCGTGCTTCAGTTTCCTGAGGAATTTCCCGGCATCTGTTTTCCCGAGCGCTTCGATGCATGCATCAAAAATCCAGGTTACCACCAGCAGGCTCTGGCACCAGGGGTAAATGGATGCAGTTTTACAAAAGAAATCCTGCAGCATTGGTTCGATCAGCGACAACGTGTTTTTGTACGATGACCAACCGGCGAGCGACAAAATAACAGCGCCATCCCGAAAATCCATTTCAGGGATCGCGATGTTTGCCGGAGAAATCGCTCCCGGAACGATCTGGTTACCGCTATGGTGCCAGGCTTTATAGATGACAGCGAACGACTTGATGAAAATTTTCCTCCATGCATTTCCCCGAACAGCTCCCGACGAACGGTGGATCTCAGATAATTCCCGTATCTTATCCCAGGCAGTAAGGCCGCCGATATACTGCGTGGTCAGCACCCCCAGATTAGGCCTGCTGCTCCCGAGCATTGGCGCTACCGCTGGCCCGTAAGGGAAACCTGCAAGAGACGCCAGCCAGTAAAAAGTTTCGGGACTCGGCCTGAAATCGGGATTCTCGCTCATGACCATGTGAAGATCGAAGTGCTTGCCTTCGGTGGTGTTGATAGACAGCCTGTAATGTTTGAATTCTTTGAAAGCCAGCAGCCGCAATATCCAGATGCCCTTGTCGGGTACCTCTTCAAGGTCAAAGCCGCGTTCCCTGAAGGTGAGTATGATGCTCTCGGTGAGAAACCCGGATGATTGAAAAACTTTGGTGATTCGCTGTTTTTCTGAATCAGAAATACCATGTTCAAACACCAGTTTTGATTTCCATGCCGGGAGACTGTATCTTTTTGATTTCTGCTCGATTTCCTTCTCAAAAACAGCAGCCAGGGAATAAAAATAACCCTCAGCCTTTTTTGAAAGGGTTGAATCCTGTTTGTGCAGGATCCACCGCGAAAGTTCGGCGCGCACCGGAACGTAATATTCAAGATGTTGCACCGCGAAATTGTACAGCAGCCTCAGCACACCTTCGAATGCCCCCTGGTATTTTTTTGTAGCAGGCCAGCTCAGATGGGTGCGGTACCAATAAAGTCGTTGTTTCAGGGCATCAAGCCGGTGTTTTCCGAAATTGCTCGCAGCGATTTCGCGGATCGAATGTTCGTTCAGAAACGAAAGTCCCGATTCGATAAAGGAGGGCATGTTTTGTATCTCCTCAGGATTGGGCGATTTAAGCAGGATAAGCCGGTAGGCCAGGCAACGAATCTCCTCTTCCGGGTGGTAGGCGAGGGCTTCCAGCCGGTGCCTGATCACCACAGCCAGCCGGGGCTCAGCCTGGATGAGGATTCTGCCAAGTTCTTCAGTGGCCTTGTACGCTTCAACGCCTCCCCGGAAATAGGTGCGGAAAAGCAGGGTGTTAACCTCAATAAGATTCTGATCCCTCAATGTTGTTAAAACAGGGAGATATTTTTCATCCATTTGCTTAAAGCCAGGGAGGTATGCACTGGCCGAGATGCTTTTCATGGGCAGGTCCCATCCCTCTTTCACA
>JBBQUQ010000013.1:0-50646 GCA_038212325.1 Bacteroidales bacterium
GCAAACCATCCAAGATCCTGTAAAACACTGGAATTGAGGAATGTAAGACAAAAAAATGCACCGGCTGAAGTGATGCTGCATAAAATAATGGTAAGCGACATCTCCTTCAACGTAAGCTCAATGTCACGTTTGCTGCGAAAATGGTTTACAAGGTAAAGGGAATAATCGATGATGAGCCCCAGGATCACTGAACCAATCCCCAGTGAAATGGCTGAAATTTTTCCTTTGAGGAGAAACAAAACAGCCAGTGAAAGCGCACCGCCGAAGATTGCCGGTAACATTCCCAACAAGGGGATCAGCAGGTTTCTGAAATACCAGCTGATCAGCAGGAATATCAAAATTATCGCGATACACAGGGTGAGCGTGATATCTTTTTTCAGTTGCCGGGCATTGCTGACCGCAACTGCTGCACCCCCGAAATACTGGATCCGAATCTTCGAATCAGCTCCTGTGCTGAAATTTCTGATAATTTCATCAAGTCCACGGATCAGTTTGTCATTTTGGGAGGTTTCGCTTGAAGGATTGGCAGGTAAGATAAAGATGAGCAAATGTCGCAGGTCTTTGGTGTAAACACAGCCATTATATAATTCAAAATTGTCGTCGGTTCTCAGGGTCTTCAACTTTGCAAAAGCAATGTTCGAAATGCCCAATGGATCTGACTGAATCCGTTTCTTCAGCACCATGCTTGCAGGTGATACAAGGATCCTGTAATTTTTTTCCAGGGCTGATTGAATAGATTCGGGCTGGAGAAGACTATCCAGTGTTTTGAAGTCAGGTTCATCGTAAAATACGGGCAGATGGTTCATCACCAGGCTCATCAGTTCCGACATGCCGGTATCGGTGGCTCTGAATGTAATACCCCGGATGGTTCCGGAATCAAAATGCGATTTAACCGAATCAACAAAACGCTCCCCTGCAAATCCCAGTTCATCGGGAGTGACTGAAGAAAATGAATCGTACGAGGTAATTTCGACAACCAGTTTGTCACTTAACTTTAAATTTTTGACGACGGTTCCAAGCAGGTCATTTTTATCTTGCCCGGAAACAGATTGCGTGATATTTTCTTCAAAACCGATCCTTGAGGCAAGAAACACAAGTGAAATTGACGCAATGGAAAGCAGGAGGTAGAAAATGGTTTTCCTGTTTCTGAAAAAGCGATAAATATGTATGAGCAATTCAGACATGTTTCTTCCTGAAATATCGCAATAGGAGGTAAGTAACAGGTCCCAGAGTAAGTGAAAGCACGAGCCCAAGGATCAAACTGCCGGTCAGGTATTGGACAAGGTTTTCCTTCATCCACTGCAGGCCGATGTCCGAATGGTAATTCATTTCTGACGTATTGGCTCCCAGCACCCATCCTCCGATAATGTAGCTGAAAAAGATAACGAACGGAAGCATCGGCGGCAGGCTGATATTTGAAGTAGTAACAGCAACAAATTTGTTGAGTTTGAACAGGTGGGCCAGCCCGATGGTGGTCAAAATCTGCCATCCCCAGATGGGAGTTACCCCGATGAACAGACCCAGGGCCACCGACTTCGCAAGTTTCGCATTTGAATCCTGGCTGTTGACAATATATTCCATGAAAAATTCACGCAATGACTTCTTTCTGAGTCCCTTGAAAAATAATATTGGTCGAACCCAAAGCAGGGCTATGAGCACCAGGATGCTGTTGGCGATGCTTACTCTGGTAAAATCCCTGAATTTTCGGAAATGCGAAACACGCGTTTCTTTCGGGGCATAGTAAACCTTCACCGGCACCGAGAGTACCTTTACACCCATCCAGGCTAACCGAACGAGAATTTCGACTTCATATTCATATTTTTTCGAAACCACCCACCTGATCTCTTTGACTTTATGAAGCGGGTATAGGCGAAACCCTGTCTGCACATCCAAAACCTTGATCCCTGTTTCCACTTTAAACCAGAAAATGGAAAATTTATGGCCGAAACTGCTCGTTACGGGCACCTCCTCAGTCGTCATATCCCTGGCTCCCAGGATCATGGAATCAGGTTGGTTCTCAATCAAATCAAGGAATAAGGGCAAATCTTCAGGGAAATGCTGACCATCGCTGTCGATGGTAATGCCATACCGGAAACCTTGTTCAACAGCATATTTGAAACCTTGTCGCAGTGCCCATCCTTTGCCACTATTGACAGGGATATGCAAGGCTTGAATCTGAGGAAACCTTGCAAGGATCGTTCTGGTTTGATCTGTAGACCCGTCGTTAACCACGATCACGTTGTCGGTGTATTGTAAAACACTGCTGATCACATCTTCCAGGGCATGATCGTTGTTATACGTGGGAATGATGATGCAACACTGAAGTTCTGCAAATTTTTGCTTTAGAAAGGGCAGATCAGGCATGGATACCGTTGAAAAATTAAGGCTGTTTTGCTGAAGCAAAGATAGGATTAATTCAAGTGGGTAATGTTAACTGAAAAATCGATTGCAGCTGGCAGGTGCTAATTTTGCTTAAATTTGTCTGATGAAAATCCTGTTGATAAATCCGCCACGCTCACCTGAAAACAACATTCTTAAATATGCTCCTGACGAGGCTAAGCGGTTCATCCATAAAAAACTGATCGGTCCGCCGCTTGGACTTTTAACCATTGCTGCAGCGGTAAAAGATCATGATGTTACGGTTTTCGATACGAAGGGCGAGTATGACCTTGTGCCTGAAACGCCCGGGCTCGAGGTGCTTGTTCGCATGCTTCTTGAGAAACATCAGCCCGACCTGGTCGGCGTAACAGCCATCACCTCTGAATTTGATTTTTGCATCGATATCTGCAGGGTCGTAAAGGAATTTAATCCATTGATACTGACAGTGGCCGGAGGATTGCATGCAACCCTTTGCCCGAATGATTTCACCGATCCTTCATTTGATGTTATCATTCCGGGGCAGTGCCCGCACATTTTCAGGGAAGTGGTCAGGGTTAAAGAATGCGGAGGATCGCTGGCCTCCATTGCCGGCATTCTGATCAATTCATCCGGAGAACTCAAAAAAACAGCCGGGAAACCTGCTGCCTGGGATGCGGCAGATGCCGATTACCTCATGCCCGACCGCGGCCACCTGGAGCGCTGGATCGACACCTATAAGGTCGGTAACAGCCCCTTTCCGAGTACCTATGTTTTTACCTCCCTGGGATGCCCGTATAAATGCACCTTTTGCTCAATCTGGACCCAGTTTAAGGGTAAATATTATCAGCGAACAGTTGAAAGCCTCATCACAGAACTGAAGAGTATTGATGAATACCCGGTCGTCAGATTTGCGGATGCAAATACGGTGGTGGATGAACAGTTTATGCTTAAGCTCTTCAGAAGAATGGAAGAGGAGGGTATTCGAAAAACCTTCGTCATGGATATCCGTGCCGATGTGGCGGCCAACCGGCCCGATATCATCGAAAAGCTTGCCCGAGGAGGGCTTAAGGTGGTGATCTGCGGCTTTGAATCATTCCGCGATGATGAGCTGAAAAAATACCATAAAGATTCACCGGCCATCGACAACCAGGAGGCCGTAAAGGTTTTTGAGCAAAACGGGATTATGGTCCGGGGAAATTATGTTGTTCCGCCGGATTATAACCACAAGGATTTTGATGCGCTGGCCGAATATGCCGACCGCAACAGGGTCGTGTATGCCGGGTATACGGTACTCACGCCAATGCCCGGAACAATATATTATCAACAAGTTAAAAATCAAATTATTGACCATAATTACCGGAAGTATAACTTCTTTAATTCGGTGATGAAAACAACGCTGCCGCATGATGAGTTTCACAGGCAGATCGGGAGGCTTTGGCTAATTAAGAAGGGGACTGATGTCATTTAGAACGAAATGTATTTTTTTATCCATTATTTTTAAGCCTCTGGGAGCGATTATACTCAAAACGGGATAAAATTGTACATTTCAATTTGCATTTATTTAAACCACCTCAACCCCCTGACCCCTTCTCCTGAAAGAGAAGGGGAATTGGCCGGGGTGTTGTTTGCCTAACGGAGAATGTCCCCCTCGCCTTTAGGAGAGGGGGTGCCGGGGGTGAGGTGCTTTAAGTTAAAATGTACAATTCTATCCCGTTTTAATGTATACATTGTGAAAAAGGTATTACTGGTCAACACCAACATCGAAAAGGCGCCGTATCCCGTGCCGCCGATTGGTTTGTGCATGATTGCAACTGCACTCGAGGATCATTACGAGGTTAAAATTTATGATGGTGTTTTTGAAGAGGGCAGGGGCCTTGTTGAACTGGTTCAGCAGATGAATCCCGATTTTATTGGTTTCAGCATCCGCAATATCGACGATGTTGTGAAGGATCGGGAAATTTTTTACATGGATGATATTATGGACCATTTTATTAAGCCTGTAAAGGCCGCTACCACCGTTCCGGTTATTCTTGGCGGAAGTGGTTTCAGTATGTTTCCTGTTGAGTTGATGACCATGACCGGTGCCGATTTTGGCATTGTGGGTGAGGGTGAAGAACTTCTGCCGGTTTTACTGGAAAGAATTCAAAATAATCAGGATACGACCAATATCCCAAACCTGGTCACCGCCAAAGATCTTGCAATTCAACCAGGGCGCTGGTTCACATTTTTAAAGCCTGTTCCGGGCAGGTTTCCGGACATTGACCGGTGGATCGATTTTAAACCATATCTCGCCAGGGGTGTGTATTCAATCCAGACCAAGCGCGGATGTTCTCACCACTGCATATACTGCACCTATCCTGTGATTGAAGGCCGCAAGTTCCGCACACGTTCCCCATCCGACATCGCCGATGAAATTGAACAGGCCCATAAACGACAGGGTTGCATAACGTTCGAATTCGTTGATTCCACCTTCAACGACCCTGAAGGCCACGCCGAATCGATCTGCAAAGAGATTATCAGCAGGAAAATAAACGTGAGGCTGAGGACGATGGGCATTAACCCCCGTCACACCAGCGAGGAGTTATTTGAGCTGATGATACAGGCAGGCTTTGTTCAGATCGATGCAACCCCCGACAGCGCTTCGCCACTGATGCTCCAAAAGCTTGGCAAAGGGTTTAATCTCCCGGAGATTGAAAAAATGGCTGCCCTGATCACTAAATTCAACATGCCGACCATGTGGTTTTTCCTTTTTGGCGGTCCGGGGGAAGATGAGGATACGTTTCGCGAAACACTTGATTTTATTGATAATTTTATTAATCCGGCAGATCTGGTATATATGAATGCAGGCCTGCGCATATACCCAAACACACCGCTATTCGAAATTGCAAAGGCGGAGGGCAGAATTTCTGAAGGTCAATCCGTATTTCAGCCGCCAGCATATTATTACTCGGAAAGTCTGAAAAAAAACCACTTGGACCATATGATCAGAGAGGCATCAAGCACACGTCATAACTGCATTCATGCCCTGGAAACGGCCCCAACGACAGAAATGTTTTCTGAAGCCATTGAAAGGCGAAAATCAAGTCGGTCAAATGAACCCATGTTCAGAACGTTGCTGCGGATCAGAAAAGAATGGAGGGCTGCAGGTAAAATCTGATGCCTGGGATGCAAATGTTCATGTTATTGGATCGAATTCAGGGTGTCAAAACGAAAATTGCCTCCAATAAACCTGGCATTCCTGGCAAGTCCTTTGGAGGGTCCGCATTCGATGAATTGAGTGACTCCCAATCCCAGCATCAGTTGCATGGTGCCCAGCCAGTTAAGTGGATTATGCAGGTTGCGGGTTATCTCACGACGGACGAGTTGGGGTGTCGACAACATGACCTGGTCAATAAGGGAGATAATGGGCGTTGCAGGAGCATCGATATGCAAATGGCTCACCTTGCGGTTGAAATTCATTGCACCTTCATCCAGGTAACCTGCATGGTAGGGAACGGATACCCCGAGGGTGCGGGTATGAAGAGCACCCTCTTCCATGGCCATCTCCATCAGTTTGTGCAGATCATCACGATACCCTGAAACCACGAATGAATGCACTGCATTTTGATTGGTGATCTGGATCCGCAGGCAAAACTGGTCAATGAGTTGCTGAATATCCCGGCCGTCCGGGCCAATGAGCGTTCCCATGCCAAACAACCTGTTATTCATTGAAGCAACAAGGGAATGGTAAGCGATGGTGATCATTTCCAATCCGGTTTCAAATGATACGGAACCTGCATCGAACAGGCAGGCATATATGCCCATGCTGTACCCGGCATCCATGATGGGAGCAAACCCTGAATGCCGCAGCACAGAGGAAGCAGCACAACTGTAAATGTAGGTGAGGTATTGGGTGGTCAGTTCATCTTTCACCGTCGAATTTCCGGTGAAGGAAAAATATGCCAACTCAGGATCTACCAAACCGGCAGCCTGGATAAGCAATATGCTGAACTGTTCATCAAATCCAGGCATGTTTCGCCCGGGATGATCTGCATAATCGCTTGTAAAAGCGGGGAAAATAAATGCTAATTGATTATCAGACAAGTTATTATGTGCAAGTTACTGACTAACATCCAGGAGACTGTTCTCATGTTCTATGATCAGCAATTGCATTTCGATTAACTGACCGATTGTTGCAACAGGGTGTTTAACAGCGTATTTGCCAATGATTTTCAATTCAATATCGAGGTTGTACTTTTTTTTGAATATCTCAATCAGTTCAAGAAACATCAGCGAATCACCATCAAGGTCGCCGATGATGCTGGTACTGTTATTGATCTGAGCAATGTCAACTTCACATTCTTCGGCAAAAAAACTGTAAACGATCTCTTTGACTTCTGCCTTTATTTCATCCGTAATTGTAGCCATGGTATCTTTACTTTTTTGCAAAAATATGACTTTTTTTATAAAATTTCAGCCCTTGTGTTTTTTCAGGACCAGGGTGGCATTATGACCTCCAAAACCGAAGGAGTTGGAAATTGCGACATTGATCTCTGCTGTCCTGCTTGAATTTGGTATATAATCGAGATCAAGATCAGGATCAGGCTCATGGTAATTGATTGTAGGCGGCAGGATGCCGTGTTTCAGGCTAAGTGCGGTGATGATCGCCTCGATGGCTCCTGCTGCACCAATGGTGTGACCAATCATGGATTTTGATGATGACACGGGGATCCGGTAGGCAAGATCACCGAAAACCTGCTTGATGGCCATGGTTTCATACCGGTCATTCAATTCTGTTGAAGTGCCGTGGGCATTAATGTACCCGACTTCATCCTTGCTGATCCCAGCGTTGATAATTGCCATTTCGATGGTTTGCGACATCCCTTCCCCATTATTCATTGGGGCCATGATGTTATAGCCTTCGCTGGTCAGGGCATACCCTGAAATTTCAGCATGGATCCGGGATTTCCGTGCCATGGCATGTTTTTTTGACTCAAGCACCAGCACACCTGCACCTTCACCGATCACAAACCCGTCGCGATCTTTTGAAAAAGGCTTGCTGGCCTTCTCGGGAGGATCATTGGCAATGGATAAAGCATAAAGTGCATTGAACCCCTGTATCTCTTCAAAATTAATGATGGAATCAGCGCCGCCCACGATAACGACATCAGCCTGTCCGTTTTTTATCATTTCATAACCAAATGCAATGGCATAGGCTGACGATGCGCAGGCCGTGTTTACGGCAAATGCGGGCCCCATCAGTTGGTATTCAAGCGAAATCCATGCAGGCATGGAATTGGTCATGGTTTTAAAGACGGTATTTTGAGGAGTGGTATCTTTCTCAACACTCGAATTACCTGTGTTTACGACACCTATGATCACCCCGCAACGCGTGCGGTCAACTTTTTCGAAATCAATCGAGGAATCGGCTACAGCAATCTTTGCAGCAGTGAGGCACATGCGGGTAACCCGGGTCATCTGGCTGCCGGCCCGCTTTTTAATATAAATGCGCGATAATTCTTCGAATTCCGGTGAAACTTCAGCGGCAACCCGCGTAGTCAATGTGCTGGCATCAAAAAGCGTGATGTTCCTGACACCACTTTTCCCGTCAACAATATTTTTCCAGTTTTCATCCAACGACAACCCCAGGGATGTTATAAGGCTCATCCCCGTGATCACTACCTTTTCAGCCATCTGATTTATTATTTCTGAATACTTTTCGCCCAAGCGCCTACCATGTCTGCTTCTGTCTTGCTTGGTATATCATTGGGATTATTTTCACGCCATTTTTTCGTTGGCATACGCCCTTTGGTCAGTTGCTTGACCATGGCATTTGCCTTTTTGGCCTGTTTTGCAGCATCATAGGTTCCCCATTTGTTAAAATTGACTTTGCTGCGTGCCATGGAACTACCATCATCAGAATGACAATCCATACATGCCCTTTGAACAAATTTCTGAATGCTGTCAGCAAGTTCAGTGCCGGGAGCGGAAGGTGCAGCACCCCCGATGACTGGCCGGGGGGTAAAAACGAGGGCCATGGCCAGAAAAAAAATCATTGCAACGAGAGAAAAGGCAATTTTCTTCATGATGTGATTGGTTAAGTTTTTACAAAGATAAGCCGAATAGCAGAAAAATTCCAAAATAATTCAATTGTCAGCCATTTATTCAAATGGTCCTTTGGTGATATCAAAATATTCTTTGATGGCGTAGTTTGCATCGTCGATCGGTATTCGGGCCTGTGCAGTGTGTCTTTTGCCGGAGGATAACCAGGTTTGTTGAAGATGATGAATGATATCATCTGAATTTGCCGGTGCATCATCAGTAACCCTGTCAAGGGGATAGGTATAAAATCCTGACTGTGTTTTCATGCCGAGGCTGCCAACAGAAACCAACCCGGTCAATGTGTTCATCAAGGGGAAATAATGACTTTTATGCGGGTAATCGCTGGTGTAATTCAGTATAGATGCCAACATGGTATCAAGGCCGACACTGTCGCAGAAATCAAAAACGCCAAAAGGAAAAAAATGGTCTTTAACAAGTTTATCCATTTGATGATAGCTGCAACGACCCGCATGCACAAGCAAAAACGCTTCATTCTGAAAATCGAGGAAAATTCTGTTGAGCATGAATGCGTTTTTCTCGTTGAGGGTGATGAAGCGACGCCGGATGGCATCAAGGAAAAATTCAATTAGTTCAATCGTTTGATCTGTCGTGTTGCAGGTAAAAGTCAATTCAACAATATTTTTCAGGGGCACCGGATAAAAAAAATGTAGTCCGATGAATTTTCCGGCCCGGTGCCCTGAAGGGGCCATTTCAGTGGGCTTGATTGAGGATGAGTTGGACGCGAAAATTGCATCCTGTTTAACAATCCTGTCGAGGTGTGCAAAAAGGTCTCTTTTCAATCCTGCACTTTCAGAGACTGCTTCAATCAGCAGGTCGCAATTGTGCAGAGCATTCGCATCATGCGTAATGGCAGTTTGCTGAAGTTGTTCGAACCGGGCCTCATTGATGATTCCGGCATCCAGGGATCGGTTGATTTTTTTACTGAATTGCCTGGTTAGCTTATCAGCATCGGCTGTGCGACTGCAATTCCAAACCAGTTCAAACGGAAAATCCAGTAAATAATTGAAAATGCCGGTGCCCATTTTGCCCTCGCCAATGATCCCGACTTTTTTAATTTCAGTAAATGGATTCGATAATCCAGCCATATATATTTTCTTATGTTATCCTACAGTCGCAATTGTCACGCGTCACGCGTTACGCGTCACGATTTTTCGTCATGCCTCCATGCTCCCTTATCCTGCTCCATCACAATCTTCCTGTATTCCGCCATATTCCGCTGATGCACCCTGATATGACGGTTATAGCCCAGCATTGATAAAAGGAATCCGAGCCCTTTGTCGATGGCGACCTGCTTCGTACGGATGAGGTTGAAGATAAATCTGAAGAGTTTCCTTCGCTCGGGGTCGCGGGTCAGGATGAACCCTTTAAATGTTATCCATGAAAGCCGTACCTTCATAAAAGCGGATATTTCGCCGCCAGGCCGGGTGAAGGCGCCGCTGCCAAGCAGCACTTCTCCCTTTTTGCGGATCGTTTCAAAGGAATACAACTTCGCGACGGTCTCCATGTATTTATCAAAAATCGCGATTTGCGACATGTTCATGTAGTGCAGGGTAGGGAAGTGTCCAACGCCTAATTCAGGATTGCATGACAAAAGCCGGCCTTCTTCCTTAAGTTTTCGGTGGGTTTCGGTGCCCGGAGGGGCGTTTAGCAAATGCAGATTCACATTCGGCAGATTGTGCAACATGGTAAAATCAAAGATCCGGTCGAACTCATCAAGCGTGTCGTTGTCAAAACCAACCACAAAGCTGGCATTGATGTGGATGCCTGCCGAGTGGATTTTGTTGATGGCCTCTGCATAAATGCTGCCGCCGCGGTTATGGTGCTTTTGTGATTCATCCAGGCTGGCGGGATTCAGCGATTCAAATCCGACAAGAATGTTAAAACAACCTGCGTCGGCCATTAATTTCAGCAGTTCATCGTCTGTTGCTACATCCAGGCTGCACATACATCCCCATGATATTTTCAGCGGAATGATGGCCTGCATGAGCGCTTTTGCATATTTTTTGTTGATAGTAAGGTTGTCGTCGACAAAGAAAAAATACTTTGATGGTGCCGCTTTAATCTCCTCCACTACATTTTCAATTTTCCTGTAACGCATCTTCCTGCCAAAATTTTTGGAAACAAGGCAGAAGTCACAGTTGAAGGGGCATCCCCGAGAAACCTGTATGGCCACCTGGAAGATCCGGTTCATGTTCACCAGGTCCCAGCGGGGAGGTTTTTGGGTTTTATAGTCTACATAGGTTGTTGATTCATATAGCGGTTTCAGGCATCCATGCTCAAAATCAGAAAGCGCCTGTTCCCACTTGCCTTCCGCTTCACCTGCAATTACACAGTCACCGTGTTTGAGGGCCTCCTCCTGCATGAACGAAGCATAGGGCCCGCCATAGATCACTTTGCTGCCCATTGCCCGGTAATGGTCTCCCAGTTCAAATGCCCGGTTCCCCGTGGCTGCCAGTGTGGTAATCCCTACAATGTCAGGCTTCACGTTTTTTGGCAACGATTCAATCTCCTCATCATAGATCCTGATAGTATAATGATCAGGGGTGAGCGATGCTATGGTAGGAAGCGCAAGCGGAATCATCAGTCTCCGCTTCCCGAACATCTTTGCCATCTCACTGTGGGCAGGGTAATTTAAATACCGCTGCCTGGGAGAAATCAGGAATATTGTATATCTCTTCACCATTTCACCATTTCACCATTTCACTATTTCACCATTTCCTCATAACATACCCCGCCTGCATGAATTTGCTCACTTCCGTTACAAAACTGAGGATTACGTCGCCTGCTGCCAGTTGCTCTTCTTTTCTGATCCTGTCGAGGCAAAGCAAGGCCATCGGCGGGCCGATATACCCCATGGTCGCCATTTTTGAATAGAGTTTGTTACGGTCTATGCCAAGCACGGCGCATTCATCCATAATCAGTTCGGAGATGTGCTTCGATGGGAAGTTCACCTGGAAATATTTTATCTCTTGAGTGTTCAGCGGGTGTTTTGCCAACATGCGTTTAAGCCCCTTCAAAAAGACCGACCCGCCCGGTTCATGGAAATTTTCACGCAACTCCTCCTGGAACATCTGGGCAAGGTGATGGTACCCGTATTCAAATTCCTCCTTTGGGTTCATGTAATATGCCGGGCGTTTGTTCCCCATGGCCGAAGGTTTTCGTCCGCCAATCGATTCAATATAGTTGTATTCCACAAAAAGTCCGTCGTTGCATGCATCGCAAGCCTGGAGCACAATGGCGGCTGCACCGTCGCTCAGGAAATACCTGAGAAAGAGTTCCTCCTTTTTAACGATGGGCTGGTTGTAATATTCGGCCACCAATTCAGAAGATGACATCCCGGACGAAATGACCAGGGCAGTTTTATACCGGCCATTCCTGACCAGGTCGGTGCCTAACAGCAATGCTTTGTAAGCTGAAGTGCAGTTGGCATGAACGGATATTTCAGCGCATTGTTCAATCCCCAAAGCCTCCTGGATGCGTACGCTGGCAGTGGGCATCTGGTCCTGGTGGGCGCTGCCGTAAACGATCAGGTCAATATCCGGGGCATCCATTCCGGCATCAGCCAACGCTTCCAGGGCAGCTTTTACCGACATGGTCACATTGTCTTCCGTGAATTTCCGGGTGACGGGATCGAGGGCAAAATGATAGAATTCAACTTCAATCAGTTCCTTCATCAATATTCTGATGCGTTTGAGCCACTTTCTGATCTTTTCCGGGGCTTCGGTCAATTCACCAAGGTACCTGTCCACCTCACAGGCAGGGATCGGAGCTCCGGGAAGGAATGACCCGCTTCCGGCAACTTTAACAAATATTTCAGTGCTTTTCAAGGTCAAGCAAGGGTTTTAAGAATTTGTATATGCAGACTTTGCGGTTTGCCTTTTTAAAATCACGGGGCAGGGTGTTTGCAAAAGCCACTGCAAGCGGAAAAACGCTGCTTTTGGTTATAGAGGCATCAACAAGGTTCATTTCAAGTGCCTCAGGTGCTGAAAAAGTAAGTCCCCGCATAATGATCTCAATGGCCCTGGCCTTACCGGTAAGGGCTGCCACTCGTTGTATTCCGCCGATGCCCGGCATCAGGTTGAATGTTGATTCAGGTAATCCGAGCACCGCGTCCCTGGCAGCAATCCTGAAATGGCTGAACAGCGCCAATTCAAACGCAGAACCAAGGCAAACTCCTCGAATCGCTGAAATTACCGGGATCTTCAATTGCTCAAGGATGACAAACGCACGATAATTCTCGCACATCGTATCTTCATCCACCTGCTGCAATAGTTCGCCGATGTCGGCCCCGGAAGAGTAATGCCGGCCGTTTCCGCTTATGATGATCGCCTTAAGGTTTTTCGTTGAAGCTAACTGGTGCACCAGGCCCCGTATCTCCCTGAAGAATTCAAGGGTCATGGTATTCGAAGGAGGCTGGTCAAGCGTCAGCATGCCTATTCCCTGATCGATGGTCCATTGGAGGGTCATGGATCAGGCCTCCTCCGTTTTGCGACGTTCCGCTTCATCCTTCGCCAGCGAGCAAAATAGCCGTGTTTCTTCCTTCATGGCCTCATCAGGTGGTAATTCCGATGCGTTTTTCAATGCCTTCATGATTGACCTGATTACTTTTACCGGACGGCCAAGGGTCATTTTTTTCATCAGCGTCAGCGAATATTCAAAAGCCAGGTCTTTGGGTGCGATAAAATCGATGATCCCCAATTCTTTTGCATCCTGGGCACTGATCATGTCGCCGCCCAGGATCATCTTTGCTGATTGAGAAAACCCTGTGAACGAGGGAAGTCTGAAAGTTCCGCCCATTCCTGGCATAAGGTTCTGGTTTGCTTCAGGGAATGCAAGCAAGGCATTTTCAGAGGCGACCCGGATGTGGCAGGCGAGCGCAATTTCAAGTCCGCCGCCGAAACATACACGGTTAACCGCAGCCATAACTGGGACATCGAGGTTTTGAATGCATTTCAGTAATTGAAGACCATGCTGCATTAGGGTTTCCAGTGTTTCAGTATGGTTGGCGGCATTATATATCGCCTGAAGATTCCCGCCGGAGGAAAAGTTTTTCCCCATACCTCTGATGATCATTCCTTTAAGAGACACATCAGACGTCCAACGTTTGAACTGTTCAATCGGGATAAACTCAGGCAAAGAGAGTTCGTTGGCAGGCGGATCAGAGAGGGAGATGATCCCGATTGAATCAACCACATCAAACGTAACAGTTTCCAAATTACTCATCCGGTCGCCGGGTTAAATTTTACAAAGAATTTCAGCCGGAACGTCCCGCGGAATTCTGTTTTTATCAATGAAGATCAATTTTGTCGTTGCCCTTGCTGCAGTTAGTCCGGTGGTCTTATTGTATATTTTCTGCTTGAATACAAGGTAGGGTTTTTCCTGCATGCACGACGATTCGACCTGCAGTTCATCAAAGAGTTTGATTTCACGCTGGTAACGGACATGTACGTCGGTAACAACCGGCAGATTGTCATTTTTCATTAAGTAATTATACAGGTCCAACTGGCGGAAAAAGTCCCAGCGGGCATGCTCAAAATAGTTGAGGTAAACCGCATTATTTATATGGTGATATGAATCCAACTCATATCCCCGTGCTGTGAGGGTTATAATCAGTTTTTCAGGCATTTTCCGGCAATTTCAAATTTTCCTTTAAATTTTAAAAACTGGGTGTCCCCTGAGGTGATGGATGCGGTGGCGGAAAATCGGTTGTCGCTGAGTCTTTTGATGAAGATGCTGAAGTCAAGTAAAGAATTTGCCAGTGGGTTGATCATCGACAGAAACTTGATATTGTCAGATTCTGTAAGTTTCAATGGAGTGTCTACCGCTTTCTCAACGAGTTCCTTTACCATTTGAACCTGGCATACACCCGGTACAACAGGATTCCCGGGGAAATGACCCAGGTAGATCGGATGGTTTCCATTCAGTGACACAACTGCGTGGAGCAAATATTGCGACTCGTCAGGTTGATCAAATGTAAATGTTTGAATTTCAAAAAAATATCCTGAAAGCATGCCTGGTCAGTTATGTCCTGGGTTGATCAGCAAAATTAGGAAAAAAACTAACCCGATGAAAAAAGGAAACCCCAATTAAGCATTTGCTCACCGGGGTTTCACTCGCAGAGAATTTTCTAAACCAACCACAATTTAGAAAAGAACCATTCTTAGAACAGGTTTTAGGTTATCCTGTTTTGTGATGTAAAGATCCTTCTGAAATTATGATTGTGCAATAGGGGATATTTGTAAATTTTACTTCCGGAAAACCACAGGTATTTTTAGATTCACCTGGCAGGATTGCAAACCAATCGGGCATTACAAGTAAAAGAGGGAGTGCATTTTTTACGCCATGAAATTAGATGTCAGGGTGAGTTTCCAAAGTTTGGTAACCTTTTGCATAGCCAATGCACTCGCCAGCACGATGTCGCTAACGCGGTTGTTTTTATCAGGAAGGAAGATAGAGGTGATACTTCCACGTCGGGTCATCGGCATCTTTGGAGTATATGTTTTATAAATAATAATGCCAGTCAAACGACAATCTTTTTACTTTTGGCGTTTTATTTTCAATTAAAATTTACAATTCAAACTGATGGGCCTTTTGCAAAAAGTAATCCTGGTCACCGGGGCCTCCTCCGGAATCGGCGCTGCAACTGCGCAGGCACTTGACGCCGCAGGCGCCAGCCGGACGCCTCGATGTGCTGATAAACAATGCGGCCAGCATTATTGTTGCAAAGTCCGACGCAGTAAAACCGGCCGACCTGGTCAGCGCATTCCATACAAATCTCATAGCCCCGGTTGCTGCAACACAGGATGCCATTCGTTTTATGCGCCAGCAGGGCGGAGGGCATATAATAAACATCGGTTCGCCCGGTTTTATGATGGGGATTCCTTTTTATGCTCCGTATGTGTGTTCAAAAGCTGCTTTTTCGGCGTGGACCCGAACCATTCAGGCCGAATGGGCGGGAACAGAGATTACGGTGAGCGAAAGCAAAACTTCATCACCAGGCTATTCACAAAACCAAAAACCCCGCAGGATGTTGCCCGTCACCTGGTCAAATTGATTCGGAATCCGAAAACCCTTGTTTATTCTGATATCAGCGTGAAAACAGGTGCATTTATCTCAAATATTCCTGGCTTCAGGCTCAATATTGCCCGGCAACTGGCCGAAAATGCCCGGGAAAAAATGAGCATTTATCAAAGGCAAGGATTGGATTCGCATACCAACGATCATCTATTCGTCAATTCTCTTCACCAATGTATTCATCATCATGAGCGAAGAGTATTGGGGCCCGCACGCTTCCAATGCTCCCTTTATTGTTACCATTGCCAATGCGCCCTGGTTCCTGTTCCCGATATTCCTGGTTTGGAAAATGTGGAAGCATGAGCATCCCTTTACCAGGGAATAATTGATTTTTTAATTATTTCGCCAACTCGGTATTCATTTTGGCTACCAACAGCTTGTATTTTGAAAGATCCTTTGGATCAACAGGTTGCGACGGGGGAGATTCAAGCTTCAGAGGATCTGTGGGGCTTCCGTTTTTATAGACTCGGAAATCGAGATGCGGCCCTGTTGAGAGGCCGCTGCTTCCTACGTAGCCGATCACCTGTCCCTGTACGACGTTTACTCCGGCCCTGATGCCTTTGGCATAGCCGGAGAGGTGGGCGTAGGTGGTGGCATAAACAGAATTATGACGAATGTTGATGAACCGTCCGTAGCCTCCTTTAAAACCGGCTTCGGCAATGCGACCGTTCCCAAGTGCTACAACCGGTGTTCCTTTTGGGGCGGAATAATCAACCCCGAAGTGTGGACGGGCGATGCGCAGGATCGGGTGCATGCGGGATTTTGAAAATCGGGAACTGATGCGCGAAAACTTCAGCGGGGCCTTAAGGAAGGAACGTTGCAGACTTTGCCCCTTTTCATCAAAATAGGCCGCTTTTCCCTGTTGCTCAAAATGATATGCGTAATAATCCTTGCCATTGGTCTGAAATTTTGATGCAAGGATGCGGTCGATTCCCACCATTTTGTTATCTACAAACACCTCTTCATAGATCACCTTGAAATTATCCCCTTGCTGCAATCCGTAAAAATCAACGGTCCATGCGTATACATCAGAGAGCGCAAGGCCAAGGTTCACATCCAGTTTGTTCTCCACAAAGCAGTTCCAGAGCGAGCTTTTAATTGTTCCGGTTGAGGTCTTGATCAGCCTCGTCACTTTTTTCTTTTCCTTGTAAACCTTCAGAGAATCCCTCAGGTCATAAACGACGTAGTCGATGGGGTTGATTTCATAGATAAAATAAAGTGTTCGGAGGGAGGTGTCTGATGAATAAATCCTTGCGTAGCGGTTCCCGGCTTTGATTTTCCGGACATCAAAGATATCGCGCGTCTCCTTTGCGATGCGGTCGATCATGCCGCGCGGAACCTGTGAACCCAGTATTGCAGATAAATTTTGATTATTTACAACAGCACCATACACAATATCCATTCTGTCGAGTTTGATGCCGTACGCTGTCTGTAGGGGAGGAACGCGTACAGCCGGTTTAACAGGGGTTTCGCGCTGATAATAAAGCAGGATACCTAAAATGACAATCAACAACAGAACCGTGATCAGTGCAATGACAGAGTAGAATTTAAGCGAAATTTTGTTCATGGTACTTTACTAATCAAATTGGAGTTTTATCTGTACGATCTCAGGACGATTACCAAGCCGTACCGGCGGCCCCCAGGTGCCAAATCCGGTGGATACGTAAAAATGCGTGTTCCCGATTAACTTGTACCCGCAACTTATTTCATACATGGCGCTCGTAATATAATTGAATGGCCATAGCTGCCCGTGATGCGTATGCCCCGATACCTGGAGGTCGGCTTTTTCCTCTACAGTGCGTTCCAGGCTGAATGGCTGATGATCCATCAGGATGACCGGGCGGGTGAGATCAACCTGTTTCATGAGTTCAGCAAGCTCCAGACGCCTTTTTCCGGAGAACCTTGGCCGGTCGCGGTCTTCACGCCCGACGAGGTAAAACCGTCGGTCGATGAGCAAGGATGTGTCGCGTAAAACCGTAATCCCATGTTCCTCGAGATAATTCACAGCCTTTTCAACCCCGCCGATGTATTCGTGGTTGCCGGTTATGGCATATACACCCAATTTGGCTTTTATCTGTAAAAGGTTAGCGCCCAGGTTATTTTTTATCACAGGTGCCAGGTCCTCATCCACCACATCACCGGCAAAAAGCACGATGTCAGGGTGCAGTGAGTTGATTGTTTCGACCAGCCTGTTGGCTTTGCGCTTTGCAATGATCGTTCCCAGGTGAATGTCGGAGGCCATCACGATATTCAGTGATTTTTCGCCACTGACTGCTTTTCCAACGTGCAATTCAAGCGTTTTAATACGTGGAATACGGGCGTTGATGAATCCAATGGCAACGATCAGGGTGACCAATGCCATGGATACATACAAGGTCATTAGTTTTGTATGCTGGTAATCTGTGTAGAAAGAAGGAGGAAAAACATTGAAAAAATGGTTGGCCACCCTTGCAATATCAATGACCAGGGCTACCAGGATAAAGTAAAGCATAAAAGCCAGCCAGAAGGATCCGATCCAGGTGATGATCCCGGTAAAAACACATGGATACGTGCGCTCCATGATTCTTGCAAGAACAAATGTAAATGCAATGCACCAGAAGGTGATGATATACCACGGCCTCCAGACCGAACCAGCAGGTATGGCCTGCAAACCTCTTGTGAAAATGTAGCTGTTTACCAGTCCGTAAACAACAAGGACAACCGTTATGAAAATTACAAATGCGCTTGCTTTCATCGTTCCTTATCCTTTTTATTATTTTCAGGCATCAAAGTTACCGTTAATAGAAATATACTTTTAAATTTGTTTGCCGGAATTATCATAACCAGGAACTTGCCGGACTGTGCAACCATTTACTTAATTTAGACCATCCCGAAAAATGACTGATACCGGATTTGCACTCAGTTGGATTGACTACACCATCATGATCGTTTACTTCGTTTTTGTGCTTGGCATTGGCTGGGTGCTGAACCTGGAGGTGATGGGGATGACCGGTTCGGGAGCTAAATATGGCATGATGACCACTCACTTCTACTGGATTGGAGCCATCCCCGCAATGGTTTTCCTGGCTTTGTTCATGATGCCGTTTTATTATGGATCGAAGGCCCGCTCAGTGCCTGAATACCTGAAACTGAGATTTGATGAGAAAACCAGGGGGCTCAATGCCATCCTTTTTGCGGTAATGACCATCATGGCATCAGGAATCTCCATGTATGCCCTAGCCATCCTGATGGAAAAAGTTCTTGGATGGAATTTTCATCTGAGCCTTGTCCTTTCTGCTGCCATCGTGCTTGGATACACCTACCTTGGCGGTCTCTCTTCAGCGATTTACAACGAAGTTTTACAGTTCTTCATCATCATAATCGGATTGCTGCCAATTGTTATCCTGGCCATGCAGGATTTGGGAGGTTGGTCGGGAATGAAGGAACAACTGGCCCCGGTAGTAACTGCTAAAGGTTTTGCAGCCGATACTTGGACCACTACCTGGAAATATACCGGCTCGGCTGCGGCAAATCCCCTGGGTGTTGAATGGTATGGCATTGCCAGAAATACTCCGCTCATCGGGGCCCTGCCGAAGATGTTCATCCCATTTCTCATCATTGTACCTGGTATTGCCGCTCTGGTCCTGCTGAACAAGCCTGGCTCGGGTTTCACATTGCCTGAAATTTCACCCGGCCATTACAATTACGATTACACAATCATCGCATTGTTAAAGCAATACCTGCCAGCCGGAGTGCTGGGACTTGGAATTACAGCGCTGCTGGCATCGATCATCAACACTGGCACTCGCGATACTTGCCATCGGCACAGTTTTAACGATCATGTTCTGGTAAAACAATGCATTGTTTGCATTACCTTCATTCATTAATTCAAATACTATGGGCATAGATATAAAATTTCCGATCGACTTGATGTTCACTATTCTGGGACTCTTGCTCACTGGGTTCGGACTAATAACCAACGGCAACACAATACTATATAACCGGTCGCTGGGCATTAACATCAATCTGTGGTCAGGATGCGGCATGCTGGTCTTCGGACTCATCATGCTACTTCTGGCCTGGAAAAGCTGGAAAGTTAAAACAAAATAATATGAAGCAGATCCATCAGGCATTCCTGAAAACACCCATAGGTCATCTTGAGGTAACAGGTTCTGAGAGCGGAATCCGAACGTTGTATTTCCTTGATTTCAGAGTCAGGCCGCAGCATGTGCCCTCATGCCTGCGAGCCTGTATCATTCAACTCGAGGAGTATTTCCACGGGTCGAGGCAAAATTTTGATCTTAAACTCGATCTGCAGGGATCACCTTTTCAGCTTGTTGTTTGGAATGAGCTGGTAAAAATTCCATACGGACAGGTAATTTCTTATATTGAACTAGCCCGAAGAACAGGCAATCATAAGGCATTCCGGGCTGCGGGAGGGGCTACCGGCCATAACCCCGTGTCTGTAATTGTTCCCTGCCACAGGGTTATCGGCTCCAATGGCAGGCTGGTTGGTTACCGGGGTGGGTTGAAGCGCAAGAAATGGCTGCTGGAACATGAGCATGCTTTTTCGCAAAGGGATCTTTTCTACGGTAAATTGTGATCAATTGGTTACTTTTTTAGCAACCATGCATCTTTATAAGTCTTCTTCACCCCCTTTAGTTTTGCCGTGACCGTGGCTCTGTCGGGCGATTCAAAAACCGAAACCCGGTATTTACCATCTTTTTCTATTGCCTTTGCAGCAGGATATGCCCCGGCTTTAAGGGTGTTGACCAGTTTTGTGGACACCTCAAGGGAAAGGTTAGTTTTCACAATGATATAATAGCATCCGGCTACCGTATCCACTGGCAGATCACCTTGTTTAGTAGTCTCAATAAACTTTTTCTGAGGTTTTGTACCGCATAACATTGCCTCACCCTCAGGATCCCTGACTTCACCAAACCAGGCACAAGTATAATTTTCGTAAATGGCTATCCCGATTGCATTCCATGGCTTGCCCTGCCATTTTCCTGTATTCAGAAGAAAACCATTGAAGTACTCTTCCGATTTCCAAACCATCATGATGGTGTCCCTGACCAGGGGGTTATTTTCCCAGTATACGATTTCATAGGCTTTGGAAGGATATTTTGTGAGTTCGTGCGGCTTATCCCAAACTGAATTCTTTCTATTTTCATCCCGCGGATAACAGAACGGGGTCCAGAATCCTTTGTCAGACCATGAATGAAAATTGCAGGCTCCCTGGTCGGGGTGATGGAGAAACAAATCCTTGACATGCATTGCGGCAACATGACACAGTGATTTTGACAACGGAATGGGAGGGAGGCTGTGAATCCTCCGGTAATCATTGATCATGCTATACAGGTACATTTCATCAGCACCGATACAGAAATTGGCCGGAACCGGGGGGCCTTGTTTGACAGGTTGTGCGGTTGCTGAATCACAGGCGATTGCAATCAGTATCAGGAAGCCTGATGCTGCAAGTATGTCTCGGAGATATTTACTGGTCATTGTTTAAAATCGCGGGTAACTTTTTATTGGCGCTCACTACAAGTTCATTGCTTGGGTCAAGCAACCTTGCATAGAAAGAATATGCGCCGAAATTATTTTCGATTTTCAAGAGGAGTGTATTCCATCCGGGTTTCATGGTCAATCCAATTTCAGCCTGGTCTGGCTCAGCCAGGCGCTCTCCCAAAAACCGATACACCTCCTCGCCGTTGAAAAACACTTTGCTGCCATCATCCGAGCCAAAAAAGAGAACTGCCTTGCGGCTATCCGGCGAATAGATGAATGTAACTGCATATGCAACGACCAGTTCATGCGGATTGATTAAATCAATCAACGAAAAACATCCATTTTGCGGAGTTTTTTCGCAATGCCACCGCAGCGCATACCGCACTGCACCTTGATAATCTTTCTGCAGATCCACGATTTTCTCAGGAAGGTAAACCGAATCAAGGCCTCTCCGGGTTAAACCGGCCTTCCGGGGGTTGGGAAAAGGGCCCAGAAGATTCCACTCCGGGATATAAAAACGTTCCGGCACCATGCTGATGCCATCGAGTCCTATGGAATATCCTTTTGATAATGTGTCCTTGCCGGTAACAACAAAGCGGATTTCAACAGATCCTGTCTTATTCCTTAACCCCAAAAGGGCTATCCTGCCGCTGGGCAGGGTGTTGGGCGAGTATCCCAAGATGCGCCCGGCTTTAATATTATTTACGTAGATATCTGCATTGCCATATTCCGGCCCTTTTGAATAAAAAAGGTCCATGTCATACATGAATTCTTTTAAACCATTGATATCCAGTCCAAAGGAAGACTTATTGTGAGCCTCGATAAGTATTTGCCGGTTTTCGCCCCATTCAGGTCCGTAATCCGACATATCCATTACCTGCGACTTCAGCCCCTCAAGCCTGAATTTCAGTTTTTCTGCTTCATACATGCGGGCCGGCTTGACAATTCTTAACGGAATCCGCTGGCCTGCAATCGGAAACCGCGGGAAGGGCTTATGAGGCTCCATCTGATACCAGTAGGCAGTTGAACTGTAATCTGCAATGTCCTGGTTGCCGTGTCCGTGTTCAATGGTTACCTTAATATTCTTCTTGAAAGGGATAGGATCCAAAATGCAGAATCGATATGCAGCGATTTGCCCGAGCGAATCATTTTTGTAAATTAACCCATGATAGGGACCTGCAAATTCTCCTTGATCAAAATGCCAGCCGGCCGAAAAATAATCTTCTGTTCCGGTGCCATGAATCGACGGTCTCTTTTCGCCATCAACATAAATCATCTCATCACCTTCGAGGAACCCAAGTTTGCCGTCATATGACTGCATGTTTAGATTAACCCCGACCAGATGTCCCTTACCTTCGGCATTGAGTATTGAAAAATTGGAATCGTAATTTGTTCTGATGCTCCTGTTCCACTGGGCATGAAAATAGGCTACATCCGATGCTAGAGCACCTTCAAATTTTTGATATTCAACCTGGTATAAAAATCCGTCAAGCATGTGCCGGGTTTCATTGGTAATCTCAATTCTTGCCGAACGCTCAAATGGCATCGGGAAATAACAAATGTAGCCGCCACTTGTCATCCCGATGAATTGCGAGATATAGTGCTTGTATTTAAAGCCACACCCGAAGAAATCGCCGATGGGAACTTCAACAGAAGGCCTTGACTCATTATCCCAGTATATCCTCATGACAAGGCGCCGCAGAAAGTACGGATCCCGTGAATCGATGGCAAACCAGATCCGAACGATCATCCCCGGACCTTCCACATTCATGATGGTTGCTGTTTTACCGGGAGGAATGGTGATCCGGTCACTGTTTCCACCCGATGAATCAAAGCTGGAAACCTGGATCAGCTTGCTGGTTTTCAGGTAGGGCAGGGCAGCCGGCGATAACAACTGCTGGATATCTGTACGATAGCCTGTAAAACAGGAAGAAAGACCAAGCAACAAAATCAGACTGGCAATGCCCGAAAAGGTAAAAACTTTATTCATTTTAACATACTTTCAACCAACAAAGGTAGACTATTTCTGATGTTCATCAATCAGCATTTTTGTAATGATGGCATTCCAGATATAGTTAGGTGGACTGTTCAGCACCTCATTGTCAGGACTGTAGGACTCCCAGTAATTATGGTTCTTCGAAAGCTGAAGGGTAACGGCGCCAACCATTTTCCCGGCAAGCTGATGGGCGGTTTCAACGTAACCATAGCGGCGGAGGCCATCGTATACCATGTAATTCCAGGGCATCCATACAGGACCGTTCCATTTGCAGCAATAGTCAACATTTGGGTTGTACCACAGATCCTGGGCTGACAGGGAGGGAACACCATATTTCCGCCAGAATTTCGTAGTGTCTGTAAGTGTCTGAACCAGTTTTGCTGCACGGTCTTTCGGGGCTGCCTCTGCCCATAGCGCCAGGAAGCCGATGATCTCCTGCCGTTTCAGGTCGCGGGTCATGAACCGGAAGGTGTGATCTTTCTTATTTACCGAATAATAAAACCCTGTGGTCTCATCCCACATTCGTTCATTTACCAGTTTTGATGTGGTATCAGCCAGTGTGACCCATTTTGCAGCTTCCCTGGGTTTTCCAAGAATTTCTGCCATCTTCGCAAGGGAACGCTCCTCCTTAATCACCATGAGGGTCAGGTCCAGGCACTCAAGTTCGTCAGAAATATCTTCTTTGTCAACGTCGAGGTAACGTTCGGCAGACACCTGAAAAACTGCATTGTACCAGTCCCGCAAATTTTCAATGATACCGTTCGGACCCCATTCAAAAGTGCCGTCATGATCGGTGTCTCTGTTCCTGATAAGCCAGTCAACATAACGGGTACCTGACGCATAGGCATCAGCAAGAAATTGCTTGTCCCTGCCCGTATTATACAACTCCAGGTTGATCCAGCTGAAAAAGGGGGCAGAAGTAGTTGGCATGTTGTCATGCGGGTAATCCTGCAGTCCTCGTGGGCCATGACGATAGGCGATCAACCCGTCGTCGCGCTGTTGCTCCATATAAACACGCTGAGAACCTTCGGCCGATTTTGGATCCATGAGAGCATAGGACATCATACTCAGCGACTCATGCAGCGCCTGGTGCCCGTGGCCCCAACCCCACAAAGGGTTTCGCGAAAAAACATAGAAATTGTATTTCGTCTTGCCAGATGGGGGATACATGCTTACGCGGGCAAGATTGAAGGCCCCCAGGTAGGCCAGTTTTTCGGACTGACTTTTAAAGGCGATACGGGGAACTTTTGAGTAAAGGATGAGATTGTCGTCGTAATAGGTTTTAAGCATGAAATTTTTAACAGAATCTACAGCCCTGATCAGTTTTGAGGGGAGTTCTTCGTGGGCCTGGCAACCACGCAGGTACCTAAAGTTTACCGATTCTCCCGGTTTCAGCCTTTTCTTTAGTTCCAATGCGATAAAACCGACCAAACCTTCCGTTTTCATATTGAGGGAATCAACCCGCTTATCGGAATAAAAATCGGTCTTGATCATATTGTAGAAGTCGTTCATGTCGCCTGTATAACCGCCATGCGAAGAGGTTTCCCTGTTGCTGGTAAAAAAATCCCTGAACTCCGACGGATAACCATTTTCCGTCCTGAGACTGCTTACCAGGCGATAAGGGCTCTCATAACGATGTGTGACATATCCATCTGATAAACTGTCATACTTAAGGAGCTCCAGTGAATCGTTGCCCATTTCCAGTATTGGATAGACTGTAACATCATGTGGAATTTTACCCGTGTTTTTAACCTCCATATTCACCATGGCAATGGATGAACTATAGACAAAAAAGGTCTCCTTGACATGAATTTCGCGAAACGGCTCATATTCCAGGATGGCCATATCCGGGAATGAAAATTTTACCACCGGCTTTGCAAGGTATTCACCAATCCTCGGAATGACGACCTCGTCGACCTTCCAGATGCAGAACATTGTTCCTGCATGATCCGACGAATAGCTCACCGGGCGGCAATCGGAATAATAATCCATCTTATAAGCTTTGTCACCATAAAGATGAGACCGCGCCATGGCGGCTCCATAGGTTGTATATAGTGGATCATTCGCCTTGGCGTTAATTCGCAGGTAATCTTCGATGGGCTTGAATTGCTGGGCATATGCGGTCAAAGTGGCAACTAAAAGAAAATTAAACAAAACCGGTATTTTCATAAAGTATTCTTTTTTCTTTTTCTGCATACATCATCAATTGACGCTAACAACAAATGGAGGCAACTTAGCATGCGGCTAAACAGGCCTGATGATTTTCACACCCTCCGTTTTCGACTTCACCTGTCTGACCATACTTGCTGCGACAGAGGCGGCCTGAATTCCACGGTATTTTTTCAAGTTGCCGATCATCAGCGGGTCCAGTACCTTCATCACGGCGATTGCTGTCTTTTCTCCGGTACGGAACTCCTTTCTTACGCCCAGCAGGAAGGATGGTTGAAGGATAAAAAGGCCAGTAAATTGAATCTTTTGCAAATCCTGCTCCATTTCACCCTTGGTGCGGAGGTAGAAATTTGAAGATTTTGCATTTGCGCCAACCGAGGAGACCACGGCAAACCGCGCCACGCCGGCTGCGTGGCATCCAGCTGCAAATGAAACAACGTAATCATGGTCAATCATGTATTGCCGTTCTTTACTTCCTGCTGCTTTAATGGTCGTACCAAGGCAACAGAACCCATGATCTGCCTTCAGTCCTTCAAGTGCCCCCGGCAGCGAGTCGAATTCAATGACACGTTGCTCGAGTTTATCGTTGAACATCGCCAATGGCTTTCTCATAATGGTGATGACCTTCTCATAGGCCGGATCAGCTAAAAGCTGAATTAACAATTGTTCGCCAACCAGGCCGGTCGCACCCGCGACGATGGCAGTATGATTATCTTTATTCAGCATAAGAGGTTGATAATAAACATAGGTTGTAAATAGTATAAAATGCTATTTGTAAATTTATTGCATAACCTTACCGTAATAATCTGATTAAGTCATTTAATGTATTGATCATTGGCAGTTTCAATTGCTGCAGGCGCAGCTCACTGTGATGACCATTGGGTATCAGGATGCAGTCGATGCCAATCTCAGAGGCCACTTCCGCGTCGTGACGGGTATCCCCGATGAACAACATTTTCTCTTTAGATGCGCCAATCTCTTTCACCAAATGGAATCCGACATCAGTTTTTCCATGTGCATAATGGTCATCGAGACCACGGATATGGTCAAAGAAACCAAATACTCCCAGCAACCTGGTCTCATTGATCAGTTCACCCTGTTCCCTGGCCGACAGAATATTCTGCGAGAAGCCATGTGCTTTAATTTTCGTTAGTACATCAATAACTTCCGGATGAAGCAGCGTTTCTCCCTGTCGTTTATTGTAACGGACGATGAACTCCATGCCAACTTCATCAAAAGGCTCATTATCAAAGTCAAAGCCAAGTTTTAGGTAATAATCCCTTACCGGAAAATCAAACAACTCTTTATATTCGTCTAACATTTTCTGCGGCAGACCCCGCTCTTTTAGCATGCCGTTCATCACATCCACACAAAGCCATGCATCGTCCAGAAGGGTGCCGTTCCAATCCCATATGATATGTGTGTAGTTTTTCAGATCGATCATCTTTTATCCTTAGTTTTGCAATTGATTTGCCAAAAATAGCGAAAAAACTCCTCTGTCCTGAACCTTGATGCCTTTACCGGTCCGCTGAAAGAACTCGAAAATTGTACTTTGTGCCCGCGAAACTGCCATGCCAACAGGTTCGCCGGTAAGGTTGGTTACTGCAGAAGCGATGCCTCGTTTAACGTTGCTTCAATTTGCATCCATAAGGGAGAGGAGCCCGCCATCAGCGGTTCAGACGGGATTTGCAACATCTTCTTTACCAATTGCAACCTGCAGTGCATCTACTGCCAAAATCACCAGATCAGCGATAACCAGGTCAACCGCAGTGCATACCATATGGATGTCAATGAGGTAATCGCCCAAATAACTTCCATCCTCGACCAGGGAATTAAAAGGGTAGGCTTTGTGTCACCTTCTCACTTTATTCCACAGATGAAGGTGATTATCAATGTGATCCATTTCCTGGGATACAAACCCGTATGGGTCTACAATACAAATGGTTATGATAAGGCGGAAACGCTCAGATCACTTGAAGGAATCATAGATGTTTACCTTCCCGATTTCAAATACATTGAGCAGGAACTGGCCTGGCAATATTCAGGAGCCCGTGATTATCCTGAATTTGCCATGAAATCACTGACTGAGATGTACCGGCAAAAGGGATCAGCATTAATCAGGGATGATGATCAGGCAGCGGAATCGGGAATTATCGTAAGGCATCTGGTCCTTCCAGGTCATACTTTAAACAGTATCAATGTATTACGGTTTCTTGCCGAAGAGCTCTCCCCGAGGATTCATGTTTCACTGATGGCACAGTATTACCCTGCCACGCGTGTGAAACATCACCCGCAGCTAAACCGCGGAATTACTGAATCCGAATATCGGCAGGTGGTTGATGAAATGGAAAAGCTGGGCATGTATAACGGCTGGATCCAGGAATTCGAAAGCAGCGAATTCTACCGCCCCGACTTCAACCGGGACCATCCGTTTGAATAGTGCTGATCCGCTCCGCATCCCGGGCCTATCTGCTTGTTCATCGTCTAATTACCCCCGGTCAAAGAAATTTCTTGCCATGTTAGGGTTATCTCCTTATATTTGAACCTTCAATATTTTCGATTTTCACTTACCACGATCTTAACACCTTAACATTACAAATTATGAGAAGAATCTTTACGTTCATTCTTGCATTATTTTTCCTGGCATCGCCGTCTTCAGTTTTTTCCCAGGATGGTGCGAAAAAATCCGATTCGGGCTATGTTTTTACCATAGTCAGGAAGTTGCCAGCCACTTCAGTGAAAAATCAATACCGTTCAGGAACATGCTGGAGCTATTCGGCTATTTCGTTTCTTGAATCGGAACTTTTACGGACAGGTAAAGATACCTTTAACCTTTCTGAAATGTTTTGCGTGCGCCATGCATTCTCCGATAAAGCCCTGATGTACATTAGGTTCAACGGAAAACACAACTTCGGAGGGGGCGGTGCAGCCCATGATGTAACAAGCGTGCTTAAAAAATATGGCATGATGCCCGAAGATGCCTATACAGGCATGACGATTGGCGAACCTAATCCGGTTCATGGAGAAATGGACGCTGTCCTTGGAGCAAACGTAGAAGCAGTGCTGAAAAATTCGAACAAAAAGCTCACACCGGTCTGGCACCAGGGCTTCGACGGGCTCCTCGATGCCTACCTGGGTAAGGTTCCAGACAAATTCACTTACAAGGGCATGGATTACAGTGCACAATCGTTTGCCGGGATGATGGGGCTCAACCCCGATGATTATGTAGAAATCAGTTCGTATACTCACCACCCGTTCTATTCGAAGTTCATCATCGAAATACCGGATAACTGGGAATTGGGAGAGGTTTACAACCTGCCTGTTGATGAACTCATTCAAGTAATTGATAACTCCGTCGAAAGCGGTTATACCGTCGTTTGGGGAGCTGATGTAAGTGAAAAAGGATTCTCATGGAAAAATGGCGTGGCAGTTGTTCCAAACAAGAATGCCACTGAAATTGCAGGGATGGAAAGTGGAAAATGGTCGAAAATGTCGGATGCCGATAAAGATAAGCTGCTCTTCAAACTTGATAGGCCGAATCCTGAAAAGGTAATCACCCAGGAAATGCGCCAGGTTGAATTTGATAATTATCAAACCACCGACGACCACGGAATGCACCTCACGGGAATCGCCAAAGACCAGAATGGCACAAAATATTACCTGATTAAAAATTCATGGGGCCTCGACGGCAGTCCTTACAATGGTTATTTTTATGCTTCTGAAGCCTATGTCAGGCTGAAGACCATGGATGTCATGGTAAATAAAAATTCCATTCCAAAGGATATCAGGAAGAAACTTGGAATCAATTAGTTCAGGCCAACTAGCAATTAGAAACCGCCTCAAACACAGAGGTGGTTTTTTTTATCTCCAAGGTCCCTCAGTGTCCTTGATCTCAGGGCAACTTCCGGCAGCAGAAGGTATTCTTTGCGGCTTCAACCGACAGGTCACCGCCAATGGCTACGAGCCCGTCATGTTCTGCCTCATCAACTGGCGGGAATAATGGTTCATCAGGCAATAAATAGACCGTCATAAGGTATCCAGTGCAAAAAGTAGCTTCGAACAAGCCAGGTCAATCTCCTCTATTGTAATGGTAAGGGGAGGAGCGATGCGGAACGTTGCGGGTTTAAATAGGTACCAGTCGATTATCAGTCCTTGTGCCAGTGCGGCTTCCATCATGGTTGCTCTTTTCTCCGGCTGAACAAGGTCAACACCCAGTGCAAGGCCTGCCTGCCGGATTTCGGAAATGGCAGGATGTCCGGAGAGCTTTTCAACAAATAAACTGCCTTTTTCTTCCGCCTTCTGAATAAGGTTTTCTGACAGAAGCACTTCAATTCCTGCAAGTGCGGCCGCACAACTCACAGGATGCCCGCCAAAAGTGGTGATGTGACCGAGCTCAGGGTTGTATGCCAGGGTGTCCATCATCGTTTTTGGTGCAATAAATGCTCCAAGCGGCATGCCCGCACCCAATGCTTTTGCCAGTACCAGTATATCGGGCACAAAATCATGATGCTCGAAGCTGAACATTTTGCCGGTACGGCCCATGCCCATCTGTACATCATCCACAATGATCAGAACACCATCACGGGCACACCGTTTTTTCAACTGCCTCAAAAAATAATCTTCAACACGGATGATTCCTGCTTCGGCTTGTACCAATTCTATTACAACACAGGCAGTTCTGGCGGATATCTTCTCCAGATGACAGTAGTTGTTGAACTCGATCATTCGAACATCAGGGAGTAAAGGCCTGAAGGCATTCTTCAGCATTTCATTTCCAAGGATGCTCAAACATCCATGTGTACTCCCATGATAGGAATCGATAAAAGAGATTATTTCTGTACGGCCCGTGTAACGCTTGGCCAGCTTTAAAGCACCTTCGATGGCTTCGCTGCCCGAGTTGACCAGGTACATCGAATCAAGTTTTTCCGGTAAAAGGGATGCAAGCCTCTCAGCCAGATGAACCTGCGCAGACTGTATATACTCGCCATATACATTCAAATGTAAATATTTGTCCAGCTGATCTCGTATCGCATCCAAAACCTTCGGATGACGGTGCCCGGTGTTACTGACTGTAATTCCGGCAACAAGATCAATATATTTCGCCCCGGTCTTAGAGTAAAGATAAATTCCTTCAGCCTTTTCTATTTCCAGCCCTATGGGGTAAAATGACGGCAATCCAAGATGCCGGTAAAATATTTCACGGTCAGTCATCGCATTATTTGAAACTACGAATATACTAAATTGTATTAATTTTGCCATCTCATAATATCACCCAGTCACTCAGTTGCCCAGTTACCATGCCAACCTCCCTCTTCAACGATAAAGTAGTCATCATCACCGGCGCTTCCTCCGGAATCGGGAAGGCACTGGCTTACGAATTCGCCAGGCGCGGTGCAAAAATTGTACTGGCATCACGGTCGTGGGTTTTCGATCCTGAATTGTTCAGGTTATCCTCCAACATCATTCATGTACCTACTGATGTTGCCAGGGTGTCCGCCTGCGAAAACCTTATCGAAAAAACCATCGAAAAATTCGGCCGTATCGATATTCTTATTAACAATGCGGGAATTTCCATGCGGGCACTATTCAGTGAAGTCAGCCTGGATGTGATCCGTCAACTCATGGATACGAATTTCTGGGGGACCGTGTATTGCACCAAATTTGCCTTGCCATACCTGCTCGAATCAAAAGGATCGCTGGTCGGCGTTTCATCTATCGCCGGGTATAAGGGGCTTCCCGGACGAACAGGCTACTCTGCTTCAAAATTTGCCATGCAGGGCTTCCTGGAAGTGGTGCGCATCGAGAATCTCAAGAACGGTTTGCATGTGCTCATAGCATGTCCTGGATTTACAGCCTCGAATATCCGTAAAATTGCACTCTCGAAAGATGGCACCTCCCAGGGGGAAACACCGCTGGATGAAAACAAACTCATGACGGCTGAGCGGGTTGCCACGTATATTGTCAGCGCCATCGAAAAAAAGAAAGAGCGCCTGATCCTTACCACTCAGGGTAAAATGACTGTAATGCTGAATAAGTTCTTCCCGAAATTCATGGATAAAATGGTTTATAACCACATGGCAAAGGAACCTGATTCACCCCTGAAATAAGTCGTAAACTGGTAAACTTAGTTTCCAGCTTAAAACCTCACATGAATACTGGTTTACCTTTCAGCCTCCTCTCGGATGAAACTGTATGATCGTGCTCCTCAGGTAATCCCTGTCCAAATGAGTGTATATTTCTGTGGTTGTGATCGATTCGTGCCCGAGCATCTCCTGCACGGCGCGAAGGTCGGCGCCACCTTCTACCAGGTGGGTGGCAAAGGAATGCCTGAAAGTGTGCGGACTGATCCTTTTTTTTATCCCGGCCAGAACCGCAAGTCTTTTAATAATGGTAAACATCATAACGCGGGTGAGATTTGTCCCGCGCCGGCTAAGAAATAAAATATCTTCATGCCCTTTTTTTACTATTGTATGCGGCCTGATGTCAGATAAATAATATACAATTTCATGCTGCGCTATGCTGCCAATAGGAACCAGCCGCTCTTTGTTCCCTTTACCGGTCACTTTTATAAACCCGTCCTTGAAAAATAAATTTGATATCCTCAGGTTTACGAGCTCAGAAACCCTAAGCCCGCATCCATAAAGGGTTTCCAGCATGGCTTTGTTTCTTTTTCCTTCAGGCTTGCTTAGATCAAGTTTCCCGATAAGTTGGTCGATCTCGTTCAGGTTAAGGGTTACAGGAAGCTTTAAACCGATCTTTGGGGAGTCGAGCAACTCCGTAGGATCGCGTTGAACAACATTTTCAAGCAGGAGGTAACGGTAAAATGCGCGTAAACCCGAGATCACCCTCGCTTGCGTGCGTGCCGTCATGCCCAGTTCTGTGATCCACTTCAGAAATAACTGAAGGTGATATAGCTCTAATTTGTCCGGGGATATGTCAAGCCCTTGCACTTCAATAAATTGGATTATCTTCGCAACATCATGAACATAAGCCTCAACAGAGTTCACCGACAACGATTTCTCCAGTTGCAGATAGGACTTAAAACCATGGATGTATGAATGCCAGGTATTCAACTTCTTGCTTTTGGATCGAAATTAATTCATTCAGCAAATAAAAGTATGAATTATTTTTGTTATTTCCGGGAAAAGGTTTACTTTTGCAGTCCCGAAAAATAAAGAAGTCATACGATGGCAAAAAAGAGCAAAGACCAACGGATTCAGGTGATTTTAGAATGTACTGAACAAAAGACAAGCGGTATTCCCGGTATTTCAAGATACATCACCACGAAAAACAAGAAGAATACCCCCGAGCGGATTGAACTGAAGAAGTACAATTCCTACTTAAAGAAAATTACGGTTCATAAAGAAATTAAATAACTTACGATATGGCTAAGAAAGTAGTTGCTTCGTTTAAAGCTTCCTCCGGAAAAGATTTTACCAAAGTCATCCGCATGGTTAAATCTCCGAAATCAGGAGCTTTTGTTTTCAAGGAAACAATTGTTGCCAATGAAATGCTAAAAGACTTTTTAGCAACCAAAGAAAACTAATTCACTATTTTTTCCTGCTAAAAGCTTTTTTCCCCGGAAAAAAGCTTTTTTTATATGCAAAAATTCGTTTTATGGGACTCTTCAACATCTTCTCGCGTGAAAAAAAGGAACGTCTTGATCTGGGGCTGCAAAAAACGAAATCAAACATATTTACCCGAATTTCAAAAGCCATTGCAGGCAAATCGACTGTAGATGATGAAGTTCTCGACAACCTCGAAGAGATACTGGTAAGCTCTGACGTAGGTGTGGAGACCACGCTCCGCATTATTGAACGGATCCAGAAACGTGCATCAAAGGATAAATACCTCGGAACAAGCGAACTGAATAACCTTCTCAAAGAAGAAATCGCAGCGCTCCTCCAGGAAAACAGCATGCAGGATTTGGTCGATTTCTCAGTTCCTGCCGATAAAAAACCCTATGTGATCATGGTGGTTGGCGTAAACGGTGTGGGAAAGACCACGACCATCGGGAAACTCGCAAACCAATTCAAAAAATCAGGAATGTCGGTGCTCCTTGGCGCAGCCGACACTTTCAGGGCTGCAGCCGTTGAACAAATCACCATCTGGGCCGAACGGGTAGGGGTTCCCATCATAACGCAGGGCATGGGTGCCGACCCGGCTTCTGTAGCCTTTGATACTGTAAAATCGGCCATCGCACGAAATACGGATGTTGTGATTATTGATACTGCCGGACGCCTCCATAATAAAATAAATCTGATGAACGAGCTTTCAAAGATCAGAAAGGTAATTCAGAAAGTGATTCCCGACGCCCCTCATGAAGTCCTGCTTGTGCTGGATGCTTCAACAGGTCAGAATGCATTTGAACAGGCCAGGCAGTTTATGGCGGCAACCGAAGTCAATGCCATGGCGCTTACCAAATTGGACGGTACAGCAAAAGGCGGCGTAGTGATCGGAATTTCCGACCAGTTTAAAATTCCGGTAAAATATATTGGCGTCGGTGAAGGCATTGATGATCTCCAGGTATTCAACCGGGTCGAATTCGTCGACAGCCTCTTTAACTAACACCCTTTTCTTGAAAACAAAATCAAAACCTCACAGAATCGGACTGGTTTCGCTTGGCTGTGCAAAAAATCTTGTCGATGCCGAACTTTTAATGAAACAGCTGGAGGCAAATCGGTTCGAACTTGTATTTGACCCCGTCAACACTGCTGGTATCGACACCGCGATCATTAATACATGCGGCTTTATCAACGATGCCAAACAGGAATCAATCGATACCATCCTGCAATTTGTTCGGGCGAAACAAAATAATCAGATCAGCCATGTGTATGTGATGGGATGCCTTTCCGAACGCTATACCTCGAAACTAAAGGAAGAGATCCCTGAAGTTGATGCTTTTTTTGGGGTCAATGACCTTAAAAAAATCATCCGCCACATTGGAGGCACCTACAAATCGCAGCTCATTGGTGAACGTAAACTCACAACCCCTGCCCATTATGCATATCTGAAAATTGCCGAAGGCTGCGATCGTAAGTGTTCCTTTTGTGCAATCCCCATGATCCGTGGAAAGCATGTCAGCAGACCCGTCGCGGATATAATCTCTGAGGCATCCCGACTGGTCAGGGATGGCGTCAGGGAGATCAATCTCATTTCACAGGATACAACCTATTACGGGCTCGACCTGTATAAAAAACGTGCCCTTCCCGAATTGCTCGACACCCTTGCCGACCTGCCCGGACTTGAATGGATACGCCTTCATTACACCTATCCGGATGGCTTCCCTCCTGAATTACTTGAGGTTGTCCGGTCTCATGAAAACATCTGCAATTACATCGACATCCCCCTACAGCATATCAGCGACCGGATCCTGAAATCAATGCATCGTGGCATGGATGGCGCAACCACCCGAAAACTGGTTGACTCCATCCGTGCAGCTATTCCCGGAGTCGCCATCCGAACAACACTGATTGCCGGATATCCGGGAGAAACTGAAAAAGAGTTTAAGGAACTGAGGAATTTTATTGAAGAATACCGGTTCGACAGGCTCGGAGTCTTTTCTTACTCGCATGAGGAGGATACTGACGCATTCAAACTCCGTGATTCGGTTTCTGAGAAATGTAAAATGGAACGGACATCCGAACTGATGTCCATTCAGGAGGGTATTTCCTTATCCCTCAACCAGGCCAAAGAAGGCAAAATATTCAAAGTCGTTGTGGACCGGACGGAAGGTGATTACCATATCGCCCGAACAGAGCATGATTCTCCCGAGGTGGATAACGAAGTGCTTATCAGGAAAAATGATGAGGTGCTGATCCCCGGATTATTTTACAATGTTAAAATTACCCATGCCGAAAGCTTTGATTTATATGCGGAATTACAATAAATTTGCGGATTAAAAACACCAAAACCATGAAAAAAATCCTCTTCCTGCTGACAATGATCATGATGACCGCAGTTGATTTGAATGCTCAGGTTGCGTCTGGGGAAAGTAAAATTTCGGATACCATGAACCGAACAGGTCCCGATGGCAAATTCGGTTATTGGACCGAAAAGGTTGCGGATATCACATACAAAGGTGAATATGTTGCAGATAAAAAGGTTAAAAATTGGGTTGGATATTACCCCAACAACTATATCTCCAGAATCGAATACTTTGAGAAAGGATTGAAGGAGGGTATCTCAATCCAGTTTGACCGCAAATGCAAAATATCTTTGGTTGAGCACTTTAAAAACGGATTGGCGAATGGCCAGACCATTGTGTATAGTCAATACAATGAAACGCCCTCCTCTGAAGCCGAATACCTGCTTGGCAAGAAAAATGGCCAGTACCGCCAGTATTATGACAATGGTAAAATTCAGGAGGAAACATGGTTTAAAGTTGACCTGAAAGATGGCTTGTCAAAGTGGAACAATAAAAACGGACAGCGCGTTGCCGAATATAATTACAAGGCAGGCAATTTTAACGGACTGCAGACTACATTCTACGATAATGATACATTGCAATCAACAAACAACTACCAGGATAATAAATTGTCGGGCGAAACAAAGGAATATTACCGTAACGGAAAGTTAAAATTATCCGGTAAGTATGTGAACGGGCTTAAGGATGGTGCCTGGACAGAATATAATGAATTGGGAAAAGTTGAAAAGGTTACCAGGTACAAAGTGGGCGAAGAAATTAAGAAATAGTAACTGACTGGTTATCAAGGCCGGGGATCAATGAAAAAGCTTAGGAATCCTTTTACAAAGCTGCAGGGATATAATTGTTTTGGATGCTCTCCCAACAATCAGGTTGGGCTGCATCTGACGTTTACCGAAGAAGGTGATGAAATCGTCAGTCACTGGGAGCCTGATTTAAATTATCAGGGATATTTCAACATTCTGCATGGGGGGATTCAGGCCACCCTGATGGATGAAATAGCCAGTTGGACCGTATATGTGAAAGTGAAAACGGCCGGTTTCACCTCAAAAGCTGAAATCCGGTATCTTAAACCTGTTGGCATGGACCAGGGACCTGTCACTTTGAGGTCAAAAGTGAAACAAATGCGCAGAAACCTGGCGGATATACAGGTCCTGTTATTTGATAAGAACAAAACCCTTTGTGCAGAAGGAATACTGACATTTTTCACATTCCCGCTGGAAAAATCACAACATTCAATGTATTATCCTGACCATAGGGAATTTTATGACACCACTGATTTTTCCGGTTAATCAGGTTATTTGTTTTTATTTCTGATCACATAGGATTTCTCAACCGGTCTGGACTTGTAGCTGTATCGCTTTCCGTAACTGCTTTTATTCTTCTTTATTTTCTTCGTTTGATACCTGCCGTTGGCTTCACATAATCCTTTTCGTGACTTGCATGCAGCATTGGAAAATACCAGCATGAACAAAACCAGGGAGAGCCCCAATGAGATGATTCGTTTGACGTTCATTGCCTGTTCTTTAATGCCTTGATGGTTGGCCCGGGATTGACATATCTGATTGCGACCACTGCCGGTTACGCAAAAATAATAAATAAACAGATACAGCCGAATTTTTCTAATTTTGTGAGTTAAAGTTTTTACCGGTATGAAGTTGATAAGCATTTTTGTGACTGGCATAATTATGTGTGTTAACTGGGTTGTGCAACCAACCAGTTTATGTGCCCAGTATCCACCCGCTGCCGGTAAGCCGGGCACAACGGCAATGCGTTGGGACAGCGCTGCTTTTATCGACTGGGCTTCAACTTGCGTTATCGAACGAGGATATGTAAACCTGGCAGATACCTCGGTTTTATTCAATGACTCAAACAGAGCAAGTTACGGAAGTTACCTATATGGCAGCGGGCCGCCCGATGAACTGGTCGTTTCACTTGGTGATCATGGATCAGCATCACTTGGTTTTAATTCACCGATTGTTGACCGGCCAGGCCCCGATTTCGCAGTATTTGAAAACTCATTTGGCGATACATTTCTTGAACTTGGATTTGTGGAGGTAAGTTCCGACGGTAAACATTTCGTACGGTTCCGATCGTTCTCACTTACGCCTGAAGATGAGCAAATCAATACTTTTGATACCATCGATGCAACAAAAATTCACAACTTTGCAGGGAAATACCGTCATGGCTATGGCACTCCGTTTGACCTGGATGACTTAAAAGACAGCTCAGGAATTGATCTCAGCAATATAACAGCGATCAGGCTCATCGATGTCGGAGGGTGCATGCAACCTCCTTTTGCAACCTACGATTCAAAAGGTCATAAAGTGAATGATCCCTGGCCCACACCGTTCGATACCGGGGGCTTTGACCTCGATGCAGTTGGAGTAATTCACAACCAGTCCAATGGTTTTCCTGCTGAATCCATATTGCCGGCAATTCATTTTTATCCAAATCCGGTTGTAAACCTGATGTTCATCGCCTCTGTGGTTCCTGCCCGGGTTGGAGTGAAAATTTCAGATATTGCCGGGAGAACGCTCGTTGAACGTCAATTTGCAAACAAAGTCACGCTAGATCTTTCATCGTTGCCTGCCGGCATTTATATTGCCTGGTTTTCGCTGCAGGATGGCAGTTCTGTCTCCAGGAAAATTGTTAAAAATTAACATCTGAGCAACCCAGGCAAACTTGATAAAATTTTGCAAATACATCATTTGTTGCTTAATTGCATTCCATAGTTCAGCTTTACCGCTTCGGCTTATGGCCCAAAATGGGAGGGATACCCTTAGTTTGCCGGAATTCGAGATTAAATCCAGTTTTATTGTCGATAACCAGGGTTTTAAAAGAATAAAAATGGATTCTGCCCTTTTTATTCCCAACCTGGGCGCCGACCTCTCGACCATCCTGTCGGAACACTCTACGATTTTCATCAAGTCATATGGCAATGGAACTCTTGCAACACCTTCATTCCGCGGAACTTCTGCACAACATACCCAGGTGGAATGGAACGGGATAAATCTGAATTCCCCGATGCTTGGCCAGATGGACTTTTCCCAGGTTCCCGTTGCCCAGTTTGACGGACTGCAGATCTTATTTGGCGCTGCAAGCATTGCCAGAACAAGCGGGGCATTCGGCGGAGTCGTTGATCTTGTGACATCACCAGACTGGACCAATCGATGCAAGACGTTCCTGGCTCAGTCCATGGGAAGTTTTAACAATTATAACACGAATTTGAATGTGGCTGCCGGTGCACGCTCATTTCAGTCGCATACAAAATTCAACTATACTTCAGCCCTGAACGATTTCCCATATACCAACGATGCCGGCAAGGTTATGTCGCAGCAAAACGCCTCATTCACTCAATGGGGACTATCACAGGAACTTTTCTGGAAACTGAAGGACAAACACCTGTTTTCTGCTAAAATCTGGTACTCGCAGAACGACCGGAACCTGCCGCCGACCGCCCAGAATTTTGACTCCCTGAAAATAGAAACATTAAAAGATAGAGCTTTGAGGGCAGTTGCTGATTACAAATATGTGGCGCCAACATGGAACCTCCTTGTCCGGTCGGCGCTGAATGACCAATATATGAAATACAGCAACAACCTGCTGGATATTAATTCTGCACATCAATCCTATTCATGGATCAACAGGGTAAGATTATCATATGGCGGAATCCGGAACCTGACCATCAAACCCGGAGTCGATTTCACGTATGATTGGGTAAATTCAGATGAATATGAGGGTATTAAAACCCGAGCCACGACCAGCATGTTCATAGAACTCAATTATAATATCACAACAAAGTTTAAATCTTCCCTGGTTTTGAGAGATGATCTCATTAATGGTAAATTCAATCCTCTGATCCCGGCACTGGGAATTGAGTACCGCCCGTTTAATAAATATAACCTGGCATTCACAGCTAACAGCGCGCGTAATTTCAGGTATCCCACTTTAAATGAGCTTTATTGGAAAAATGTTGGAAATCCTGACCTAAGGCCAGAAATGAGCTACTCGGTTGAAGCAGGAAGTACCTGTAATTTCGGAACCAAAAATAAAATCCTATACCTGGAAGCAAGCCTTGCAGGGTATTATTCCTGGATATATGATATGATTACATGGACTCCTGTAGAGAACAGCAGCGGCCTGTTTCAACCTGAGAATGTAGATGAAATCCATGCCCGTGGCATCGAATCAGGATTGAATTTCAGCCTGTTGGCTTGGAAATTCAAAGTCGTTTGGAAGAATAATTATAATTTCTGCAGGTCAACCTATGAAACAGCCGGCTCAACTGATGAGGATATCAATGGAAACCAGCAGTATTATATGCCGGTAAACACATTTAACAGTACACTTTCGCTGGAGAGGTGGAAATTCTATCTAACCTACAACTACAACTATACAGGCGAAAGATATACCGGGAAAGACAACCTTTCCCTGATGCCTGCGTATAACTTGTCGAATATAATTTTTGGAAAGAACATTCAGTTCAGATATTTTATTTTATCTTTACAAATTAATGTTAATAACCTGCTCAACCTCGACTATCAATCTGTTGAAAGTCGGCCAATGCCGGGTATTCATTATGCATTCACTGTAAAACTGGCCTTTCAGGGCTTAAGCAGTAATTAGATTGTTTGACAAAGTACCAGAAGTGAAGAAGAATTTTTATCTTTTATCCCCAATTGCCCTTCTCTGCTCATTCATAGCATTATCAATACTGCCATCGGCATGTTCCAAAGATCCTATCCGTGTTGAGACAATCGACCAGGATACTACACGGGTACCCAGCTATAAAGATGGAATTTTCATAGTCAATGAAGGTAATTACAATTGGGGAAATGCCTCTGTGACCTTTGTTGATAATGCAAGTAATGCCGTTGTGCAGGATATCTTCAGCAAGTCAAATTCAAGGAACCTGGGTGATATCGCTGAATCAATGACAATTGCAGGTGATCTGGGATACCTTTTGATCAACAACTCAAACAAGATTGAAGTTGTAACATTAAATGATTTTAAGTCTGTTAAAACAATATCCGGGCTTCATTCACCGCGTTTCCTGCAAATCATTGATTCGAACAAAGCGTATGCAACAAATCTGCAGAATTATATATCTATCATAAACCTGCAAACAAATTCGGTAAGCGGCACCATTAAAACAACAAGCTGGACAGAAAGCCTGATCCGTTATGATAAATACATGCTGGTTACATCGATTGGCAGATTCAGCGAGCCAAGTTCACTGCGAAAGGCACAGATCCTGGTGATTGATACCGAATCTGACGCTATTATCGACAGCATACAATCGGGTAAAGAGCCTATTGGCATCGTGATAGATAAAAAACAAAAAGTATGGGTGCTGTGTTCAGGCGGTTATGATAATTTCGAAGCGCCTTCACTACTGAGGATCAACCCTGAGTTATGGATGGTCGAAAAAGTTTTCACCTTTCCCGATCCCGGGAATGCCCCCAGCAGGCTATGCATCAACCCAACCGGCGATACATTATACTATTTGAAAGGAGGAGTGTACCAGATGCCCGTTGCTTCAAATTCGTTGCCGGCCCAGCCACTGATCAGTTCGGAAAGCCGCAACTTTTATGCATTGAATATCCATCCTGCCTCCGGCCGCATTTACGTGAGTGATGCAAAGGATTATGTTCAAAATGGCACAGCCTATCAGTATAGTGTGCATGGAGTCCTGGTTAAACAATATCCCACCGGCAGGATTCCCGGGGCATTTTGCTTTTCTACATTCAGTACAAAGTAGGTTCAGCCTGAATAAATTTCCGCTGCAATTTCTTTCAATTCACTTAAGATCATGGCAGTGGCACCCCATATAATGTTGCCATCCAGGTAAAATGAAGGAACCTTAAGGGAAATGCCCTGGCGGAGCGTCATTTTCTTCATCTGCCTTTTACGGTCGTCAAGCAAATCGTCAAGATATATCTCAATAATCCGGGCAACCTCTTTGGGATCAGCAGAAAAATGGGGCCGGGTCGACTGGTAGCCTACAACAGGCGTTACCAAGAAGTTACTGGGTGGAATATACATCTCGGTTAATTGCCCGATAACCTGAACTTGCCCCGGATCAACCCCGATCTCCTCCTTTGCCTCGCGCAATGCAGTATAAATCAAACTCTCGTCTGTCTCCTCATACTTGCCTCCCGGCAAACTGACCTGCCCGCTGTGGATGCCATCATATTGTGGCCGAAGCATCAATACAAGCCCAATTCTATGCTGAAGAGGGTACACCAGAACAAGCACACTGCTCTGTATGGGATTTTCAGGGACGGTGATTTTCAACAACTCCTGAATTCGCAACAGCGATGACATCTTTATCTGTGCAGATTTTCCGGGAAGTGGCTTTTGCAAGCGCTGTTCAAGTAATATGGCAAATTTGGCAAACTCCATTGCATGATTGGTATATCATTCCAAAGGTACATGTTTGATGCCATTTTATTTGTAATTTTGTCGACGAAAATCTTTGTAAATGGTAAAGCATAAAGGCAATCCATCCGAAATTCACCAGGATAGTTCAGCGATAATTCGTGGACTTATCCTGTACAACGACGACGTCAACACCTTTGACTTTGTGATTGATACGCTGATGGAAGTTTGCAACCATGAACATGAGCAGGCCGAACAATGTGCAATGATAACCCATTTTAAAGGTAAATGCAGCATTAAATCCGGGGATTTCTACCAGGTAAAGCCCATGTATGATGAAATAACCATGCGGGGCCTGACGGTTTCGATTGAGTAATTACCCCATCGGTGTTTTAAAGGATAAACGGGACCAGTGCCTTACGTTCGGGAGGATAATCCGGGAAAGTTTCCTTGTACCACTTATGATGATGCAGTGCCCGTGGCATGAGGTTGACCAGGGTCCAGACTGCAAAGGCCAGCGCAGGGGAAGACCATGTCATCAAAGCAAAACCAAACCATTCAACGATTTCCCCAAAATGATTCGGACAGGAAACAAGTTGGAAAAAGCCTTTCCTGGGAATCACGTAGCCGCTTTCGCCAGGCTTGCGCAGGTGGATCAGAATATTGTCTGATTGCCAGTTGATCATCATTCCGAACCAGAATAACACAATACCGCCAATGAACCGCAGATCATAAAAATAGGAAACAGGGTACTGCGACGCTGTTGCCAGGGAACCCAGATAATAGCCATTGATGAATCCATTAACTAAATTGAACCCGATGGCCATGACAACGATTGCCAATGGCATCTTTTTTCCCCTGGTGTGAAGACGAAAAGGAAATATCAGCGTTCTGTTAACATAATGCATGACCCACATGCCAAAGAAAACCCAGGTAACCACTGGGTGAGTGCCTGAACCAAAAAGATAAAACCCCGCAAACACAAACAATGCCGGCAACTCCATCAGTATCCAGCCAAACCTGTTGTCGATCAGGATACCCAATTTTACTGTTGTATGTCTTCCATATGGGGCTATAATCCTGATCACTACCGGGAAAATAAAAATTGCAACAGCGATCCAACCATACACAATCATGTAAAATGTAGTTTCGTTCATGTATTCAGTAATTAGTGTATGAATCCATTGTCCTTCAGCCAGGTAGTAAAATCTTTAATTGTTTCTGTAAGCGGGCGGGGACTAAAATTCAATTCGCGCTTTGCCTTAGAGTTGTCGATTAATCGGTTCCCCTCAGAAATGATCGTCAGTGATTCACTGGTATATAATGGCTTTGTTCCTGATAAGTTGCTGTACAGGGCAATTAAAGGCAATCCGACCCTGGCAATCCACATGGGGATGACAGGGCTGACTGTTTTTCGTCCTGTATGCAATTGGATCATGGAAGATACTTCCTGTAAATTATGCCAATGCCCGGAAAGGATGTATTTTTCCCCGCTTCTCCCTTTTTCAATTGCAGCAATGGCAGCAGCAACAACATCTCTAACATCTACCCAATCATACCCTCCTGGGACAAGACACGGAATCTTACGGTTGTACAGGTCAATCATTGCCTTCCCTGTCAGGGATGGTTCGGGATCTTCTGCGCCAATGATCGCCGTGGGGGAGAGAACCAATGCATATAGTCCGTTTTGCACAGCTTTCAATACGGCACGCTCACCTTCTGCTTTCGACATGTGATAGGCAAATCCGTTGGGTCCAACAAGTGGTCTGCTTTCATCAAGAGACTGATTTTGAGGAAAGGGCTGCATGGCATCGATCGAACTGAAATGAATGAAACGCTTTACCCTGTATTCAATCGCCATGACCAGCATGTTTGAAGTTCCTTCAACATTTATCCGCCTCAGCATTCCATCCGGGTCACCAGAGATGGAGATTTTTGCTGCGAGGTGGAATACAACATCCACATCTGACAACAAGGGCCTTAGTGATTCTTTATCAAGCAAATCACCTTTAATGCGATATACAGGTGTATCCCTGAGTGCGTAGACATGCTGATGGATTAAAGCCTTTACCAGGTGCCCCTGTTTCAATAAAGCTTTGCAAAGGTTCACTCCGATATGCCCGTTGGCGCCTGTTACAGCAATTATCATTACAAAAAAATTAAATTCCGCGGCAAAAATAGCACATTTATCCTGATGACCTGAGTAATATGAACCTTGGTAATTTGTTAACATTGTAACTACACATACCAATGTGGATTATTCTGCTGTAAATATTAAAAATAAAATGGAGAAAAACTTGTTTTATAGGATAAATTGCATTAAGATTGCTGTTTATTTCACAATAGATTTGATAAAAGGAACAGGTTGATTCATATCATCGGTTATTATCCACCAGGAAATCAGATAAACATCATGCCAATTGCAGAAGACAGTTTATCAACTTATAATTTTTTTTAATTTACAAACACTTAAAATAGAATTTATTATGAAAAAAACAGCTACGCTTTTAATCGTTGTTGCCTTTGCAATGGCATGCAGCAATCTTTTTGCCCAGTTGAACTATACCGGTAAGATCATTCCCGGCACCCCTGTGGTTCTGCCTGGTGGACAGGGAAACACCATGCTCTATCCACCTTGCCTGGCCTGTACCGTCCCTGAGGGTGAGGCTTACATCACCGAAAATGGGATCGACTTCACAAATGCAGGCTGCAATGAGCTTGCAGAGCCTTTTACAAACATCAACTTAGGCGATGCTTTCTGCGGAAATATAAACACCTATTTATACCTTGGCACCGATGCATCAAGAGATCTTGACTGGTACAAAATTGTGCTTACTGCACCAACAACCATCTATTGGTCTGCCTTTTCAAGTTTTCCAGGCATATTGTTTATCCTGAGTTCTCCTTGTGCTACCGCTGAAATTCTTATGGCAGATTATCAGTCTGCCGGTGTTGCCAAAACCATCTCCGAAACTCTGCCTGCAGGGACATATTACTTAGTTTATACCAGTCAATTTTACATGGGTAATGGAGTGGGAGCTCCCTATATGGCAAAAGTTTCTGCCGTACCTGTTGGAGAACCGACAACCTGGTGTGTTCCTGCTCCACAGATACCGACCTTGTCCGAATGGGGCCTGATCATCCTTGGATTGTCTTTGCTCGGCTTTGGAACAATTTATCTTCTCAGAAGGGGCGCATAGAGAAAGCCTCTTAACATTTAACCCAGTATTAACAAATCTTAAAACACATGATTATGAAAAAACTGCTACTCTTAGTGATTGCTCTGTTTTTAATCGGAGCTGGTTTTGGACAGAAAGTAACAAAGTATGTACCTGTCAATGTTTCAGGTGTCGAACAAGGTGATGGGTATTCGACCGACGCATCGATTCGCTTTGGTGGTCTAACCCCCGGAGATCCCAATACAGATATACTCCAGGCATGGGTTGTGCCATCCCAGGGTAGTACATCTGGAAATACCCGTTGTCCGGGAAATACCTGGAGATACCAGAGAACAGAATACCTGATCATGCCTTCAGAAATGGCTGCCAGCGGTTATCCGTCAGGGCAAACGGTTGATGGCATCGGCTTCCTGATTGGTACTGCAGGAACGACATCACAAACAGGAAACCTTAAGGTGTATTTAATGAATACTCCCAACACAACCTACCAGTTGGGGACTTCCTGGACGACAGCAGGATTTACCAAAGTCTGCGAAATTGCCGCCTTTACTGTACCTATTGCAGCAGGATCCTACACGATAAATTTCGCAGGTGGAGATGCTCCCTTTACCTATACAGGTGGCGGTGTATATGTTGCCTGGGAATTCTCAAATCCGGTTGGTACATTAGGAACTGGTGCACTTGTTGCCCTATGCAACTCTACGGGCCTGCTCAATGGACTCTATGGACAGAGAAGTGCTACTTCCATGCCTACAACATTAGCTGCATCCAGCTTCAGGCCTGCCACGTTCTTCGTGAATAACGCGTTAACTGATATTCTTACTGTAACAAACATTTATACAACTGAGAAGGCTCCTATTCCTTTCGGAATACCCAACAAAGTGAGCGTAATGGTTAATAATGTTTCGGCCTCCAGCGCAACCTTTGATCTGACGCTGTCGATCAATTCCACGCCCCCTGTTACGGTTACGCAATCAGGTCTTACGATCGCAGCGAATACAAGTTTAGTCTATGACTTTCTAGGATGGAACCCTACCTACCTGCAGAATGTAAATGTAACTGCGACTGCAACGCCAGGTGCTGGTGAGAACTTCCTGCTAAACAATACAAACACCATTACGGTACAGGTCAACAATAACCTGTTCTCCTACTGTTTTAACAATGTAGCCAGTGGCGCCTACGGTTATGGAACCGGGTCAGTCATCTGGGCAAGTAAATACAACATGTCGGGACCAGGCAAGATCACGGGTGCCAATATATATATTTATAGCTCTACAGCTCCTAACTCAAGTGTCGGGAATACAGTTTCCGCTGTCGTTCTCAATAGTGCAGGAGTGATCGTTGCACAGTCGGCTGGTCTTCTTCTTACTGCAGGCAATGTCAACGCGATGAACAACTTCACGTTTGCCACCCCTCCGGTTTTTAACAACGAAGCGTTTTATGTTGGGTTATTTCAGCCAACGGCCGCCGCCGCATGGTATCCGATGGGATACATGAGTGAAGCCCCGCAACGGCCTGGGACATTCTATATATTTGCACCCACCGGTGGTGTCCCCAGTGCCGCCCCACCAGATGTCAAATGGATGATCGAAGCACAGGTTGCACCGGTTCCTGGCACCATACCTACCTTGTCGCAATGGGGACTGATCCTCCTTGGTCTGACATTGCTCGGGTTTGGCACCTTCTATATCCTGAGAAGGGGCGCATAGCCTGGCAGGCACACATTCATTATTCTAAATGTCCTTTGCAGTTGCCTTCGGTGGTCGCTGCAAAGGTTTTTTTTTTAGCTAAAAAATGTTGTCCGAAAATTTGCAAATAATTTTAAAATGGATTAATTTTACATAATAAATCAAAAAAAGAACGGTCATTAAAACAATAATGAAAATTTTTTATTGGGTGATAGGCGTCGTTGCCATCCTGGTTATCGTTTCATTCCTCTTGCCCAAAACATATAAAGTTGAAAGAACTTTATTCATTAAGTCAAACCCGGATGTCATTTACGGGCTGACCAGCAATTTTCAACTATGGCATCTTTGGGCTCCATGGACAAAAGAGACCGATTCAACGGTCGTTTTCGAAATGACAGGGGAGGCAGCCCAGGTCGGAACATCATGGAAATGGAATGGTGAAGTGCTCGGAAACGGCGAGATGATACTTTCAGAACTTCTCCCTGGCGAGCTTGTTGCCTACAACCTGGCATTTGATCACGGAAAATACGTTTCGAAAGGAAAGATTATCATTGAGAATCAGGGAGATTCAGCCAGGGTTTCATGGATTGATGAAGGCGACCTGGGCTACCATCCGGTAAGCCGCTATATGGGTCTGTTTATGGGCCGCATGATGGGACCGGATTTTGAAAAAGGGCTGGCAAAACTTAAAACTGTTGCAGAGGCTCGTAACAATTGGCCAAAGATTGACGAAAATGTGATCCCGGCTCAGACGGTCATCTATGTTGTTGATTCAGCCGGGCCAAAAGAATATCCAGGGATAATGAGCAAGGCTTATGGTGAATTATACGGCTTTATAAAGGCAGGCAAACTTGTTCAGAAAGGGCCCGCCTTTGTAACATACCTAAGATGGGATCCTGTAACGTATTTCTCTGTCATGAATATTTGCATTCCTGTCGAAACAGCGCAAAAAGGCAAAGGCAGGATCCAGGTTCAGTCAGTTCCTGAACAACAGGTAGTCCGTGCCATATATTTTGGTTCCTACAGCAAAATGGAACCAGCTTACCAGGCACTTGACACCTATATCAAGGAGACTGGAAAAGTTGAAGCGGGGGGACCGTCAGAAATTTATATCACTGACCTGATGGTAGAGAAGGATACGACAAAATGGGAAACCCACATTGTATTTCCTGTGAAATAACCTGATCCTAATATCACGCCGGCTCTCTACCATGCTGTTCATGATCACGCCGATGAAGAGGTTCATGATGATCATGGCGCCGATCAGGATAAAACTGACAAAATAGAGGAAAGGCCAGATGAGGGGAGAGATGAAGATTGCCAAAATGGAGCGGGTCATTCTGCCCAAACAAAAAGGAACCCATAACGCCATAGATATAAAAAAGCAGGGACAGCAGCAGGATCACATAGCCCATGGAAGGAACACTCTTCAGCAGGGCCCCGATAAGCAATTGAAGTTTGGGGAAGAGTGTGATCATCCGCAATACGCGGAGGATCCTGGCAATTCGAAGGATCGCCACAAAATGGACATCCCCCATTGGAAAAAGACAAACAGCCACAATGATGAAATCAAATACATTCCAGGGATCCCGGAAATAATCAAAAGGTTTCTTCCCATGTGATATGATCTTCATGGTTATTTCGACGACAAAGCACCACACAATGATCTTATCCAGCAGATGCAGCATGGATTTATGCGGAACCGCGATCCCGCTGTAGGTTTCCATTCCGATCAGGACAGCCGAAAAAAGGATTAGAACAAAGATGAAACTTTTGAAAAAAGGATGATTTAACAATTCGTCCCGTAAAACCTGAAATGGAATGCATATCTTATGTTTGTTTGGGTTTAATTTTCGCAGAAAGGAAGATGCTGGATGCAATCGTCACTGCAATGAATAGGAGTGACCATTCGATGGGTATTTTATACACATCGACCAGAAGCATTTTGAGCCCGACGAAAACAAGGACAATGGCCAGTCCGTAGCTCAGGAGCCAGAACCTGTCGGCAATGCCGGCCAGTGCAAAATAAAGGGAACGCAGCCCCAGGATGGCAAAAACGTTGGAAGTATACACGATAAACTGATCCTGTGTGATGGCCAGGATGGCTGGGATGCTGTCGACCGCGAAAATGAGGTCGGTGGTCTCGATCAGGATCAGGACAAGAAACAATGGTGTTGCAAAGCGTTTGCCATTTTCCCGGATAAAGAATTTATCCTCATGAAACTCCGGTGTAACAGGCATGAATCTTTTCAACATCTTGATGACAGGATTTTTTTCCGGCCGGATGCTGGCCTTTTTATGGCCGAACATTTTATAACCGGTGTAAACAAGCAACAGGCCGAACAAGTAAATGGTAAAGTGAAATTTTTCGATGAGTGCTACGCCGGCAAAGATGAAAATCGCGCGCATGACGAGCGCCCCCAGGATTCCCCAGAAAAGCACTTTGTGCTGGTATGCCTTTGGAACCTGGAAATAGCCGAAGATCATAATGAAAACAAAAACATTATCAATACTCAGTGTCTTTTCAACCAGGTATCCGGTAAAAAATTCCAGCGCCTGCTGCTGACCCCGCCAGAAATAGAGGATCACGTTAAAGCCCAGTGCGAAAATCACCCAGACCAAGGTCCAGGTTATCGCCTCCCTGAAGGTAATTTCATGAGATTTCCTGTTAAAGATCCCCAGGTCGATGGCGAGCATGATCAATACAAAAGCGTTAAATAAAATCCAGAAGATGATTGGTGTTTCCATTAAATTGAATTTTGCAACAAAGATAATTTTTTGAAATGGTCGAACGGCTTAAAGCAACGACGTATTTTAAAGAAAAAAGCTATCCCGTAATTTGAGACAGCTTTTCAACTAGAAACCAAAATTGGTTATTTGGGCATCGAAACATGATCAGTAACATGGATCACACCGTTTGAACCCTTCAGGTCGGCCACGATCACCGTGGCTTTGCCACCCTTTGCATCGGTAAGAACCACTTTGCCATCGATAACAGAAGCCTTCAGTTCCTGTCCGTTGAATGTTTTCAGCACTGCTGTGCCATTACCTTATTTGATCATTCCGATCAACGTGGCGGCATCAACATTGCCTGAAACAACATGGTAGGTGAGAATTCCTGTCAATGCGGCTTTGTTTTCCGGCTTTAACAGGCTGGCCAGTGCATCCTGGGGAATCTTGGCAAAAGCCTCGTTGGTCGGGGCAAAAACGGTGAACGGACCTTTACCGCTTAACGTAGTTACCAGGTCGGCAGCTTTAAGTGCTGCTAACAGCGTGGTATGGTTTTTTGAACCGACTGCGATCTCCACGATCGACTTTTCTCCGGCTATTTCACAATTTGCCAGCGCTGCTGAACTCATCATAACTGTGCAGATAATACCTGCGATCATATATTTGAACGTTTTCATATTTCAATTCCACTATGGTACGATTGATAGTGCAGTAGACACGTTGAGAGTGCCCTTGATGTAGAAATTTCAATTCCACTATGGTACGATTGATAGCATGTTCGTCATTCTCATCAATGATTAATGATTTTTTGTTTCAATTCCACTATGGTACGATTGATAGTGTTCGTCATTCTCATCAATGATTACTGATTTGTTGTTTCAATTCCACTATGGTACGATTGATAGCCATCATGGACACCAGGCTTATTAGTACTGATTGGAGGTTTCAATTCCACTATGGTACGATTGATAGCTTTTTTTGAATTCAGGAAGATATATTGTTCGTGCGTTTCAATTCCACTATGGTACGATTGATAGATGCCTTCGCAATATGTGCTAAAGATGTATCTGCGTTTCAATTCCACTATGGTACGATTGATAGATACTTGGACATACTCAAGAGAAAATATTGATGGCTGTTTCAATTCCACTATGGTACGATTGATAGTGGTTACAAAGCATATGTAAGTCTTAGCACACCTAATATGTTTCAATTCCACTATGGTACGATTGATAGGGATACGAAAGGCCGGTACTGAGTGTAATGCTACTTCTTGGTTTCAATTCCACTATGGTACGATTGATAGCATTCGCTCCCTGTGCAGAGTTATAGTAACCTGTGGTATGTTTCAATTCCACTATGGTACGATTGATAGGTTTTCGGCCCGAGGTGGGGGGTTAGGTTGGCATAAGTTTCAATTCCACTATGGTACGATTGATAGCCGTTAGGCTGAAATTTTTAAAAAGCTGATTCACAGCTTACATTGTATTTTATAATTGTCCAAAAATAATAAAAAAGTTGTCGATGTGCAATTGTATTTATTGCCCGGGA
>JBBQUQ010000014.1:0-50039 GCA_038212325.1 Bacteroidales bacterium
ATCAGCCGGAAAAATATCTATTGTGAACTATTGTGCCTATTGTGGTGAAGAATAATGAAAATAAGAAAGACGAATCTATCTTATATCTAGGTTAAAATTTGTATTAAAATCTAAACTTGCTTAAAGGGGATAAGCAGTTTATAAGATTATGATTTACTGTTTATTAAAAACTAAAAAATTACGGAATTAGTAATTATGGAATTCTTAATTATTAACTATTTTCCACTATTGAATCCTATATTCGAACTTTACCCCCTCAAGCTCCTCATTGGCCTTGATAATCTTTTTTTTCAGGTCATTTTTGAAACTGACCATCTTCTTATGAAGCTCCGGGTCGCTGATGGCTAGGATTTCAGCTGCAAGGATGGCTGCATTCTGCGCTCCATTGATTCCAACCGTGGCCACAGGAATTCCCGGTGGCATTTGAACAATGGCAAGGAGGGCATCGAGCCCTTCGAGCGAAGCTTTGATGGGCACGCCAATCACCGGCAGGGTGGTCATGGCGGCGATGACGCCGGGGAGATGGGCAGCCATGCCTGCCGCGGCAATGATGACACGAATCCCGCGCTGATGGGCGTTCTTTGCAAACTCTTCGACTTTTTCGGGCGTCCGGTGGGCTGACAGCGCGTTTATCTCAAAAGGGATGTGCATGTCGTTCAGGAACCTGGCGGCAGCCTCCATGACCGGGAGGTCGGATGTGCTGCCCATGATGATGCTGACTTTCGCTTCCATGGTTGTTGTTTTCCGGTTACTTCACAAATGTAGATATTTTTTACCTACCTTTGTGCAAAAGTAACATATCATTGATTATGACGAAGGTACAGGTTAGGGAGCTGGTTTTCGAGAAGTTTATCGGCAGGGAGGAGATCGATGCTGCCGTGCAGCAAGTTGCCGATGGCATCAACCGCGATTTTGAAGGGAAAAACCCGCTGCTCCTGGCTATCCTGAATGGCGCATTTATGTTTGCCTCCGACCTGATGCGGAAAATTACCGTTCCCTGTGAGATCACCTTCGTGAAATTCGCCTCTTACGCGGGAACAAGCACCACCTCTATCGTAAAAGAGCTCATTGGGGTTGATGAGGATCTGAAAAACAGGCATGTGATCATTGTGGAAGATATTGTTGATACCGGAATCACCATGGAAAAACTCCTGCATGATGTGCGGGAGAAAAATCCCGCAGGGGTGAAAGTTGCCTGCTTTTGTTTCAAGCCGGAAGCTTTTCAAAAAGATTTTATGATCGACTATGTCGGACTGACGATCCCGAATGATTTTATCGTCGGATACGGACTTGACTATGACGGTTATGGCCGGAATCTGCCGGATATTTATAAAGTAGTTAAATAAAATATTGTCTTTAACAAAATTCACCACAATAGACACATAGGACACAATAGTTTCACAATAGACTGATATACAGAATATCATGATTATTGCAAATAATTATATCAGATTAAAAATCCTGCTGTGCCCTATGTGCCTATTGTGGTAAAAGAAAACCAACTAATAACTTCAAAGGAATGTTCAATCTGATCCTGTTTGGTCCGCCGGGCGCCGGAAAAGGAACCCAGGCAATTAAAATTGCCGAAAAGTTTGGATGGAAACATGTGTCAACCGGCGATATTCTTCGCGCTGAGGTAAGCCAGGGAACACCTCTCGGTTTGAAAGTCAAATCGGTAATGGATTCCGGTCACCTGGTTTCGGATGAATTGCTGATAGAGATCATGGAATCGGTTTTCGTTCACAACCACTCCGTCAAAGGTTTCGTACTTGACGGATTTCCCCGTACCCTTAACCAGGCCCGGGAACTGGACAAGATGCTTCTGAGGCATGATCAGAAAGTGACCATGGTCCTCGCGTTGGAGGTGGATGAAGATGAGCTGGCAAAACGGCTGCTGAAACGAGCCCAGGACCAGGGGCGCAAGGATGACACTGAAGAGGTGATCAAAAACCGGCTTGTTCAATACCACCATCACACCAAGCCGTTGATTGACTATTATACAGATAAAAATTTATACCGGGAAATTCATGGCATGGGAACCATTGAAGATATTTTCAACCAGCTTTGTACGGTGATCACACCATAATTTTTCTCCCAACTTTCACCATTTCGCTATTTCACCATTTCGCCATTTTTTTATGTCCGATTCAAACTTCGTCGATTATGTAAAGATCCACTGCGCTTCCGGAAACGGCGGGGCGGGGTCGCGGCACTTTATGCGTACCCGCACCAACGCTCATGGCGGCCCTGATGGCGGCGACGGAGGACGTGGCGGACATGTCATCCTCAAAGGGAACAACCAGTTCTGGACCTTGCTGCATCTCAAGTTCACGAAACATCTCAAGGCCGAACATGGCGGAGCAGGGTCAAAGCAGCTCATGCACGGGGCGAACGGAAAAGATGTTATCGTCGATGTGCCGTTGGGCACCGTTGCACGTGACGCTGAAACCGGTGAATTTGAATGTGAGATCACCGAAGAGGGGCAAACCCATATCCTGGTGCCTGGCGGCAGGGGCGGACTGGGCAACGACCATTTTAAAACCCCCACACGGCAGGCGCCAAAATTTGCACAGCCCGGTGAGCCGGGCATAGAGTTCTGGAAGGTGCTTGAATTAAAGCTGTTAGCCGATGTCGGCCTTGTTGGTTTTCCGAATGCCGGAAAGTCCACGCTTTTATCCGTGATCTCTGCCGCCAAACCGCAGATTGCCGATTATCCTTTCACCACCCTCGTTCCCAATCTTGGTATTGTTCGTTATCACGACAACAAATCCTTTGTAATGGCCGACATCCCGGGAATCATCGAGGGCGCTCATGAGGGCAAAGGCCTGGGACTGCGCTTCCTGCGGCATATCGAACGAAACTCCATCCTTTTATTCATGGTTCCGGTTGATGCAACGGACATCCGTAAAGAGTACGGAATCCTGCTGAATGAACTCTCGCAGTATAATCCGGAATTGCTTGACAAAACACGGATCCTTGCCGTGACAAAATCCGACCTGGCCGATGAAGAGATCCTGGATGAACTGAAAAAGGATCTTCCGCAAATCCCGACTGTTTTTATATCGTCGCACAGGCAGAACGGGCTGGAGAGGCTGAAGCAGATGCTGTGGGATGAGTTGAATCGTGACGCGTGACAGGTGACAGGTGACGATTGCCAATTTTAACAAAGGATGCTGGAAACATTCAAATCCATTGATCTGAGTTTATTCTATTTTCTGAACGGGTTGCATTGTCCGTTTATGGATTCTGTGATGTATTGGGGCACGAATACCAATACATGGATTCCTTTGTTCATGTTGCTGTTATATCTGACCATCCGGAAATACCGGTGGCAGGCTGTGTGGGCGGTGCTTTTTGCAGCCCTTATGATCATCGCAAGCGATCAACTTTCAAATCTTTTCAAAGAGTGGGTTGCGCGGCCACGGCCTACGCATGAACCGGTATTGACGGGTATACACACCGTAAACGGTTACCTTGGAGGTCAGCTTGGATTCTATTCGGCACATGCCTCCAACAACCTGGCCATCACAGTATTTATGATCATTATATTAGGCAAGCCCTTCCGGTTGTTTCCGGCCATGATGATTGCCTGGGCCTTTTTCATGGCTTATACAAGGATATATCTGGGCGTACACTATCCTGCTGACATCCTGGGTGGATGGATTGCCGGAGGGCTGATCGGCTGGAGTTTCGGACAATTATGCGGCTGGTTTATCGTCCCCTGCAAGACTGTCTCAAAGCACTCTGTGTAACTCTGTGCTTCTCTGTGTAACTCCGTGTAACTTTTTAAAATATTATTGCCACAGAGAAAAAAACGAAACTTTACTCTTGTGATACAGCCTCAGGTTTTGCTCAGGCAGAACCCAATTTACATCGAAAAATGAAGAACGAAGAATGATATGTTACAAAATCGTGCTGTCGAACAAACAATTTTTTAGCAGACAGCCGTTAATGATTATGTATGTTTCGAAAATTTCGCTTCATCTTTTGATAACCAAAAAATAAGAAAAAATGAATAATATCATGAAAATCATCATATTGTCTATGCTGATCACTGTCGGCGCAGTTGGGACCATCCGGGCCGAAGGGCCTCTTGATCCTGTAAGGCTGAACTCATGGATTGTGAATGTGGGCGTTGGCCCGGGCACCAATTATTTTGGAAACGGCAACGGTTTTGGCCCGGCGTTGAAGGGATCGTTTGAAAAGGGTATGTGGGATGTTGGTCCCGGTGTAATCACCCTTGGCGGTGAGGCGACGTTCTCATTTTTCGCCAGCCGTTACGGGGACGGATGGAACGAAACATGGACAAACTTTATCTTCGGAGCACGGGGCGCCTATCATTACGGCTGGAACGTTGAAGGCCTTGATACATATGGCGGAATCCCGTTGGGAATGGGATTTAGCATGCACACATGGGACGATCATCCCGGGAGCAGAGGCTACACTCCTGTGTTTCCATATGGAGGGATCTTCTTCGGCGCCTCCTTCTTTTTCAATAAATCGGTCGGCATCAACGGCGAGTTCGGGTATAACTCGACCTATGCGAATATAGGGATGGTGTTTAAATTGAAGTAGCCGGGGGGGGGACTGGGTGACAGGGTAACTGGGTAACTCGGTCACCGATGTGCGGCCGGTTATCTTAGATTACTAAATTTTCCATCCATTTCCATAAAGGAATAAACGCGATTTCGCCCGTGTTTCCGAACCAGGAATGTTGTTCGGTTTGTTCATGATCATTTGTAATGACAATAAGTCGTGAGCATTGCAATTCGGCTCCGGCTTTCAGTAGAGCCCTGATCTCCCGGTCTTTTACTTTCGGCTCTGCAACCGAGTAGCAAACCTGTATCAAATGGGTCACTTTCATCTGCTGTTGCAATACAAAATCCACCTCTTGCAGTCTTTTGGCTGGACTGCTGCGAACACAAACACGGCCGCCCGGTCAGAGTATGGTTTTATCCTGGCAAATCGGATCCCGATCTCAGCAGAACGCAATTTTCCACGATTCAAAACTGCACGATCTCGTTGAACCGGTCAAACAGCAAAAGATGACCAGGGCAATAAGATCGGTTCTGTGGCGGGAAACACGTTTACAAATTTCGGAGGCACAATTAATGCCGTTTGCAATGGACTTTTTACCCAGAACGAGAATGATATGATCGTGGCCAACAATACCTTTACCAGCGTTGTCGACAGCGGCTATTGTTCCGTGATCGAGTTCCAGTCGACAAACGAAGCCAGCCTTAATATGTATAGGAATACCGTCAGCGTGCAATATATGGAGTGATCAAACCCTTACGGACGCGCGCTAAGACCCCACCCTAAATCCCTCCCCAAACAGGGAGGGACTTACTCCCTCTCCCCAAACAGGGAGGGACTTACTCCCCTTCACTACTCGGGGAAGGCGTCAGGGGGATGGGGGTGCGTTTGGTTGGGGTTTTTTTTGTCACCCGTCACCTGTCACGCGTCACGATTTAGTACCCATAAGCCCTTCCATCAAACAGCTCCACCTTCACCCTCCACACGCAAACTTCCCTGATCGAAGGCGGGTTGAACTTGAATTCTCCCTTTGTGTACTGGGCCATCACGATGTGGAATGCCGCAATTTTCTCTTCAGGGTCCAGGATGAATTCAACTTCACCGTAACATAGCACGCTCCGGTATTTCATGCTCCATGAACATGCAACTTCTTCGTTCTGGTATCTGAGCACGTGATCGGTTGTAAAGTTGATGCAAACGGATGGATTCTGCTTCAGGATGGTGATCTTTTTTCCGTGCTGCGCCCCGTGAAGGAATATGACATCATCCTTGAACCCGAAGTTCATAGGGATCACATAGGGTTTTCCATCGATATCCGCCATGGAAAGGTGGCAAAATTGGCTGCGCCGAATGACATCAACGAGTTCCCTTTTCTCAATAATTGCGCGTGCTTTCATCGTGTTTGACCAGGTTTTCCAATAGTGAAGATATGAAAGAGAGAATGATGCTGAACAGCATGGCCCACCAAAAACCGTCAACCTTAAAGCCACTGACCCAGTAACTTGCAATCAAAATGATGAGGGCATTGATGACCAGCAAAAACAGGCCGAACGTGACCACCGTGAAAGGAATGGTGAGAATAACCATGAATGGTTTTAAAAACACATTCAGAAAGCTCAGCACCAATGCGACAAGCAGGGCTGTCCAGAAAGAATCGACATGGATGCCGGGCAACAGGTACCCGGCAATCAGGATGGCGACCGAAGTAAGCAGGAGTTTGGGAATGAAGGGCATATCTGGAAAATTACCGGTTAAATACTCTGTACAAATGTATGAAAAACGGATGTCAACACCACCCGGGCATTTTCTGCAGGTTAATATTTTTATATTTGTATTTTAATTAAGACTTAATTTATGCAAGTATTGAAATTTGGCGGCACTTCGGTTGCCAATGCCTCAAATATTCTAAAAGTCATTGATATTGTACGGTGTGCAATTGTGAAGGACCAGGCAATTGTTGTGGTTTCTGCCATGGGCGGCGCCACCGACATGCTGATCGAAGCCGGGAAACTTGCAGCGTCTCACAACCCGGGCTACAAACAAAAGCTGGAGGATTTCGGCATGCGGCACCAGGAGGTCGCGCGGGAGCTGCTTTCTGCCGACAGGCTGACCCGTGTCCTCTGTATTTTAGACGACAGGTGCCATGAACTTGACCGCATTAGTGAAGCGGTGTTTTCACTCAGGGAACTTTCACCCCGCACGCAGGACCGCATTGTAAGCCATGGTGAGTTGCTGTCGTCGATGATCATCGCCGCTGCCTTCGAATCACGCCTCATCGACAACATTTGGCTGGATGCACGTGAGATCATCCGCACTGATTCCGGCTACGGGGCTGCTGCTCCCAACCCGGAGATAACGTCGGAACTGCTTCGCGACTGCCTGAAAAAAAAAACCCGGGCAACTATTCATCATGCCCGGATTCATTGCCTCAAACAGCAACGGTGTGACAACAACCCTGGGACGGGGTGGCTCGGACCTCACAGCTTCCCTGGTTGCCGCCGCAACGGATGCCACAGTGCTTGAGATCTGGACCGATGTAAGCGGCATGATGACCGCCGATCCGCGGCTGGTGACCAATGCGAGGGCGATCCCCTATATTTCCTACAAAGAAGCCATGGAGCTTTCTCATTTCGGGGCCAAGGTCATTTATCCCCCCACCATTCAGCCTGTTATGAGCAGAGGGATCCCGGTATGGATCAAGAACACTTTTTCGCCGGATGACTACGGAACGCTGGTTGAAAGCACCGTTTCCGAGAATAAAAACATGGTGAGGGGAATATCAAGCATCGGAAAAATGGCGTTGCTGAGTCTTGAGGGCAGCGGCATGGTCGGAATACCCGGATTCTCGGCGCGGCTTTTCGGTGCCCTGTCAGAAAAAAAGATAAATGTCATCCTGATCACCCAGAGTTCCTCGGAGCATTCGATTTGTGCAGCGATCGACGAAGCCAATGCCGCAAAGGCCAGGAAGGCAGCAGACGACGAATTCGACAGCGAGATCATAGCCGGGAAGGTTGAGCCGCTTCAGCTGGAAACAGATCTTTCCATTGTTGCACTGGTCGGCGACAACATGAAAAACCATACAGGCATCAGCGGTAAGATGTTCGGGGCGCTGGGGTGCAACAGTGTTAATATCCGGGCCATTGCACAAGGCTCTTCTGAAACGAATATCTCCGTGGTCGTCAGTTCCTTGGATGTTAAAAAGGCGATCAATGTGCTGCATGAAGAATTTTTTGAAACTCCGTACAAGCAAATCAACCTGTATGTGACCGGTGTCGGGAATGTAGGCAGCCGGCTGATGTCGCAATTACTTGAACAACAACACTATATACTCGAACAACTTCGGCTTCAGCTGCGTGTGGCTGGTGTTTGCAACAGTAAAAAGATGGTGTTGAACGAGGAGGGCATCGACCTGCAGCACTGGCAGGAACATCTGGGCAACGGTCAACCCATGGACCTGGCTGACTTTGTAGCCTGTATTGAACAAAAAAACCTGCGCAATTCGGTGTTTGTAGATGTTACCTCAAGCGAAGCCGTGACCGCGGTTTATGGAAGGCTCCTGAGAAAAAGCGTGGCGGTTGTTGCCTGCAATAAAATTGCCGGCTCTTCGTCATACGAAAACTTTGAATTGCTGAAACAGCTGGCCCGCGAATACAATACCTCCTATCTTTTTGAGACCAACGTAGGTGCCGGACTGCCGGTTATAGGAACGTTGAACGACCTTATCCGCAGCGGAGATAAAGTAAACCGGATAGAAGCTGTGCTGTCGGGGACCCTCAATTTCGTATTCAACCAATACGACGGGACGGTACCGTTCGCTGAAATCGTAAAACGGGCCCAGGATGAAGGGTACGCAGAACCCGATCCGCGCATTGACCTGAGCGGCACCGATGTGATGCGTAAGATCCTGATCCTGTCGCGTGAAGCAGGGATCAGGATGGAAATGGCCGAGATCACAAGCAAATCATTTTTACCTGAATCATGCATGCGTGGCAATGTGGCTGATTTTTATTTTGAAATGGAAAAACATGAGGAGCACTTCAAATCCCTCTACCACGAAGCAATTGCGAAAGGCTGCAAGCTGAAGTTTGTGGCCAGCCTCGAAAACGGAAAGGCCTCGGTTGCCTTGCAGCATATTGCCCCGGATCATGACCTTTACCACCTCTATGGCAAGGACAATGTGGTGCTTTTTTACACCAGCAGATATATGCAGCAACCCCTGGTCATAAAAGGTGCAGGTGCCGGCGCCGATGTAACCGCTTCGGGGATTTTTGCGGATATTATCAGGGCTGCGAGGATATGACGGGTGAAGGGTGACACTTTTTTTATCCAGCAGGATTTTGTAATTTAGCGTGAATAAAGATGGCAAAATGCAAAATGCAAAATGAAAATCGTAATTCGTAATTCATAATTTGTGCCTGGTGAATCCCGAACCATATTTACGCTCTCAGAGGTAGCGCTGAGCATTCAGAAAACATTGCTGGAACGCTATACCAGTTCTTTTTGGATAAAAGCGGAGATGAACAAGCTGAACCACTATCCGCAGTCGGGACATTGCTACCCCGACCTGGTTGAAAAAACCAATGGGAAGATCGTCGCAGAAATGAGGTCAACGATTTGGAAAGATGATTTTCAGAGGATCAATGACAACTTTCTGAATGTGTTGCATGAGCCGCTGAAAAACGGGATCAAGATCCTATTTTGTGCAAAGATCTCCTATAGTCCGGTATACGGGCTTAGCCTGAGGATCCTGGATATTGATCCTTCATGGTCGCTTGGCGAACTCGAAAAAGAGAAGCAGGACACGATCGAAAAAATCAGGAAGGAAGGCATATTCCACACAAACAAATCATTGGTTTTGCCCCTGTTGCCAAAACGAATTGCAGTTATTTCAGTCCAGACCAGTAAAGGTTATGCCGACTTTTGCAAGGTCATCGACGAAAACGAATGGGGTTATTCATTCTTTCACATGCTGTTTCCGGCATTGCTTCAGGGCGAAAATGCAGTTAGCTCGATCCTGGATCAGTTGGAGCGCATCAGCATGGCAAAAAATCATTTTGATACGGTGGCGATCATCCGGGGCGGAGGAGGAGACGTTGGTTTAACATGCTACAACCACTTTGAACTCGCAAAGGCGATTGCCTTGTTCCCGCTTCCGGTAATCACCGGCATCGGGCACTCAACAAACGAAACGGTCGCCGAAATGGTTGCATTCAGGAATGCAATTACCCCTACCGAACTGGCTGATTTCCTGATACAAAAGTTCCATAATTTTTCCGTTCCGTTAAAAAAGGCCCAGGAAACAATCACGAGGAAATTTATCAGGCTAATGCAAGAGGAAAAATCAAGGATGGTGAATACCGTAAGGTTCTTTAAATCGGTAACACTGTCAAGACTTTTTACAAGCAGAAATGAAATTCAGCAGGAAATTAAAGCATTGCAGCAACAATCGGCCTATTTTGTTAAACGCAGGCAGGACCGGGATATCAATCAGAATCTGCTCCTTATTGATAAGGGGTTATCCCAAATCCTGAAAGAAAACAAAAATATCCTTGAAACAACCTTGATGAACATGTTCGCAAAAACCCTGGGTTACATGCAGGTTCAATCAAAAGACATTGCAGGTCTGGAAAAGAACATAACTTTGTTAGACCCTGTGAATGTACTGAACAGGGGATACAGCATTACCCTGGCCGATGGCAAAGCAATAAAAACGGTTGAGGCGGCAAAGGAGGGCACTTTACTTACCACCGTCCTTGCTGACGGGCAGATTATAAGTACAACACAATCAAGCATTAAAACTGAAACTGATGGCTAAAGATCCAAATTATAGTGAAGCCTTTGAAGAACTGCAGAACATTGTTTCTGAAATTGAAGCAGGAGAAATATCCGTTGATGAATTATCCGGGAAAGTAAAACGGGCTGCCCTCCTGATAAAAATCTGCAAACATAAGCTTACTTCAACTGAAGAAGATGTTAACAGGATTTTAATAGAACTTGAATCCGGGGAAGGGGTTGAGGATCGATAACCCAATTCATAAAAAAAATTAAATATTTCTTGACGAAAAATGCATTATAGTATTTATATGCTAAATTTGATACTGATTTAATGAGTAAATATAGCATTTTCCATTATTGATGGGAGTAACTCAGGACGGGTCATTAACATCAGCCAATCTGAAACTTCGGCCTGTCAGGTCATCGGATTTACGATTCAGCATGGAAATTCATCAACAGAATACGAAACATTCGGAGGCGGGGTTTATATTTCAGATGCATCACCCCGGATAATCCATTGCGTCATTCAAAACAATTATGCACCCGATCAAGGCGGGGGACTTTACATTTTCGGTTCCTGGTCGGGTGCGAAGGTCATGAATTGCACAATTCAAAATAACTCCGCAGTCAGCTTTTTTGGGGGGGGAGTATTCATGTGCGATTGCGGTACGGATGCCTCAATTATCAATTGCATCATCTCCGGCAATACAATTACATGCAGCTGCAATTTTAGTGGCGGCGGCGGCGGTGTTAATGTTTTCCATACCGGCAAATTGGAGAATTGTCTCATTAGTCAAACCATTACAGTTGCGGGCGGCGGCACAACATTTATCGTCGAAAATGGCGGTATTGTTACGATGATCGCCGGGCACAGCATTGATTATCTGACCGGCACCAGGGTTTATGCCGGCGGGTACATGCACGGTAAAATCGCCCCTGCCGGTCCTTATTGCGGTGCAAAATCTGCTTCATTTGTATCTTCCGCCGCCGAAACCATTGAAAAGCCAATAATTCCTGATAAACTGAATTTCAGGGTTTATCCAAACCCCACCAATGGAAAATTCAGGCTGGTACTGACCGGAGAGATGCAAACAGAACCGATGCAGGTTGAAATCTATGGTATGCGCGGTGAATTGGTTTTAACTGTCCGGAACTGCTCACAGTCCTCCGGCCCTGTAGCATAAATGATTTTCATGTCATTCGATGAACCATTGTCCGCAATCGGGCATATGAACAGGACACTTTCCTAGTCATAAAAAAAATTAAATAATAGTTTTCAATAGATGCATTTAAGTATTATTATACTACATTTGCATTATGAATAAATCCATAAAAAAACATACACTACAACATTAACCTGACCGATCACAAAGTTGTGAACCTGGTCTTTTCACATTCACAACACCAAATGTCAACCCCATGAAAAAATATATACTTTCAGTTTTCCTGTTTGTCATCTTTACCCTTCCTTACAGCGGGATTTGCACGATCATTCATGTACCTGGAAATTACAGCACCATCCAGGCTGGCATAGATGCTTCGGTGGAGGGAGATATCGTTTTGGTTGAACCCGGAACTTATTTTGAGCATTTAAACCTGAACGGGAAAAATATTATTCTTTGTTCCAAATATTTTACAACCGGTGATGCCGCTTTTATAGCAAGCACCATTCTTGACGGGAGTAACACAGGACGTGTTATTAACATCAGCCAATCTGAAACTTCTGCCTGTCAGGTCATCGGATTTACAGTTCAGCATGGAAATTCCTCAACAGAATTCGAAACATTCGGAGGCGGGGTTTATATTTCAGATGCATCACCCCGGATACTCCATTGCATCATTCAAAACAATTATGCACCCGATCACGGCGGAGGACTATACATTTTCGGTTCCTGGTCAGGTGCGAAGGTCTTCAATTGCACAATTCAAAATAACACCGCAGATAGTTTTGGCGGGGGAGTATTCATGGGCGATTGCGCAGAAGATGCCGAAATTGTCAATTGCATCATTTCCGGCAATACAATTACATGCAACTGTGATTTCAACGGTGGCGGTGGTGGTGTAAGCCTGTACCATACAGGTAAACTGGAGAATTGCCTCATTACCAATAACAGCGCTCCAAATGATACAGTGGGTGGCGGAGGTGTTTATTGCGATTGGGGTACCATTAATGGATGGCAGAGCATTTTTATTACCGGATGCACCATCACCAATAACACTGCTTATAATTGGGGTGGAACGAGTTATGTCATCGATGGGGGCGAGTTCAAAAACTGTATCATTTGGGGAAATACCGACCATCTTGGGAATGTTTCCAATTATGACGGAAACATATATTATAATTGCTGCTCTGACCCATCGCCGCCGGGCTTTGAGAATACATCATCTGATCCGCTTTTTATCAATGCTGCAGCAGGAAATTTCAGGTTGCAGAGTGGAAGCCTTAGTATCGATGCAGGCGACAATGCCTGGAGCACACAATCGTTTGACCTCGACGGGAATCCAAGAATTTTCAATAATACCATTGATATAGGGGCATATGAATACGGCGCCACTGTTCAGGTAGGATCCGGTACTGATATCACCGAGCAGTTTCCAATTTACACATGGTACAATTACAATTACAGCCAGCAGATATATCTTGGCAGTGAGATAACTTCCGGCGGAGGCGCAAACGGATATATTTCAAAGGTCAGGTTCTTCTATGCTGGAGGTGGTTCAGCGTTTTCAAACTGGAAAAACTGGACTGTTTACCTTGGAAATACCGCCAAACCTGCGTTTGCAAGCAATGTGGATTGGGTTCCTTTATCTTCAATGTCACAAGTCTTCTCGGGATTAATTACTGATTCTGTTCCCGGAACCTGGATCGAAATCAGTTTACAAGTCCCTTTTTATTATTCCGGGGGCAACCTTGTGGTTGCCGTGGATGAAAATTCCGCCGGATACGACTGTACGGCCCAATGGAGATCGTTTTACACCGGTGCACCCCGTGGAATTGTTTACTATGATGACAATTTCAATCCGGATCCGGCATCGCCCCCTGCTGCAATTGTTGGCCCTGACATCGCGCAAGTGCAGTTCGAGATAAACACGATGTTAGGTGGAATCCTGGATGGCCATGTTTACGAACAACCAGATTGTACTGTGCCAATAGCAGGAGCTACTATTATCACAGGTGCGTATTCCACTACTTCTGACGCCTTGGGTTATTACCATTTTGATTTACCGGCCGGAACCTATTCCAATGTAACTGCCTTTTATCATGATGCAAGCCAAACCGTTTCTTCTTTGACGGTCACTGCAGGAAATACTGTTACACAGGATTTCTGCCTGCCTTATTTTGCACCGCCTGTTGGCCTCCAGGCACTGGTTCAGGGACCCAGCCTGAACAATGTACATTTAACCTGGCTGGCCCCGGGCTCTGTGGCCGATCAGTGGATACACTGGGACGACGGAACCCTTTATGGAAGCCTGGGGTATAACGCACCAATGACTTTTTCTGCTGCCTCCAGGTGGCCGGTCGCCGACATCGCCCTATACGACGGCACCTATCTCAAAAAGATCCGCTTTGTAATTAATGAGGTATCTGCTTCTTACACAATAAAAGTCTGGAAAGGGGCCAATGCGTCCACATTGCTGCTTTCGCAGGTTGTTGTAAACCCTTTTATCAGTGCCTGGACTGAGGTGACACTGGCAACTCCTGTATTGATCGATGGAACCCAGGAATTCTGGTTTGGTTATGAAATAGTTCAAACAACAGGGTATCCGGCAGGGTTGGCACCCGGACCGGTTGTTGTCGGGAAAGGCGACATGATCAATACCGGTAATGGCTGGTTTTCAATGAAACAATCGTGGAATTATGACTTCAACTGGGCACTCCAGGGATTCGTATCCGAAAACCCGGCACCGGCATCGCTCCAGCTCATCCCCATGGCTGAAAACACGCCACCGGCACAAACGACTGATGATCTGATGCCTGCATCGGTGAAGCCGGAAATAATCCGCGTTGATCAGTCCATCGCATCACGTCCATCCGTCAACCTTCGTTCAATCGACCCGGTTATACCAGCAACTTCAGAGATGCTGCCTGACGCCCCGTCAGCAACGTTGACAGGATACAATGTTTACCGTGATAACGTTCAGATCGCAAATAATATTCCCAACCTGTTTTTTAACGATCTCGCCCTCCCCAAAGGCATGTATGATTATCAGGTCTCTGCCAATTATACGAATGGAGAGTCGGCACGGATCGGACCCGTGCATGTAGATATTTACACCTGCTTCCCGCCAACCGGATTATTGGTTTCCAATGCCCTGCTGACAACCACCACAGCGAACCTTTCGTGGTCTCCGTCCATATTGTCGATCAATCCGCAATGGGATCTTGAATGGGGGCCTGCAGGATTTCTGCAAGGCTCGGGCACCATGGTTTTCATCAACGCAACACCCGGATATATACTCACGGGACTAACTCCGGGCACGGAATATGATGTTTATGTCAGAACATCCTGCAGCGCTTCAGATGCCAGCGCATGGGTTAAAAAAACGTTCCGCACCCATTATTTTAACTGTCCGGCAGGTGCAACGCCAGAAGCGGAAATTTGCGGCATGAACACGAACGGCTGCGACCTGGTGCCTCCTGCGTTTGAGACCATCAGCTGCGGTCAAACCATATGCGGCACCAGTTGGTTATCAAGGTCACACCGTGATTCAGACTGGTATTCGTTCACGTTGTCTCAGGCTTATGATGTGACGTTTTCAGGAAGTGCCGAATTCACCAATGTCGTGGGAATCGGTCCCGCACCTTGTCCATCGACCTATTTTTACAATTCGTGGTATTACTGGGCCGGATACAGTGCGCCGATGACCACCCAACTCAGTGCCGGAACTTATTACGTCAATGTTGCTCCTGCATATTCTGAACAGGTGGCATGTGATTCACTGAACCGTTACTGGATTACAATGACCTGCAATACCTGTCTCACGCCAACCGTGCTGAATGCTACGAATATCACCTCAAATTCTGCCGACCTGGGTTGGACCTCCAATGGTACCACGTGGAACATCGAATGGGGACCATTCGGATTTGCGCAAGGCACCGGAACCACGATCAACGGCACAAGCTTAAATCCTTATCACTTGTCAGGGCTCACGATGGGCACTTCATACAGTTATTACGTTATGAGTGATTGCGGCGCAGGAGCCACCAGCAACTGGGCGGGGCCTTACACCTTTTACACACCCTGTCCTACAACTTCCCTGCCATATTCAGAAGATTTCAACAGCCAGTTGATCGGTACCACCCCGCAGTGCTGGCTTATGCTAGGCGACGGATCACCCGAAAACTGGCAGGTCGGTTTGTGGAACCTGGCAGGAGGATTCTGGCCTGAGTTGGTGTGTAATCTCTATAATATCTATGGCAGGTCTTATCTCACTTCCCCGGTGATCAATACAACAGGGATGGCTCAACTCAATATAGCATTCAAACAATATAGCTATTTATACAGTTCAGATCCTTCCTGCGAAGTTTGGACAACCAGCGATGGCGGCGCTAACTGGTATGCCGTCTGGTCATATTCTTCGTCCGGCCAGACAGGCCCGGAAACAATAAGTTTTACTTTTACCACGCCCGATGTTGGTTCGTCAACATTTCAGTTTGCCTTCGCGGTAAACAATCCTTATTCGGGGGAAGGCGGTATCTGGCATGTCGATGATATATCAATCACAGGCGTACCACAGACAGGCACACTTCAGGGAGTGATCACCTCTTGCTCTAACGCAAGTCTGCTTGAGGGAGTTAGTGTAACAGCAGGGGCCAACACAACCACAACTGATCCCTCAGGCTTCTACCAATTCGCGGATATCCCTGTCGGCAGCTACACTGTTGAGTTCAGCAAGCCTGGCTATGTGACCAAAACAGTTACCGGGATACAGGTGCTGAATGGCTCAACCACCACCCTGGATGAGTGCCTGACCCCGGAAGGTCCGCCGGTGAACAGGACTATTCAGAATCAAACAGTCGCGAATGGTCAGTCGACATGTTATGATGCAACGCAAACCATCACGGTTGCCGGGAGCGGAACGACATTTATTGTCCAGAGTGGCGGCACCGTGAGCATGATCGCCGGGATCAGGATCAATTATCTCCCTGGTTCCAGGGTTTTTTCAGGTGGTATCCTGCATGGTAAAATCCTGCCTGTCGGCCCTTACTGTATCCTGCCACCCACGTTACCTGCCTCACCGGCACTCGGAGCTGAAGAAAACCCGCTGGTTCCTGAAAAACTGAATTTCAGGGTTTATCCAAATCCCACCAATGGAAAATTCAGATTGGAACTGACCGGAAAACTGCAAACGGAAACGATCCGCGTCGAAATCTATGGGATGCGCGGGGAATTGGTCTTATCTGAAATACTGCCGGGAGATGCTGCTCACGAATTTTCACTGTCAGGTAAGTCTGCTGGAATTTACTTTATTAAAGTGCTGGCAGGGGACAGGATTTTCACTTCTAAGCTGGTGTTGGCGAGGTGACAGGGTTACTAAAACAACTTCCTGTAAACCTCTTCGATTTTTGCCACCGGAACAATCTGTAGCGAATACCGCTTGGAATCAAGCCCTTTCGTATTGTACCTGGAGATGAAAATCCGTTCGAAGCCCAGTTTATTGGCTTCAGAAATGCGCTGTTCCACCCGGTTGATGGGGCGGATCTCTCCGCTGAGGCCGACTTCGGCGGCAAAGCAGGTCTTTGAATCAACCGGAGAATCCTGGTTCGACGAAAGCACTGCTGCAACAACAGCCAGGTCAATGGCCGGATCTTCCACCCTGATGCCCCCGGCAATGTTGAGAAATACATCTTTATGTCCCAGCCTGAAGCCGCTGCGTTTTTCGAGTACGGCGAGCAGCATGTTGAGGCGCCGTGCATCAAACCCTGTGGTTGAGCGCTGGGGCGTTCCGTAAACTGCTGTGCTTACCAGCGCCTGGGTCTCGATGAGCATCGGGCGCTGACCCTCCATCATGGCCGCAATTGCAATGCCGCTTACCGCTTCATCGCGCTGGCTGAGCAGTATTTCCGAAGGATTGGCCACTTCGCGGAGGCCTGCATCGTTCATTTCATAAATGCCCAGTTCAGAGGTGGATCCGAAGCGGTTTTTCAGGGAACGGAGGATGCGATACCCGTAGTTGCGATCGCCTTCGAATTGCAGCACAGTGTCAACCATATGCTCAAGTATCTTCGGCCCGGCGAGGCTGCCATCCTTGGTAATATGCCCGATCAGGAAAACAGGCGTGTTGGTGAGCTTGGAAAATTTTTGCATTTCAGCGGCGCACTCTTTGATCTGCGACACGCTGCCAGCCGATGAGTCGAACAGGTCGGTTTGCAATGTTTGAATGGAATCGGCAATGATGAAACCCGGTTTCAGCGATTCGAGGTGCTGAAAGATCGACTGGGTGTTGGTTTCGGTAAGTATAAAGCAGTTCTCGTTCCTGATCCCGAGCCTCTCGGCGCGCATCCTGATCTGCTGGTCGCTCTCCTCCCCGGTGATATACAGGATTTTCTGGTCGGAACACTTAAGGGCCACCTGCAGCATCAGGGTTGATTTGCCAATGCCCGGCTCGCCCCCGATCAGTGTCAGCGACCCCGGCACAAGCCCGCCGCCCAGCACCCGGTTAAGCTCCTGGTCGTGGGTGTTTATCCTTGCTTCGTGGCTGAAGGTAACTTCGGAGATTCTCACCGGCTTAACCGACCGCGGGTCCCTGACCGTGGATCCCGGCAACCCCTTCTCCTCCCGTTGAATCACCTCTTCCACAAAGGTATTCCACTCCCCGCAGGCATTGCATTTTCCCATCCATTTGGGGGCCTGCGTACCACAGTTCTGGCAGAAAAAAGCAGTTTTGGTTTTGGACATTCGTACTTTTTTAAAGGTGAACTTTTTGTGCCAGTTCGATGGTATGCGTGGTGGAGTATCCTTTGGTAAGTTCAATGGTTATCACCTGGCCGCCGCGGGCTTTCACCACGTCGCTGCCCACAATCGTCTTGTCGTCATAATCCTTGCCCTTGACCAGGATATCCGGTTGAATAAGTCTGATGATTTCGAAAGGGGTATCTTCTCCGAACAGGATGACGCCATCAACGAACGAAAATGCAGCAAGGGTGGTTGCGCGGGCCTCCTCATTATTTACCGGTCTGTGCGCTCCTTTGAGCCTCCGCACCGAGTCGTCGGAGTTGACCCCTACGATCAGGATGTCGCCCAGGTCGCGGGCTTTGGCGAGATATTCAACATGCCCCAGGTGCAACACATCGAAGCACCCATTTGAAAAAACGATCGATTTGCCTTTGAATCGCCAGATGGCAAGTTGTTTCCGGAGATGGTCCCACGTAAAGATTTTTGACTTGATATGGTTAAGCCTTTCCATTAGCGTGTTTGTTAAATGAAAGTAAAATAAGAGATATGCCGCCCGATAATAAAATCATGCCGGTTTGGGCGGTCCATGAAATCCATCCCAGCGCCAGTCCGGTCGTGCGCACGATCCCATATAGGAACATGGTTTCCTGAATGATGGCCGGGTAGAGCCCGATGCCTCCCGGGGTGATCATGATTCCAACGCTTCCAAGCACAAGTGCCGAAAGTCCGGCTCCCGGGCTCAGCGAACTCGTATCGGTGAAGCAGAAAAAACAGACATAGATCATGAAATAATAGAGCGCCCAGATGGCCAGCGAATAAAAGATGAAAAGACCCGGTTTTCTGATCTGGCTAAGCGATTTAAGTCCATCCCAAAACCCCAGGATCAGGTGACTGATCTTCTGAAACATCGAGGAGGCTGCAATCCTTTTGCGCATCAGGTAAATCAATGCGATGAAAATAAATCCCAGGGCTGCTGACGCAAAAACAAATACACTGCTGAAAATGGGGTTTTGGAGCTTATCGGCCAGTTTCGGATAGATTTTAGTATTCAGGTAATGGCCTATGGTGCCTGCCTGGGTGAAAATCATCAAAAAGAAGAGAAAAATGAACAGGATCATGTCAATCGCCCGTTCGGTGATTACGGTGCCGAATGATTTGTTAAATGGTATTTTCTCATATCGGGCCAGAATGCCGCATCGCGTCACTTCGCCCAGCCGCGGAAAGGCCATATTTGCAAAATAGCCAACCATCACCGCGAAGAAAGTGTTTTTCAGGGAAGGATGATAACCCATCGGTTCAAGAAACAACTTCCATCGCAAAGCACGCAGAACATGGCTCGTCACGCCCAGCACAACAGTGAGAATCACCCAGTTATAATTTGCAATCCTGAACGAATGGAGGATCTGGGCCCGTTCATCAGGGGTCAGCCCTTTGAGGGATAACCAGATAATAAAAACGCCCAATCCTAAAAACAGGGCAAATTTAATTACCGTAGCTGCCAGGTTTGTCCGGGGAGTCTCTTCGGTCAGAAAATCGGCCATTACACTGCTTTTTTTGCCTTGACCAGCCTGTTTTTTGAATCGACAAAGGCAATGCTGGGGCTTATTTTTTTTGCTTCCTCAAAATCCATCAGGGCATAGGATACAATGATCACGAGGTCGTTGGGAAGAAACTTGCGGGCAGCCGCACCGTTTAAGCAAATGGTGCCGCTTCCCCGTTTTCCTTTGATTACGTATGTTTCGATCCGTTCGCCGTTGTTGATGTTTAACACCTGTACCTTCTCAAATTCTATGAGATTTGCGGCATTCATCAAGGCTTCGTCAATGGTGATACTGCCAACATAGTTGATGTTGGCATCAGTGACAACTGCACGATGGATCTTCGACTTTAGTACTTCAATCTGCATCATGCTGCAAAATTACGAAAAAAGTTCAATATTGTCGATCAGCCGCACCTCACCCAGAAAGACAGCCACAAAGGCCACGGTACTTACCCGGCTATTCCATTTTTCTACTGGCATTAATGTCTCGTTATCTGCTATTTCAACGTATTCGATGCGCAACTGCGGGTTTTCCCTGATCTTATTGATGGCCCACTCTTTTAATTCGCGGACAGGTATTTTGCCGGCTTTTTCTCTCACTTTTAACAACACTTGGTATATGGTCGGCGCGATGTTGCGTTCGGCAATTGTAAGCCTCCTGTTGCGGGAACTCATGGCAAGCCCGTCGGGCTCCCTCACCGTTTCGCAGGGGATTATTTCGACCGGAAGATTCAGCTTTTCCACCATGTAAGATATGACGGCAAGCTGCTGAAAGTCCTTTTTGCCAAAATAGGCGCGTGTTGGTTGCACGATTTCAAACAGCCGCTTCACGACAATGGCTACGCCTTTGAAATGGCCGGGGCGGAATTTGCCCTCCATCACCTGATCAAGTGTGCCGAATTCAAGGTCGATCGTGTTGTTTTCGCCCTCGGGATACATCCCGGCCGTTTCCGGTGTAAATACCACATCACAGCCAATTTCTTCCAGCATCCCGGTATCCCGGGCCAATGTGCGGGGGTATTTCGCCAGGTCTTTGCTGTTATTGAACTGTATCGGATTGACAAAAATGCTGCAAACCGAAAGGCTGTTTTCCATTTTAGATCTTCTGACCAGCGTCAGATGGCCTTCATGCAGCGCGCCCATTGTTGGAACAAATCCGATGGTCAGCCCCTTTTCCTGCTGTTTTCTAAGAAAGTCGGCTGTTTCGGCAATGGTGGTAAACTGTTTCATCACTTTTCTTTGATTATTCCATCATCAAAGGTAAAATGAATTTGGAGCAATATTAAAAAACAGGTTGATTTTTTTCAGATTCCGTCGTATATTAGCATGGCAATAATACATGGCCTGTCCGGAATTATTCGTCACCTATATTTTCACCATATACCAAGAGCATGTACAGAATATTGCAAATAGAAGATATGCCTTCGGATGCTTACCTGATAAAGAGGGAGATCAGGAAAACCCTTGAATCCTGCGAATTCCAGGTTGTTGACGACCAGGAGGCATTTTTGGCTGCGCTGATGGAATTCAAGCCCCATCTCATCGTCTCTGATTTCAGCATCCCGGGCTTCAGCTGGCAAACAGCACTCTATCTTACGCATGCAAATGCGCCTCAAACCCCCTTTATTATTGTCACCGGTTCAACCAATGATGAAATCCGTAACGGATGCATGAAGGCAGGCGTTACGGATTTCATCAGTAAAAATCTCATCCAGGAGCTGGGCCCTGCGATACTAAAGGCATTGAAATCAGAGTGAGCCTTCGTCGTATGCCTTCTCCCCGTGTAATGCTGCATCCAGCCCGGCTCTTTCATGTTCCTCTGTCACCCTTACACGGGTTACCAGGTTTATCAACGCCAGCATGATATAGGTGAAAATAAAGGCGTAGGCTGAAGCGGCTATAACCGTTATCAGCTGTTTCATGAAGAAAGTGCCCTGGCCAAACCACAGTCCCTCTGATAAAACGGCAGGGTTGATCATTTTGGTAGCGAAAACGCCCAGCAAAATGGTGCCAAGCACTCCGCCTACCCCGTGAACTCCCCAAACATCCAGCGCATCATCCCATTTCAACTTGTTTTTCAGCTGAACAGCCATGTAGCAGGTCACACCGGCAGCCACCCCGATGATGGGCGCCGACCACATCGGAACAAACCCCGCACATGGTGTTATCGTGGCCAAACCGGCAATTGAACCGGTAAGCAGCCCCAGGAGTTTCGGCCTGCCTTCGCGGATCCATTCGATGGCAACCCATGCAGCAGTTGCAAATGAGGCAGCAACGTCGGTGTTAATAAAAGCCAGCGCTGTTATTTTATCCACCTGGAGCTCACTGCCGGCATTGAAGCCATACCAGCCAAACCAGAGCAGGCCGCTTCCGATGGCTACCAGCGGAATGCTGTTCGGGACCGAACTTTTATCCGTGCGGGCTCCTACATAAAAAACCGAAGCAAGTGCTGCAAACCCGGCCGTAGCATGAACAACGATGCCACCTGCAAAGTCGAGAACACCCCACTGGGCCAGCATGCCGTTGCCCCATATCATATGAACAAACGGATAGTAAACCATGATTTGCCAAACAGTCAGAAAGATCATGTACGACCTGAAGGTGACACGGTTTACGAAAGCGCCGGTGATCAGGGCCGGGGTAATGATGGCAAACACCATCTGGTAAACAATGAAAACGATTTCCGGGATCTTCCCGTTGCCGGCATAAATTGAATCGATGCTGACACCATTGAGGAAAACTTTGTCAAGGTTGCCAAAAATCCCTCCCTCGCCGCCACTGAAGCATAACGAATACCCAAATGTAACCCAGAGCACGGTGGTCCATCCCAGCGAGGCAAAACTCTGGATCATGATCCCGAGGATGTTCCGTTTCGTGGACAGGCCACCATAGAAAAACGCCAGTACCGGCGTCATTAACATTACCAGGCTTGCCGATAACAGCATAAACCCCGTTGAACCAACATCAATTGTTCCCATTGTATATCAATTTAAATGAATAATTACAGATTCTATTTTACCATTTTATAATTTTATAATTTACAACGTGATCCCAAACACCAGAAACACGCTCTCCGCCTGCGGGTTGGTAATCACAGAGCCATAGAGGGATATTGAATACTTGTCGGTAATGGCAATTGGTCTTGACAGGGTAAGCCCGGCATTGACCACGCCGCCATACGGGCCGTACCAGCCCGATCCGAATGGAATGGCCCCGACAAACGGTTTTACGCCAAACCCTTTGACATTGAAGGGGTACGAGGCTTCAAAATAGGTCGAGTAATTGTTTTCGCTTCCGGCTCCATACACGAATCTTTGCCTTTGTCGGCGCCATATACGAACGTTCCTGCAAAAAGCTGCAACGGGAACTTTTCAGGGCCCGCCCAGGAGAGACAGGCTTCAAGCGTGTGCCCGGTGGTTGCATTGTTAAAATTGTAGAACTTGTTGCCGGTGTTGGGATTTAACCCGTTGGGGAAAAAATAATCGTAGGCCATCACGGTGAAACCTTTCCACGTATAAGAAACATAGAGGTCGAATTCTGCATAATGGCCCATGTTTACGATGGTGGTGTCGTTGATCTCCTTCGAATACTGGCCCAGACCGTAAGATCCCCACGACCCGATCTTGAACCCGGCTACCGAGAAGGCCACAGCCGGCTGGATGGCCGGGGAATTTCCATAATCGGCGCCACGCCATATGTAACGGCTTACCAGGTCGCCCCCAACGCTGAATGCACTTTTGCTTAGTATTTCACATGCAATGTTAGGGTGACCGCAGAGTTCCTGCAATCCCATAAAATACTGAAATTTCGTCAGGAATAAACGGACAGGGAAATGCGTGATATACGTAGCCTAAATCTCCACAATTTTATTCCTGATCGCATATTTGATCAGTTCGACGGTCGATTTCAGTTCGAGTTTTTTCATGATATGGTTCTTGTGGGTCTCCACGGTGCGGATGCTGATATCGAGCCGGTCGCTGATCTCCTTGTTGATAAAGCCTTCGGCAAAGAGTTTCAGTATCTCTATTTCACGGCTTGTGAGGGGCACCGTGCCGCCCTGCATTATCAGGTCATCCTCCTTGGCCTTGCGCACATAGCTTTTCAGCATAATGCGGGATATGACGTCGGAGAAAAACTCTTCACCATTGTAAATCGTGTGGATGGCTTCGAGGAGCTCTTCGCGGGAGGTGTTTTTCGGCAGGTACCCGCGCGCCCCGGCTTTTACCGCATTGAAAATGAAATCCTCGTTGGTGTACATGGAGAGGATGAGAACGCGCATATCCGGATATTCGGTCGAAATGCGTTTCGTGATTTCGATGCCATTGGTATCGGGCAATGAAATATCGAGGATCAGGATATCCGGCTGATCTGCTGCGATCTTTTCAAAACACTCTTTGCCTGACGAAGCTTCCCCCAGGATTGTCAGGTCTTCGGCACTCATAAGCAAAGCTTTGATCCCATCGCGCACGAGCTGGTGATCATCCACGAGAAAAATCCGGATTTTTGACATAGGTAATGATTATGGGTACTGTTAATGTGATGGTGGTGCCTTTCGACGGAGCTGAGCGTATTTCTATCTCTCCCTGCAGCAGGCTCGCCCGTTCGCGCATGTTGTGGATCCCGTTTCCGCCCTCCCTGACAACCGTGTCAGGTAAAAAGCCTTTTCCGTCATCGCGGATCACCAGGGTGAGCTGATCGGTATTTCTTGTGAGGGAGACCCTCACTTCGCGGGCTTCGGCATGTTTTACGATATTGTTCAATGCCTCCTGCGTAAGCCGGTAAATATAGGTCTTGATTTTTTTGTCGAGGTCGTCGAAGTTGCCTTTGGCTTCAAAATAGATCCTGAGATTGCTGTGCTCCTCGGTTTCAGTGAAAAGATTGCGGAATGCGATAGGTATGCTGAATACCTCCAGCACCGACGGCATGAGGTTATTTGAAATCCGGCGCACTTCATCAATGATCTGGTCAAAATAGTTCTTCAGCTCCTGGATGGAATTCCTGATGTCGCTCCCTTCCTGGTAAAGGAGGTTTTCAAGGCGAAGCTTGATCGCAATAAGCGATTGCCCGATTCCATCATGCAATTCCCGTGAAAGGCGCTGGCGCTCCATCTCTTCGCCATCAAACACCGACCGCATGCGCCCGAACCGCTCCTTTTGCAATTCTGTGGTCTTCTCCTTGATCTGGCGCGCCATAACGTTGAAAGATCCGGTGAGCGCACCGATCTCATCCCGCGTGGTCACAGGAAGGTCCATTTCGTACCTGCCTTCTCCCAGGTTTACGGTGGCCTCTTTAAGCCGGATCAGGGGTTTTGTGATGCTGCGGGAGATAAACAGCACGAACCCGAAAAAAATCACGACAATGATGGCGCTAAGCAGCATCAGACGCGTGCGTGCTTCATAAATCGGGATCATTGCCTCATGTTCATCGATCTCAGCCAGCAGCACCCAGTCGAGGCCGGGAATCATGATCTTTCCATAGGATGAAAGCACGCTGATGTTCCGGTAATCGCTTGCAGTGATCGTCGCGGCCAGGCCTTCCAGGGCAGCAGTGACCGGTTGGGTTTTTACAGTTGTTTTAAGGATTGACCCGGGCTGGAACCTGGACGCAGAGCGCATCAGGAAATCGGGGCCCACAAGATAGGTTTCGCCGCTAAGCCCCAGTCCGCTCATCGGGTCGTTGTTAAGCATGATGGTATTGATTGCATCCATGGATATGGCCAGCACCAGGATGGGCTTGCTGCCGTGGCTGCTTACCTGTGAACCGGTGAGCCCGGAGGCTAACAGTTGGTAAGGCCTGCCGGTCATTTCGTCAATTAATACATCACCGATCACGACCGAATGGTCCTTCAGGGCATTCCTGAGGCTGCTTAAAACCTGGGCGGGAACGGCGGGTGGCGCTGTAAAATACTGTCCCAGATAACGCTGTTTTATATCACTGCCTTCTGCCATAAACCTGATTTCCCTAACCCGGTCGGCATAGAATTGTTCAATCTGATTCGATTTAACGATGCGGAGTGAAGTCAGTTGATCAAACGTGCGCGTGATCAAGGCGTTTTTTGTACTGTAAAAGGAGACGGTGCTGATGATCATGATTGCGCCAATGCCCAGCAAAACAAAGTAAAGGATCAATTTTTCACCCAGGGAGTCGATCTTCATGGTTTTTTACTACTTTTGAATCATCTCAGTTTGTCCGGGTTGCAGATGCATGGACAAACATACTAAAAATTCATATCGATGGGCTCATTTTTTATACGTGAAACACGTAAATTATTGTTCAAGACCTTGGTTCTTTTTTGTTGCTGCTTTTCGTGCGGCAACCCGGCGCTGGTATCGGCACAGGAAAAAACCGTCACCTATTCTGCCGATCCGGCGGGGATTCCGCCCGATCTACCCATTGCGATCAGGCATCTCACAGCGCATGTGAGTTTCGTTCCTGAAAAGAACCTGGTGACGGGCACGGCAGAGTTCACCTTCATGCCCAACCGCTACCAACCCGATTCGATCGTATTCCATGCCCCTGACTTTGTGGTCTCTTCAGTGAAAATAGATGACAGGGAGGTTAAATTTCACCGCATAGGCAGCAACCTCGTCATCGATTCCTGTCCTGTCACGCGTCACGTGTCAGGCGTTACGATTCACGTTCCCCCCGAATCCCGCATATTGATCACCTATACCGCCACTCCCCTCGCCGGCCCCATCTACTTCATCGGCTGGCAGCCCGGGGAGGCCGGAAAACGCAAACAGGTGTGGGCGCACCGCCCCCACGGATGGCTTCCTTATATGGATGCCCGCATCACGGTTGATATGTTCATCACCTTCGACGGCAAATACAAAGTGTTTTCCAACGGGGAGAGGCTGGAGGTGATCGAAAACCCTGGTGGCACCAAAACCTGGCATTATGCCATGAAAAAAGATCACCCTTTCTTTTCCACCGCGCTGGTAATCGGTGATTACGATTACAAAACCACTAAAACATCGCGGGGGGTGCCGCTTGAATTCTGGTATTACCCCGACATGCCTGACCGTGTGGGCGCAACTTACAGACACACTGAGCGCATGTTTGATTTCCTGGAAACAGAGCTGGATTTTAATTATCCCTATCCGCTTTACCGCGAGGCGCCTGTAATCGATTATATGTACGGCGCCATGGAGACCACCACCAGCACGGTATTCGGCGACTACATGCTTATCAGCCCCCGGGCCTGGTGGCAGCGGAACTATGTGAATGTGAACGCGCATGAACTGGCGCACCAGTGGTTCGGCAACTGTGTGGCCCACTTCGTGAACCGCGATGTTTGGCTTACGGAGAGTTTTGCAACTTACTATGCCAAGATGTTTGAGAAGAGCATCTATGGAGAGGATTACTATCAAAATATCCGCAATGACGAGATGCGCCTTGCCTTCGAGGCAGCGAAGAAAAATGATTTCCCGGTGGGCGGCAGCCAGGGCGGCGTGCAACGGATCTACCAGAAAGGCTCCCTGGTGCTTGAAATGCTCAGGGATGTCGTGGGGGAACAGGGATTCAGGGATGCAATACACCTTTACCTCGCAAAATATGCCTTCGGGTATGCCGAAACGAACGATTTTGTGCGTTGCGTTTATGAAGCGACCGGGAAATCCTATAACTGGTTTTTCGATGAGTGGGTGTTGCGGGGAGGTGAGCCTGAGTATCTGGTGAAGGATTCGGTTTCCGATGATTCTCCTGGAAACAGATCTGTAATCTTCAAGGTGTGGCAGGTTCAGAAAGTCAACGAATTAAATGGCCTGTTTAAAATGCCCGTGACCGTTGAAGTGCATTACACCGATGGCACTGAAGATCATGTAACTGCCTGGTTTGAAAAGCAATACACTGAGATAAAGATCCCAAATCCCCAAAAGAAAACGATCAGTTTTCTCCTCTTTGATCCCGGGCGGAAAGTCCTGAAAAAAGCAACCTTCGATCAGCCGTTCGACAGGCATGTATCCCAGGCGCAGAAGGCTGAGAACATGATCGATCGGTACGATGGCTGGATTGCACTGCGGCCTGAACCGGTGACGAAAAAAACGGAATTGCTGATCCCGGCCTTTCACAAAGAGTCATTCTGGCTGATCAAATCGGAGATCCTTCAGCAACTTGCACCGGATCATTCGCCCGAAGCGGTTGAGCTATTCAGGCAGGCGTTGCGTGACAAGGACGCCAATGTCAGGAAAGCGGCGATCCTAATGCTGAACCCGGTTCCGCAGTTGTTGCAGAGCACGGTGGAGGGCATGCTTTACGATTCCAGTTACCTTAACGTTGAATACGCCCTGGAAGCGCTATGCGTCTCCTTCCCGGCAAGCGCTCACCACTACCTTGACCTTACGAAGGACATGGAGGGCTGGCGTGGAAAGAATATCCGGATGATGTGGCTCGCCATAGCCCTCACCCACGGTAAAACGGAATACCTGCCCGAACTCATAAGCTACTGCAGTCCGAAAAACGAATTCGAAACCCGCATGAATGCTTTCAATCTGCTGAAAAAACTGAAGTTCAGTAATCCGGAAATGATCGGGTATGCAGAGGCAGCTTCCAGGCACTGGAATAATAAGTTGAGTGGGGTGGCGAAGGAGTATCTTAAAAATAGTGAAATGGCGAAATAGTGAAATGGTGAAATGGTAAAATGGTGAAATGGTGAAATGGTGAAATGGTGAAATGGTGAAATTTAACAAAAACAAGATTCTGACCAGGACGGTACTGCTAGTCTCTTTTGTGAGCCTGTTTACCGATGTTGCCAGCGAGATGCTTTACCCCATCATGCCGGTGTACCTTAAATCCATCGGGTTTTCGGTATTGCTGATCGGCATCCTCGAGGGGGTGGCCGAGGCAACTGCCGGTTTAAGCAAAGGGTATTTCGGGCATCTGTCGGATATCCGCGGCAAGCGTGTTCCGTTTGTAAGGGCGGGCTATATGATCAGCGCCATCTCCAAGCCGATGATGGCCATCCTGACCTTCCCCGTGTGGATATTTTTCGCCCGCACCCTCGACCGGTTTGGCAAGGGGATCCGCACCAGCGCACGCGACGCCATGCTGAGCGATGAGACCACCCCTGAGCACAAAGGCAAGGTATTCGGCTTCCATCGTTCCATGGATACGGTGGGCGCCGCCATCGGCCCCATCCTTGCACTGATCTTCCTGTGGCTATACCCCGGCCAGTACAAATTGATGTTCATCATCGCCTTCTTCCCGGGACTGTTTGCAATCGGTTTGACGTTTTTGCTGAAGGATAAAGTCACTCAATCACCCAGTCACCCAGTTACCCGGTTACCTGAAACTGTTGGTTTCTTCTCCTACCTCAAATACTGGTCAAAGGCCACACCAGGTTTCCGTTTCCTGGTTGGCGGTTTACTTGCATTTACGTTGTTCAACAGTTCCGATGCCTTCCTGCTGCTGGCATTGAAGGAGCAGAACTTATCAGATCCGGTGATGATCGGGGTTTACATATTTTACAACCTCGTTTATGCGCTGTTTTCTTATCCGATTGGTGTACTTGCCGACCGGATCGGATTGAAAACGATGCTGATTGCCGGCCTGTTTATCTTTGCAGTTGTTTACATGTTTATGGGGTTTGCCACCTCGCTGGCAGTTTTCGGCGTGCTCTTTTTCTTTTACGGAATTTACGCCGCCTGCACCGAAGGCATCTCCAAAGCGCTTATCTCGAACATGGCCGCCAAATCCGACACCGCCACGGCTATCGGGTTCTACAACAGTTTCGCCAGTATATTCACCCTCCTGGCCAGCTCTCTTGCCGGGGTATTGTGGTATTCGATCGGGCCTAAGGCGATGTTTATGATTTCGGGTGGCGGGGCGTTCCTGGTTTTTTGCTACCTTGGAATTATCTTCGCATTTGATAATTTTCCGACCCCTCCCTAAATCCCTCCCCAAACAGGGAGGGACTTACACCCCCTTCCCTTTTTGGGGAAGGGGGTGCTTCTTTTCCTCAGGTATTGCCATAACTTCTTTTCGGCCGGCGTCACGTTTGTCCTGTTATCTCTGGCGAGTTTAAGAATTATCGGATCTGTTCCGAAGTAAACCGGGTTTCCTAATCGAGGGTTGGTGTGGTAAGGCATTTTCCCGGGAGGGACTTACTCCCCCTTCCCTTTTTGGGGATGGGGGTTGGGGGGTTGGGGTCCTGGCACGCATAAATTCAATGTAAGGCCTGATCCTCATCTCCAATCCTTTCTAAAACTATCCTCCTGATTCTATCCACAACGTCGTTAACATCATTTTCAACCTCGTCGTTTCTAAACCGGATAATGAACAATCCAAAGTCCTGTAATTTCTTTTCTCTTCCCTCGTCCGACAGTATTTGTTCCGGATCATCATGGTATCCGCCATCAACTTCAACGATCAACTTTGCCTGATGACAATAGAAATCGGCGATAAACCGGGAAATAGGGTGCTGCCGGCGAAATTTCATTCCGGTAATGCTTCTTTTCCTCAGGTATTGCCATAACTTCTTTTCGGCCGGCGTCATGTTTGTCCTGTTATCTCTGGCGAGTTTAAGAATTATCGGATCTGTTCCGAAGTAAACCGGGTTTCCTAATCGAGGGTTGGTGTGGTAAGGCATTTTCCCGGGAGGGACTTACTCCCCCTTCCCTTTTTGGGGAAGGGGGCCGGGGGGATGGGGTCAATCCGGGAAAGGGCCGGGGGGATGGGGCCTGTCCCTGGAAGGTGGCCGGGGAGATGGGGCTACATTCCGGGGGATTTCAATCAAAAAACAATTTGACACTGTTACATTTTGTCATGTTATTCGTCTGGCATAACAATTGTCATAATTTAGAACAAATTTAAATAATTCTATGCAAAAGCATTTCCTGGTCTTCCTCCTTTTTATTATGAGCGGCGTTCTGATGGCTCAAACCGGCATCATCAAGGGCCGCGTCTACAATCACAAGAACAATGAGCCCCTCCCCTTCGTGAACATCATCATCGACGGCAACCCCACTCAGGGCGCCACAAGCGATATCGACGGAAAATACATGATCACCAAAGTATCGCCGGGCTACGCCAGGCTTGTGGCCACCTCCGTGGGATTCATGAAATTCGTTTCCGACGATTTCCTGGTTACCAACTCCAAAACCGCCGATGTCGATATCGGCTTAGATGAGCAGGTAATCAGCCTGAACGAGATCACCATCAAGCCATCGGTGGTGGAGCGAAATGAAGAGGTTCCGGTGTCGCTGCAAAAACTGACCATCCAGGAGATCGAGCGGAGCCCCGGGTCGAACCGCGACATTTCGAAAGTGATTCAGAGCCTGCCGGGCGTTGCTTCATCCCCCTCCTTTCGCAACGATGTCGTTATCCGCGGTGGCGGCCCCAGCGAAAACAGGTTCTACCTCGATGGCATTGAAATTCCCTATCTGAACCACTTTTCTACGCAGGGTGCTTCCGGCGGACCGGTAGGCATCATCAACGTCGATTTCATCCGCGAGGTGCAACTGTATTCGAGCGCTTTCCCGTCGGCGAGAGGAAATGCGCTGAGCTCGGTGATGGACCTGCGCCAAGTCGACGGCAACAAGGAGAAGTTTGGAGGCCGCCTGTCGGTCGGATCAAGCGATGTCGCACTGACGCTGAACGGCCCCATCACAACAAACTCCTCCATTATCTTCTCTGCGAGGCGGTCCTATCTACAGCTGCTCTTCAGCGCGTTGAAACTGCCATTCCTTCCCACCTACAACGATTACCAGTTCAAATACAAGATCGACCTTGACAAGCGCAACCAGCTTTCGGTAATCTCAATAGGCGCATTGGACAAAAATAAGCTGAACACCGGAATCGAGAATCCTGACGCTTTTCAGCAGTATATTTTGCAGGCACTCCCTGTGAACAACCAGTGGAGTTATGTGTTCGGGCTTGTTTACAGGCATTTTCGCGCCAAAGGATACGACACCTGGGTGCTGAGCCGCAACATGCTGAACAACGACCAGGTCAAATACACCAATAATGTAGAAGTCCCCGACAGTTTGCTGTTCAAGTACAATTCGCAGGAGATCGAGAACAAACTTCGCTATGAGGGGCTCACCGACCTGGTAAAATGGAAAATCACCTATGGCGCAGGCCTCGAGTATGCAAAATACTCCAATACGACATACCAGAAATTATTTGTGCAGGATACCATCAGGATCCTTGATTACAATTCCCGGATCGAAATGTGGAAATGGAGTGTTTTCGGACAGGTTAACCGGGCATTTCTCAACAACCGGCTCAACTTCAACGTGGGGATCAGGATGGATGCGAATAATTATTCCGACAATATGAACAATCTGTTCAAACAGTTCTCACCACGGTTTTCCGCCTCCTACGCCTTTGTCCCGGACAAGCTGTTTCTTAATTTCAACATCGGGCGGTACTACCAGCTTCCCGCATACACATCCCTGGGATTCCGCAGCAATTACGGCACCCTCGTGAATGATTCGCTGGGCATCAAATATATCTCAGCCGACCATGTGGTGCTGGGCCTCGAATACCAGCCCAAACCAAATGCCAAGATCTCGCTGGAAGGATTTTACAAGTATTACCGCAACTATCCCTTCTCGGTGAGGGACTCAGTGGCCCTGGCCAGCAAGGGAACCGACTTCGGCTCGGTGGGCGATGAGCCACTGCTCCCCATTTCGAAAGGGAAGGCTTACGGATTCGAGGTGCTGGTGAGGAACGCCGACTTTTTCAAGTTCAACATAATCATGACTTATACCTTCGTTCGCAGCGAGTTTACCGACTTTGACGGGCAGTATATCCCCTCGGCCTGGGACAACCGCAACCTTTTCAATGTGACGGTCGGCCGCAAATTCAAACGCAATTGGGAGATCGGCGCCAAATGGCGGTTTGCCGGCGGGCAACCCTACACCCCCTGGGACTTGAACAAATCGAGCCTTGTGGAGGCATGGGATGTACAAGGCCGGGGATACCTCAAATACGACGCTTTTAACACCCTGAGGTTAACCTCGTTTAACCAGCTTGACATCAGGATCGACAAGGGTTTCTATTTCAAAAAATGGTCGCTGATGTTCTACCTTGATGTGCAGAATGTTTTGAATTTCCAGGCGCAGCAACCCGAATTGCTGGTCAACACCCAGGAAGATGGCTCAGTAGTGAAATACGTTGATGACCAGGGACAGGAGAGATATGAACTACGCACCATCAACAACAGTGCAGGAACGATCCTGCCCGCCATCGGCATCATGGTTGATTTTTAGATGCCGGTCGTGCACCCTTCTCAAGTTCCTGTTTGATTTTCAGACTGATGATCGTTGCCCCGGCCGGGTTTACATGATCGGCATTGAAAAAATAGCCCGGTTTGCCATGGAATTCGTTCCTGAAGTCGAATACCTGGTAATCATTGCTGTGTTTGTTGGTAAGTGCAATAATCTGACCATCGAGACTATCCAGGTCAACGAGTTTCCGCGCATATTTTAAATATTCATCAGTCAGTGGCATACGCAATAAGATGAGGTGAATTTTATATCGCCTGCAAAGGGCCAGTATGTTGCAATAGTATTTCGCTTCTCCTATCTGCGATTTTCCTGCATAACTTGCAAGGTAGGCTGATGCGACAAAATAGCCCAATGCCTCGCGGTTGGGTTCTTTCGCAAAATTCTTGTAATTCCTGGCCGGGAAGTAACCGTTTTCTATTTTTTTAAGGTCGGTGTTGTAAAAAAGGATCGACATATAGGCATATTTATAGTTTCCCACATAGGAAAAAAATGTGCCTGTGATCCAATTCAGAAAGTAACCGGGATCATGATACTCACGCGCCATGGCAGGATAATCCATGTATTTGCGCCAGTAACCGTCGAACGAATGATCGTTTTCGGCTTTTGGGCTGAAATTGACGGGATCGATGGAAAGCAGGATGTTTTCCGGCTTTTTATTTGTCGTTTCAAGGATATGCTTTAATTTGTACCAGGTCTGTTTGTATCCCTCTTTTGGCGTTATATAACAAAAACCGTTTCGCAGGATGGCCGGATTGACCCTGTTGTGGGAGTTGCCGAGCATGAGGTATTTCAGTGTATCCGGACAGTCCTGGAATTGCTCATCCTGGTTACGGGCAAGACGGAAATAGTACATCCAGTGGTCATATACGGCATTAAGACACTCATTCAGCACCATAACCAGGATGAGCAAAACAACTAACTTCAGAAAAAACTGCCTGTTCCGGTTCATGGTTAAAATTGAAAATAGAAAAACTTCTGACTGGTGAAAACGCCCAGGGCAAGGATGAAAATCACCATGAAAAGATAGGCAGCAAACCTGACGGCAATGGGCATGCTTAAAAATTTCGGCGCAAATGACTTTACTGAAACCAGGTATTCAAACCAGAGCATAAAGATAACCAGGAAAAGGCCCAATGTGAAATCAAGGTTTTTCACCAGTTCGGTTATCGCGTGCCAGGTATGGCTGAAATCGGCGAGGTTCCTGATCATCAGGAATGAATCATGCACGGAATGTTGCCCGAAGAAAAATCCCGTAGACGACAGCAGCAGGAAGGTCGCCGTGATGTTGAGCCCCTTCAGCAGAGATGGAAATTTGTCAAGCCGGCTGATGCGGTTGAACGCCGACATGAACGGCTTCGAAATATTCGCCAGAACCAAAAAGGAGCCATGGAGCAGCCCGAAAATGATAAAATTCCAGTACGGTCCATGCCAGAATCCGACCAGCACAAAGGTGATGAGCAGGTTGAGGTTCAGCCGCCATTGCATTGCCTTTCCGCGGTAGCCCGAAGGAAGAGAAAAATAGACATAATCGCGCAACCAGGTGGTAAGGGAGATATGCCAGCGGCTCCAGAAGGCCGCAATCGATTGTGCACTGAACGGGCGGTTGAAATTCGGGCTGAGTTTGAACCCCATAAGCCTGGCCGACCCGATGGCAATGTCGGTATACCCTGAAAAATCAGCATATACCTGCATCATTTTAAACACAATGGCAACTCCGATTTCAACACCATGAAAGTAGCCGGGCTCGGAGTAAACCGCCTGGACCACGATAGACAGGCGATCGGCAATGACAATTTTTTTGAACAGTCCCCAGAGGATCAGGCGCAGGCCGCTGGCAAACCTGTCTGGATCAAAGGAATGTTCCATGCGAAACTGGGGCAGTAACCTGCGCCCCCGTTCAATGGGGCCCGCCAATACCAGCGGGAAAAAGGAGACAAACAGGGCGTAGATTCCGATGTTTTTTTCCGGTTTGAGCACGCCGCGGTAAACATCGATGGTGTACCCGATCGTTTGGAACGTATAGAAAGAGATTCCTACCGGCAGCAGGATTTGGTAATAGGGGATGGAGAAGGGGCTGCCGGTCAGCCCGGCAAGCTGGTTTGCGAGTTCGGTAAAAAATCCAAGGTACTTGAACACAAACAACATACCCAGGTTGATGGCGAGGGATAAAAGCAGGTATTTAAGCCGCTGTTTTTTATGGGCCAGTTTTCCCATTTGCCATGCCGCAAACCAGGAAACCGCAGTGGCGCTCATCAAAACAAAAACAAATTCAACCCGCCACAGGAGGTAGAAAAAATAGCTGGCTGCAAGCAGAACAGCCCAGCGCCAGCGGAAGGGAAGGGCATAATACAGCAACACTGTGGCAGGAAGGAAAAAAAGGTACCCGATGGAGTTGAAAAGCATATTTTACCGGCCTGATTTTACTTGAAAATTAAAAACTCATGCTTCCCTGTACCATACTCCTTCAGGGGTCTCTTCACGTTTGAGCGGATGAGGATATGCTTTCAATAACTCCTCAAAACGCTGTGCAAGCCCGATCTCATAATCGGCTGGTTCAAACAGAACCGATGTTTTATTGTCATTTCCGGCAAGTGCTTTCACCGCCTTCCTGACTTTTCCGGCCTTTTGCTCGAAATTCTCACGGGTCACCTCATACCGCTGATGGTCCAAATCCTCCTGTCCTTCACAAAGGTGATATCCGAGCAGCAAATTGAAATTTATCGCATTGGTGTTGGCGCGCAGGATGTGAGCATACTGCTTGTTCCATCCGAGGAAGTAAAAGGTGGTTTCAATACCGGCAACGGCTACCAGGTAGGGTACAAAGGTGTTGTAAAACTCTGTACGGCCCAAAAAAATGCCTGATTCAGAGGTACGCACATCCCAGTCGACATTTTTATCGTTCAGCAACCCGATCTTCTCTCCCTGGTAATGAATCATCAGGTAGTTGTTCTGCAGGTTATCGACCGAGCGGAACCATTGCTGCTGCTGTTCCGGGGTGATCATATCCTGGTACTTCATGTTCAGCCTCACCGGGTCTGAATTTCGCCACTGCCTTACCAACCCGATATCTTCCTCCCTGAGCCGTTCCAGGATGATTCCGTATTTAAAGAACTTCATGGCTGAGCATGGTTTTAATGGCAAATGGTGGCTTGCGGTTCTGTACCATGTATATCCGGCTCAGATATTCGCCGATTACGCCCAGTGAAAGCAGGATGATGCTGGTCGAAAACAATATTGCCACGATCAATGCAGTAAACCCCTGGATGGGAACCCCATGCATGAACTTCCGGTAGATAAAGAGCAGGCCGATGATGAAACTCAGGAGCGCCGACATAAATCCCCCGTATACCATCATCTTCAGCGGCATGGCCGTGTAATAAATGATCAGATTTGAAAGCATTGAAAAAAGGCGGTGCGAGGTGTAGGTCGACTGCTGGTACGGCCTTTTCTGATGATCAACCAGCACAAAGGCAATGTGGCTCGTATACCAGTTGAAAAGTTCATCAATATAGATGAAGTTGATCTGGTGGTTGAGCAGGTTTTTTCCGAGCGATGATTTCATCAGCCTGAAGGAGGAGCCATTTCCCTTGGTCTTGAAAATACGGCGCGACCAGCCTTTGAGAGCCCCGCTTCCCAGGTTACGGGCCATGGAGTGGTGCTTTTTGCCATAGATTCCATATACCAGGTCGGCTTCCGAATCGTGCATGGTGCCGATCAGTTTGGCGATCTCTTCCGGTGGATTTTGCAGGTCATCATCGATGGTGATGATATATGCTCCCGACGACTGGGCAATGCCGCAAATGGTGGCATTATGCTGGCCGAAGTTCCGGGCCAGGCGGATGGCAATGACCCTGTCGGGATGGGTTTTTTGTATCGATTCCAATATTTTCCAGCTGGTATCGGCGCTGTCGTCATCCACAAAAACAACCTCAAACGTCTTTCCCAGTTTATCCATGGTTTGTTCAAGCCTCCGGAACAACTCCTCCAGCGACTCACTGCTGTTATAAACCGGGACAACTATTGAATAATCAGGTTTCATATTTCCGATTTCAGGTAAGTCTATGAATATGTTTGTGCGAAAAAATGAAAAAGCGTGCAGTACCGCAAACGGTATTTGTTTTTCTTTTCGTTTCTTGGTCTGGCATTATTTTAGTTTTTTTATTGCTGGGTTTGCCAAAAGAGATTTCATTTGTGTAATAGCTACTTTATTTAACTGCGCTAATCGTTCATTTTACTTAATGCCTTGATGAATTAATATAGCATTTATGCTTTCCATATTTGAAAGAACAATGAGTTCTGAGTACGTAAAATTTATTTTTTCTTTAGAAAGAGCCAGTGGAATTAAATTTTCTTTGATGGCATCTGTGTGAATGCGATAATTTACTTTGGCCAAAGTTCGTTGTAGGTTCCATTCTAATTGATGGTGGGTGTTCTCGTTTTCTTTAAGCCGTTGAAATTCTTTAACAAGATAAATTTGAAACTCAGGGCTTAACCACATTGCAAAATGAAATGCTATATCTTGATGAGCATAAGTTCCACCAAATCTTCCTGCTTTTAAAACTAAACCTTTTGCAGATGTTCTATTGATCCATTGTCCTACAGACATGCTGAATCTGTTTACACCTGATTCTTTTTCAATTACCCCGAATTCGGGGTAATTGAAACCACTATTATTTATGGACTCCCAGATACCTAGATATTCTAACGTATTTTTAGTTGTAATCCATTTCCCAATTAATCCACTACCGTCATTAAAATTACTCGTCATATCAGTTAAACTGATATAAGCAATTTCATTTTGCTTGATAATTGTAACTTCTGTTCCTTTTACATTTATAGTTTTGCTATTACTCATTTAATAATACCATAAAAGTGTTAATTTTAATAATCTAAATTGTATGCTTCGTAAAGTGCAGAATCCGAATCTCTTAATTGAAGTTCATTTTTGAAAATGAAGGTAATCTGTCAGCCTCCTCCTAAAATCAGGTTTGTACCGCTTACCCACTTCGAGGCATCGGCCAAGTAAAAAACGATGGTGTTGGCAACATCCACCGGATCGCCAAGGCCCATCAGTTGGCGCTGTTCTATTTTATCAACTGCTTCCTGCGAAAAATTTTCGGCAGTTTCATCCAGCATGGGGGTGCGCACAAATGCGGGCGCAACGCAGTTAACCCTGGTTCCCCTCGACGCCAGTTCAAGGGCAAGCACCCGTGCATATGCCTCAAGGGCCGCCTTGGCGCTGATGTACATGGCGCCACCCACAAACGGATACCGTGTAGAGATGGAAGAGATGAAGACAATGGAACTGCTGCCTTTTGCCAGTTTTTTCTTGCCTAAAATCCCGGCTGTCAGCAGAATAGAAGCATCAAAGCTGATGCGGAATGTTTTGGCAATGATCTCTCCTGTGATAAACCGGGCCGGAGAAAGCTCGGAAATGCCAGTACTGTGAACCACCCCATCCAGGATCGGTAAGGCGGTGACAAGGCGATCAATATCGGCCTGGATGGTAAGATCGGCGAGGATTTGCTGATGCCCCTCTCCCTTCAGGGACAGGAATGTCTCTTCCAGCCGGGTGGCATTGCGGCCGGTGATGACAACCCGTGCGCCATATTCGCTGGCAGTAATTGCAGTCTGCCTGCCCAGACCCGATGAAGCTCCTGTGACGAGGACTGTTTTGCCTGTCAGATCAAATGCGTTCATTCCTTTTGAGATTGTGTTGAAATGGCTTCCTGCTCGGTAAGTTCAGGAACGACGATGCCATCGGTTTCGATCAGCACGGTGCCCCATGAAAGGCCAATTCCGAAAGCGGAAAGCAGAAGTTTCTGCGGCTTCTCCACAAGAGCATTTCCAAGTTGCGTGACCATGGTAAGCGGGATCGACGAGCAGCTGGTATTGCCAAAGTCGTGAAGGGAATATGGAACCCTGGCCGTATCGACCTTCAACATCTTCCGAAGGGTTTCGTTGATCAGGCGGTTTGCCTGGTGGAACACCAGGAAGTCGAACTCATCGAGCTGTCGGCTGAAGTGTTTCAGCGTCGTTTTTATATTGGGAACCACCTCACGGAGCGAGAAGTTGAAGACTTCAATGCCGTTCAATGCAATATGCAACCGGCTGCGGTATATCCCCGGGCCATGTTTTTTAATGGCAAACGATTTCTTGCTTAAAAGGTTACGCACGCCGCCATCAGGGATGATAATGGCTTCATAGCCGCTGCCATCGGTCTGGAGGTTAAACTGCATGGCCAGCAAACCGGGTTTGAGTTCGAGTGCGGTGGCTGTGCCTGCATCTCCAAACAGCGGGTAGGTGCTTTTATCGCGATAACAGGAGGTTACATTTGAAAGATCCCCGACAAGCAGCAAACTCTTCTGGATCCCTGTGGTTTTCATCAGGCTTCCAACGACCGACAGCCCATAAACATACCCGGAACAGCCGAGATTGATGTCGATGGCCATGCAGGTTTTTGGCAGCTTCAGCCTGTCCTGGAGAATGGCGGATGTTGAGGGAATAATGTAATCGCGCGATTGTGAAACAAAAACGAGCAGGCTGATCTCGCCGCGTTCCCATTTCAGTTCGTCGAGCAGCTGTTCTGCCGCCTGGAAGCATAGGTCGGAGGTAGTCTGACCCGGTTCAGCAACATGGCGGGTTTCCACGCCGATCATCTGGATCAGCTGATCCCGCTCTTTCTGCGTTATCCAGTTGTAATCATGATTGGACAGGCTCTTTTTGGGAACACAGGCCGAGATACCGGCAATCCGCACATCGGGAATTTCAAAAATGGCCATTTGCAGCTTCGGTTGATCAGGTTTGACAGGGCAACACCACAAAAGTACTTTTTTTTCGGTTAAAGTCTCCGTTTTTCTAATTTTGCGCTTTGCACTTTGCACTTTGCAGTTTGCAATTTGCACTTTGCACTTTGGATTATTAGAATGATAAGATATTAAAGTTCAGAAAAAATGAATTTGACAAACCCGACGCCCATCCCCGGTGACTTGCAGCTCACCCCCGACCAGGCCACCATGGTCTCTGTATTGCGGCAGCGGTCTGTCCTTCATCCCGGGAAAATTGCCTTTACATTTCTGGCAAACGGCGAGGATGAGGCAGGTTCGTTAACCTACGGCGAACTGGATACCGGCGCACGAAATATAGCACTAAAATTGACAGCACTGGGATTGAAAGGCAGGAATGTCCTGATGTTCTATCCGCCGGGGCTTGATTTTATCCTTGCTTTTTTCGGATGCCTTTTTGCGGGCACCATTCCTGCCACCGCATATCCTCCCCGTAAAAACCGTTCGGTACACCGTATCCGTACGATTGCCGCTGATTGCGGGGCCACTTCAATTCTTACCACCGACGCCATTGCCCGTTCGCTGGAACGGAATTTTGCGGAGGACCCCTTGCTCGCCAACCTGCAATGGCATACCACGGATACATGGTCAATTACCGACCCGTTAACCCTGGCGCCGGTCGAACCCGGGTTTGAAGACCTGGCATTTCTGCAGTATACTTCTGGCTCAACCGGCAATCCCAAAGGGGTGATGGTCAGTCACCGGAATATCATGTATAACCTGCGTTCACTGCAGCTTATTTTCCGGATCACCCCCGATGATGTTGCTGTGCACTGGGTGCCGCAGTTCCACGACCTTGGCCTGATCTTCGGAATTCTGGAGACAGTTTTCTCCGGTTCATCGGCCGTGCTGATCCCCCCGTTCATCTTTATTTCCAACCCATATTACCTCTTGAAGGCCATCACCCGTTACCGGGCTACCGTTAGCGGACAGCCCGATTTCGCCTTTAACTACTGCGTTGATAAAATCGATGATACTCAGCGGGGCAGCCTCGATCTCACCTCCCTCCGGGTCATGTACAGTGGGGCCGAACCAGTGAGAAAATCTACCCTCGACCGGTTTTTGTCGGCTTTTTTGCCGGTTGGATTAAAGCCGGAAACGCTGATCCCCGCTTACGGTATGGCAGAGTCAACCCTGATCCTGGTTGGCGCCACAGAGCCAAGGCCTACTTTTTACCTGCCGGTCAGAACATCCGCCCTGGTACAAAACATGGTGGTTCCGGTATTGAATGAGGATCAAAGCAGTGACATCCAGTGGATTGCCAGTAACGGAAGGGTCAGCATCGACACCTCCGTCCTGATCGCAGATCCGGAAACCTGCGAGATTCAGCCACCCTATAAAGTCGGGGAGATTTGGGCAAGCGGGAGCACAATTGCCATGGGGTATTTTGGCAAACCAGTGCTGACAGAGGAGGTCTTCAGGGCGAGCCCTGCCGGCGGGAACAATCCTGTATGGCTGCGTACCGGGGACCTCGGATTTTTACACAACGATGAACTTTTTATCACCGGACGGCTGAAGGACCTTGTAATCATCCACGGCCGTAATTTCTACCCACAGGACGTTGAGGAAGCTGTTGAAGCAAGCCATTCGTCGATCAGGAAAACAGGTTGCGCTGTTTTCTCCATCGAGCATAACTCAAAAGAGAGGATGGCCGTGGTGGCTGAGCTGCGGCGGTCGATCATACCCCCGGATACAGGAAGTATTTTAAATGCAATCATTGCTGCCATTTCCCGTGAATTTGAAGTGCAGCCGGTGCGCATCGCCCTGATCAGGACAGGTTCTGTCATAAAGACCTCAAGCGGTAAAATCATGCGCCGGGCCAACCGGGATGCATTACTTACCGGCAGGTTTGAGCTGATTGCAGACCGTTTGATTGCGGACCCGGAAATAATGCAGGAGCATTTTGCGGTTGGAGAACCTGCAAACCTTGAACAATTTCTCGTTAACTGGGTTTCGCTTCACCTGAACAACAGTTTATCGGTCGACGCTGCCAACAGCCTTGCAGCTTATGGAATAGATTCAATAAAGGCCGTTGAACTAACCGCCGAAACTAAAACTCTTTTTGGATTTGAATGGCCGCCCTATCTTTTTTTTGAAGAAATTTCAATTGCCCGGATGGCCGACGAGGGATTAAAACTAATGTCAGATATATAAGAAACGAAATTTCTCACAAAGGTTTATTACACCCGCGACTGAATAATCCTGAAGAGGTCCTCTACGGTTCTGGAGGTGGCGATGTCTTCAGCGTTGACGGTGACATCGTATTCGGTTTTAACCAGCGCAATCAGGATGAGTGCGTTGATGGAATTCCATTCGAAAACCTCCCTGAACACACTGCCGGGCTTGAGCGTACCAGGCACCAGGTCTTCATATTCTTCTTCCAGGCGGGCGATGAAATCTTCAATATTCATGTGGCTTGTTATTAAAGCGCAAAGGTAAGGTTTTTCCCGAAATATGGCAGATAGCTGACTTATTCGTTACTTTGCAGGTCGAATAAATTTGGATAACTGACTCAGAAAAAGATATCTAAAATTCTTTCCTTATAGACAAACTCACGATAAAGCAAAGATTAATTTTTTTATGCCGGAATTAAGCGCATATTACCAACCTGAATTAACGTTACCTGATCTATTATCAAGGGCGGCACGCGACCCTCATGACTTGTTTATCGGTTATGTTGACGAGTTTGGGACCGTAACAAAGCAAACCTACCAGGATCTCTATGTAGCGGCGAAACAGATTGCCTCCGGATTCTCGAACCTGGGGTTGAAACAAGGCGATAACATAATCATCGCCACCCGTTACAACCGGGAAACCATCGAACTTCTTTGGGGCTCCTTCCTGCTCGGACTTGTTCCTACGATCCTGCAGCCGCCGATGACCTTTTCGGGGTACAATCCGTCGGTGGTTAAACTGTTGGATGTATATGAACAATTGGCGGGCCCATGTATTTTCACGAGCCAGGAGGTGAACGACACCGGCAACCTGCCTGCCGGGAAACTAGTGCACCGGAATGAGCTTGATTGTTCCGGAGAATTTCCCGTTCCCCGTCTGGTGCCTGATGACCTGGCGTTTATCCAGTTTTCGTCGGGCAGCACCGGCGATCCGAAAGGGATCATGCTTACACATGGAAACCTGGTGGCAAACATTGATGCCATCCGAATCGGGCTTGATCTCCATTATCCGGATAACGGGGGCAACTGGATGCCGCTGTTTCACGATATGGGCCTCATCGGGTACCACCTTACACCTTTGTATGCGCTAACCGCCCAGTACCATATCGAAACCATTGATTTCATCATGAACCCGGGGTTGTGGCTGAATCTGATGAGCCGGCAAAAGATCACCATTTCGGGAGGGACGAACTTTGCACTTGCCCTGGTTTTAAGATACTTAAAACGAAGTAAATCAACCGATACCTGGAACTTTTCTGCCATGAAGGCACTGCTCAATGGCGCCGAACCAATTTCTGTGAAGATCATGCAGGATTTTGTGGCAGCACTCGGGCAATCAGGCTTCAGACCCGAAGCCATGATGCCCGTTTACGGCATGGCCGAAGCAACCTTAGCCATCTCTTTTACTCCGCTAATGCAGCCCACGGTAGTCACGGCTTTTGACGCCACCCTGCTTGACCGGGAAAACAGGGCTCAGCCGGTTGATCCTTCCGAGCCATCGGCCAAGCTGCTGTCGGGACTTGGCATGGCTTTGAACGATGTTGAAATCCGAATTGCGGATGAACAGGACCAGGCTGTCGGTGATGGCAATTCAGGCCTTATCCAGGTGAGAGGGCGCAGCGTTGCAAAAGGCTATTACAACAAACCCGGATCCACCGCGTCTGCATTTTGCGGAGAGTGGCTTCGAACAGGGGATATCGGGTTCTTCTTTGCAGGCAACCTTTACATCAGCGGTCGCAAGAAGGATATCATTTTTAAAAACGGACGAAACTATTTTGCCAATGATCTCGAAACCATGGCCTGCTCCCTCGACGGTATCGCCTATGGCAAGGTTTGTTTTGGTGCCGTTACGAACCGGGATACCGGCGGCGACAAAGTGATTGCCTTCCTGGCCGGCGTGCCCGATCAGAAAACGACAGCAGCATTTCAACAGCTCCGGGCACTCCTGCGCAGCAATCTTGGCATTACCGTTGACGAACTGGTTCCGATAAAGTCCAATGAAATCCCAAAAACCTCTAGTGGAAAACTGCAGCGCTATAAACTGATGCAACGCTATATCAATGGAGAATTTGATGATCGCATCATCAGATAGGCACCGGTTTTTTGCCGACAAGCCGCAGATAAGTTTTCAGCAGGATCGAAGCTTTAAAAAACCACCATTGGCTTACCTTATAGGGAAGGTAGCTGCCGAATACCATCAGCCAAAGCAGGACATAGTTATAGGTTAACATCGGGCTTGCTTTAAGAAACAGCCGGAGGTTAAAGCCTTTACGCCTTTCGTAACCCAGCCGTTCGGCATATTTTCCGGCAATCTGGTCTGCCATCCTCACCTGCTCCTCTGTAAGTTCGCTCTGCCAGGTATTCATCCGGGCGGTACTGATCGGTTTCAACAGATTGTCGTGAAACTTTTCCCACACGGTGTTGGCAAATATTTCCGACACCTCCTGCCGTTTTGTATGAAATTCAAATACCGACGGATCATAGGCAATGCCAAGAAATTCGCAAAGGGAGCGGAAAGTGCTCTCCTGGTCAGTCACCAGGTCTTCATACCGGATGATGTAATACTTGTCAGGAAAACGACGCCTGCATTCCAGGAAAATGCTGGTGAAATAACGCCATCTCCCAACCTGGAGCGACAATACCGGGGCCTCCACTGCCACACCCTTCTCAGCTAACTTTTTAATAGAAATAAAATTATCGCGATAATCGCGGATGATGCAAATGAACTTGGCATCGGGAAATATTTTCCTGAAGCGGGATGCAAAAATCGAATAGATGGGGTTTTTATCGCCGATCCACAAGGTCTCTTTCTTGTCGTAAACCGTGAACGCGTAGTAATTGATACTTTTCAGGAAGAGCTGGATTGAGCCGACCTCTTTATATTTCAGCAGTTCACCAACGATGAATTCCCGGTCGATTTTCAGGTTCTCAACGCGCTGTGTGTTAAATTTGACATTGTCCAGCGCGTAGTCCACAAACGACCGGATGGTGGCCTCATCCCATATTTTAACATCCTTAAACTGCTGGTACAGAAACAGCATGACCGGGAATTCAGGGGCAATCCTCACATTCGGATGGGCATTGAAGAGCGTGGTGAGCAGCGTGGTACCCGAACGCGGCCTTCCGAAGATGAAAAAAGGAGGAATTTTACTGAGATCGTCTGTTTCCATAACGGAACATAGTTACATCGATGAATATAAATACTGCTTATCCCCTTTAAGCAAGTTTAGATTTTAATACAAATTTTAACCTAGATATAAGATAGATTCGTCTTTCTTATTTTCATTATTCTTCACCACAATAGGCAAATAGTTCACAATAGATATTTTTCCGGCTGATTTTTAGCATAGAAATATTCAAACGAATTGACTAATACCTTATTAGTACCCTTATTAATACTGCTATTGAAATTTCAAAGTACTTGAAACCAAAAAATGTTACTATTGTGAATTATTGTGCCTAATGTGGTTGATTTTTTCATGTGTTAACACCAATGCATGTTTAGATGTGCCAATGATTTATTTACTTGCCCAAAGGGGATAAGCAGTGATTAAATTTTAGACAAAAGTAACATAATTATATTTTACGTAAACTTGCATGCGCACAATGAGTAAAACCTGAATTTTTCTCCATGACCGAAATCAAACCCCGGAAGCTGCTTCTTATCAATCCAATCAACAAAGCCCGGGTGGGGTTTATAAACCACCCGATGACCCGGTTTATGCCGCTCGGCCTGGGTATTGTCGCAGCCCTTACCCCGCCTCACTGGGAAGTGGAACTGCTTGATGAAAGCTTCGAGGATTTCACTTTTAAACCGGCCGACCTCGTGGGATTTACAAGTTTCACCTCGAATGCTCCCAGGGCCTACGAAATAGCGGCCGTGTACCGGAAAGCCGGCATTCACACCGTGATGGGAGGCATTCATGCCTCCATGTTCACGGACGAAGTGCTTGAATATGTCGATGCTGTTGTGACTGGTGAGGCTGAGGGTGCCTGGAATGAACTTATAGCCGATTTTGAATCGGGTTCCCTGAAGCGGCTGTATGAAGGAGGCATTACCGATATTAAAGATATTCCCCATGCCAGGCGCGACATCTACAAATATCCATATATTTATGACCTGGTGCAAACGTCGCGCGGATGCCCGCTGGGATGCGATTTTTGTTCAGTAACGCAAATGTGCGGCAAAACCTACCGCGAACGGGATGTAGAGGATGTGTTGGCTGAACTTTCAGAAACCACACGGCCCATGCTGTTTTTTGTCGATGACAACCTGGTAAACAATAAAAAAGGAGCCGATGAACGCGCCGTCAGGCTGTTCAAGGGGATGGTTGAAAGGGGAATAAAGAAACGATGGCTTTCACAGGCTGCCGTCAACTTTGCAGATAACGAGGAGGTGCTTCACTGGGCGAGTAAGAGTGGCTGTGTCATCATGATGATTGGCATTGAAGCGGAGACTGCCCAGGCGCTTAAAGATGTTAAAAAGAATCTCAACCTGAAGCGGGGAGTGGGTTCCTATGATACGGTCTTTAAAAAAATGCACCGGCATGGCATCGGGATCCTGGCGTTCATGATATTCGGGATGGAGAGCGACAGGGAGGATGACTTGCATGCCCGCGGGGAGTTTATCCGCTATAGCTCCATTGATGCATACCAGTGCACCATTTTGACCCCGCTGCCAGGTACTGGCCTGTATGACAGGCTGAAAGCGCAAAACAGGATCGGGTTGACCAACTATCCTTCCGACTGGCAGCAATATCATTTTATGGCTGCAACGATCAACACCCCAAACATGACGATTGGTGAGATCGATACTACCATGCAGGATATCTGGACCAACTTGTATGACAAGGTGGCCATGCGGCGGAAAATGTTCCGGACATTATGGAACACAAAAAGTTTTACAACTGCATACTGGGCCTATGCCACAAACCACAACTACGGGAGAATGCTGGTTGACGGCATTTATGAACCCGGCCTTAACAACCCGGTTTCCGCATCGTCGGTGACAAACTTTAAACGAATCCTGTACCTTAAGTGCACCGACAAGATCATATGGCTCATTTATCAGCTGGTTTGGACCAGGATGCTGAAGAGGCTGTCTGCAAAATAAAAAAGCCGAATCACCCGATGCCGGGTTTACCTGCAAGGCGCTTTTTAATGTCACGGAAAAAATAGAAATCACTGGCCCTGTACCTGAATATCTCACGAAGCGGCATGTTGACCATTCGGGAATATATGATGACGAAAATGATGGAGCCGGCAGCATAACTGACATTGGTTGACCATGCTGCGCCTATCCCTCCAAAACGTGGAATCAGGAACAGGTTGAGTATGAAGTTGATGACAAGGGCAGGCAAAAAGGTATAGATGGCGATCTGGGGTTTTCCCATCCCCGTTAGGCGGCTGTTGAGGATACGGAATCCTACCAGGACCAAGATGCCGGGAAGCACCACCTGGATCATGGCGACACTGTGGGCAAACTCTTTCCCAAACACAAGGGGAACAACGGATGGGGCAATGAAAAAAATGAGCAGTCCGCTAACCAGGCCAATGAGCAGCGAAACCCTGAAAATGGAGGCAACGGTGCGGTGCACGAATTTGTCATCACTGGTGTTCGCGCTGCGGCTCAAAATGATCGATTCGATGGCATAAGGGATGTGCCACAACTGTTCGGCGATCTGCATCGCCAGCGAATAAAATCCAACCTCCTCCAGGGTGGAAAGTTTTTTAAGCATCAGGATATCAAGCCGGTAATTGAGCTGCATGATAAAAATCGCAATGGCATTCACCAGCCCCAGTTTGACCATGCTCTTCATGATCCCTTCGTGGTATTTCCAGGTGATGTTATACCTGAACTGAACGATGATGATCCGGTAGGTGAAAAAGAACATGATGAAATTGGCCAGGGCGATGGCAAGAAAAGCGCCCAGCACCGACATTTTCAGCCCCCACACGAACAGAATGGTCAGCAAAAGAGTCATGATAGTTGGCCCGGCATTGAGCACGCTGGCTCTCCTGATATCCTCCTTTCCCAGAAAAACGCCGCCGGCAAACACATTGGTAAGGAGGAGCGGGATGGTGAGCAGTACAAGGACAATAATCAGCGGGTCGAAGGGCTGGCCTGCTGAAAAAAAATAGACAAACCCGCATATCAGGATGCTGAGGACGCTGGTCCACAGTAGCAGCAGGAAAAGTGCGGAAACAATATGGTCTTCGGGCAGGAGTTTGTTCCCGATGTGGTAGATCGTACTTCGGCGGATGCCGAGCTGGGTAAAACCAATGACCATGATCGGCACCACAATGATGGCTGAATAAAGTCCGAACCCGGCTGCCCCGAGCAACCTGGTCAGGATGACCCCAATCGAAAGGTTGCAAAACGTCACCATCAGGTTGCTGCCCAGGATGCTGAGAATATCTTGCAGGTAGGTTCGCTTGGCCAATCGTAAGGGAATAAAAAAATACACTAAATTCGCAGGCAAAAATAGGGGTTTAATTTGACATGCCAATTCCATTCAACAAACCTTTCATTCCCTGGTTCTCCTTCAGTTACCTGATCAGGGGGGCACTTTCGGGGACCCTTGCCGGCAACGGACCTTTCACCAAAAAGTGTCACGCATTTTTTGAAAAACGGTTTGGTTTTGCGAAGGTTCTGATGACCACATCGTGCAGCGATGCACTGGAGATGGCAGCACTCTTGTGCAGGATTGAGCCCGGAGATGAGGTGATCATGCCCTCCTTCACCTTCATGTCGACCGCCAATGCCTTCCTGGTGCAGGGCGCGAAGGTGGTTTTTGCCGACACGCTGCCGGATGTTCCCAACATCGACCCCGCCGAAATTGAGAAACTCATCACCTCGCGAACCAAAGCCATTGTGGTTGTTCACTACAGCGGACTGGCATGCGACATGGACCGCATCATGGACATCGCACATCGAAACAGGTTATTTGTGGTCGAAGATGCAGCCCATGCCATCGATTCATATCACCGTGGAAAAGCGTTGGGCTCGATCGGCCATGTTGGCACCTTTTCTTTTCACGAAACCAAAAATATCACCTCGGGGGAAGGTGGTCTGCTCATCGTGAATGACAGCAAATTTGAAAAGCGGGCCGAGATCATCTGGGAAAAAGGGACCAACCGTGCAGCTTTCTACAGGGGCGAGGTGGATAAATACGGCTGGGTCGACATCGGGTCTTCCTACCTGCCTTCCGATGCGGTAGCTGCCTTCCTGTACACCCAGATCATCCGGTTTGACAGGATACAATCCCGCCGAAAGAACGTGTGGTGGAATTATTATGATTTGCTTAAGCCCCTTGAGGAAAATGGATGCCTGAAATGCCCGGTCATCCCGGACTTTGCAACGGTAAACGGCAACATTTTCTACGTGACGGTTCTATCGGGAGAGGTTAGAGACAAACTGATCACCTTTTTAAAAACACAAGGCATCACTGCACTTTTTCATTACCTTCCACTCCATTCCAGCCCCTATTTTATCGACAAGCATGACGGCCGGGAACTTCCCAACAGCGACAGGTTCTCTTCCACCCTTCTCAGGCTGCCTTTCTATAATTCGTTGAAAAAACGAGAGATCCGCTTCATAGTGCAGCAAATCAATGAATTCTTTATGTAAATTTTCCTGGCGGTTTCATATTACGCCCCGCATTTGCCCAAAAAAATATATTGTCCCTAAAGGGACAAGCTGGCATATATTCACGTGCGTGCTAGAAAGATAACATCCCTACCGGGATTGTATGTGAATGAATGCTGCACCCAGGATATTAAGGAGTTGGCCTTAGGCGGAAATTCCAGCATTGTGCCATACCTCTCAACATCATTCTGACATTGAGCCATCAGGCCCAACATAATTCCAGCATTGTGCCATACCTCTCAACATCATTCTGACATTGAGCCTATCAGGCCCAACATAATTCCAGCATTGTGCCATACCTCTCAACATCATTCTGACATTGAGCCATCAGGCCCAACATAATTCCAGCATTGTGCCATACCTCTCAACATCATTCTGACATTGAGCCATCAGG
>JBBQUQ010000015.1:0-49771 GCA_038212325.1 Bacteroidales bacterium
GCATTATGTTGGAGGAAAATATTCTGAGCAAATCGATAATTGATATTCTCGCAAAAGAACTGGAAGAGAAAAACCGTCGAAAAGCCGCATGAATAGTGAAATATTATACAATTAATTTAACCCCGAAACTTGAGTTATTAACAGACAACAGGGAACTACTTGAACAAAGATTAAGGACAGAATTTCCACAAATTCAAATATCTGCAACTGCAACATTACTTGAACTCAAAACCATATTTGCTGACGAATTAGAAGTTAGAAAAGAACAGATTATTACAGAACAAGTTGCTGCAATAAAGGACTACCGACGATTGGAGGAAATAAACACAATCTTTGACCAGATACTTGGCAAGTCTCTTTACGACACGCCATTAATGTTAGAATGGAACACTTGGCGAGCAATGACCATGTTGGGACGGAGGAAATATTAAAGCAAATCTGAAATTTGATGATTTTGGAAATCCAATGTCAACAGCCCAAGGAAATATGGCCGATATTGTTTGCGATTACGGAGATTTTGGTTTGACTGTGGAAGTAACAATGCAAAGCGGACAAAGACAATATGAAACAGAAGGCGAACCTGTTACAAGACATCTTGCAAAATATAAAAGAGAAACAGAAAAACCTGCGTATTGCTTGTTTATAGCTCCTAATATAAATGATGCTTGTATAGCACATTTTTACGCATTGCACAAAATGAATATTCAATATTATGGTGGAACGTCAACGATTGTCCCATTGCCTTTAAGCGTTTTCCTTAAAATGGTTGAGGATTCATACAAGGCAGGTTATATTCCGGAGCCAAGTCATATTCAAAGATTTTTTGATCGTTCAAACGAATTGGTAAACTTAACTGACAATGAGGTTGATTGGTATAACGGAATAACACAAGAAGCATTAAATTGGTTGTCAGAGTAACAAGGGCGAACGGCTAACACTCGATATAAAATACCACACATAAGGCAACTATTTAGCGATATCCGTTGGCTAATTTTGTAAGTTTGTAGCATGATACGTTTTTCACCTAACCCTTCACCCATGAAAAAAGTTTTTACAACCTTAATGATCTTTGCCGCCGGCATGTTTGCTGTACATTCACAAACACTGGTTACGACCCAGCCCCTCAATAAAAATGTTGTTCTGGAAGAGTATACCGGAATACATTGCCAGTATTGCCCGGAAGGGCATGCAATTTCGGCAGCCATCCTGGCCAATAATCCCGGAAGGGCGGCGGTTATCGCCATTCACCAGGGCTCGTTTGCAAACCCGTCTGCCGGTGAACCTGATTACCGCACCCCTTTTGGTGATCCGCTGGCCGGTCAAACCGGCCTGACCGGCTATCCTTCAGGAACCGTAAACAGGCATGTGTTTTCAGGCTCGACTACGGCGCTTAACCGTGGCGACTGGACAGCCAACTCGGCCATTATCATGCAACAATTGTCGCCGGTCAATGTCGGGGTGGAGACTTCATTTAATGCCACTACCCGTGAGTTGACGGTCAATGTTGAATTGTATTATACGTCAGGAAGCAGTGTTCCTGCAAATTATATCAACGTTGCACTGATCCAAAATCACGTTTTTGGCCCGCAAACCGGCGGCGGAGCCGGTAACAATTACGAGCACATGGAGATGCTGCGATATCTCATCACAGGCCAGTGGGGCGATGCAGTTACAACTACAACCCTGGGATCCCTGGTCAACAGGTCATACACGTATACCATTCCTGCTGCTTATAACAACGTTTCCTGCGTGGTGGAAAATTGCGAAGTGGTCGCTTTTGTGTCCGAAGGTCACCAGGAGATCCTTTCAGGCGATGTGGTTCCCGCGATCAACGGAACCAACCTGTATGTTGGCAACATCAGCACGGCCGACAGTGTGATGAAACTCGGACAGCCCGGCCTCCTGACAGATTTTAACCTGCTGGCAAACAGCAATATTACCGGAACAAACCCCTTTAAGATCAAACTGGTTTCAAGTCCGCCGGTTGGCTGGAGCGCTGGTTTCGAAATCGATGGCGTGACCTTTTCTGACAGTACCGTTGTTGACCTGGTCAAAGGGACCCCAAAACCGATGATTCTGCATGTCAAGCCCGGCGACTCAGCTGGCTTTGAAGAATTTACCTTTGAGCTTTCCTCTGTCAACAACCTTAACGCCCCGTTGAAATATTTTACCCTCCATGTGATTTCAAGTGTAAACACGCTCCTTGTAAATGCTGCAGGCGACAACAATGCCACGCTGCACCAGGATGTCTATATCAACGGACTCAAAGAGGCAGGATGTGATCACCTGGCCGTGATGAAATCAAACCAGTTCGTGCAGGCTAAAAATGCAGGAATCCTTTCAGAGGTACTGAACATTTTTTACAATTGCGCATGGACCTTCCCGGCCTTCACCGACCCGGAAGCAACGGTCGTGAAATCATTTGTGGATAATGGTAAAAACCTTCTTGTTGCCGGGCAGGATATCGGCTGGGATATCATGAGCGGCGTGGCTGGAAATCACGGCACGCTGATTACCAAGGATCTGTACACAAATTATTTAAAGGCCACCTATGTGGATGACGGAAGCACCGCCAACAACAAGCTGATCGCCAATGTTGCTGATCCCATATACGGAGCCGTCGCAACATCAAACATTGTCGACGTTTATGCAGGAAACATGTATCCCGACCAGATAACGCCTGTCCAGAATGCCACGGCCACCTTCTATTATAATACGGCACTGACAAAAATCGGCGCGGTGAAATCTACCAAAGACCTGGCAAAGGTTACCTATTTTGGTGTAGGCCTTGAAATGGTTCAGAACGTGGCTGTAAGGAATGATGTTATCAAGAAAACCTACGACTGGTTCATGCAGGGGGTTGGCGCCAGCGAAAAATCATGCAACCATTCCGCATCTCTTGGCCAGAATTTCCCGAACCCGGCCAGGGATGAAACGACCATCCTGCTGAGTTCGATCGATCGCGACATGTTGCTGGAAATCTCTGATCTGACCGGGCGCACGTTGAAAATGGAAGTTGTAAAAACCGGTTCCGACAGAATTCAGATATCAACTTCATCGCTGGGCAACGGCTTGTACCTCTACCGCCTGGTTAGCGGGGGAAGGGTCATTGAAACACGCAAATTAAACGTACAAAGATAAACCTGCACCTGGTGAACAGGTATACGTGACGTAAGACATCCCCGTTTACCTGTTTACATTTTCCTTCATCCATTTGCCAATCAGCTCAAGTGCGACCGGCGAGATGGTCTCCTCAATCTTCCCATACTCCGTGGGGCTCCCTGTCGTAGCTGTCTGAAAAAGATGGTTCAGCCCGGGAAGTTCTTCGGTCACGTAAACGGAATTGCCTCCGAAAATAAGTGCTTTTTCGATGGCTTCCAGATCTTCCTTTGGCGGAACCTGCAGGTCAAGGCTTCCGTTTATCGCAAGCAAAGGGCATTTAACTTTTGAAAGATAATCTTCGGGGTTGAGGGTCAGAAAGCGCCGAAACCACGGCGAAGTAAGGGTTTCAATCTGCCTGCTGACATCCGCTTCCGACATTGGATGGTAGCTGGTATCCTTCGCGTTCCTCCTGTCAGAATCAGCCAGCAGTATCCTGATCTTCTGCCCGGCTTTCGCATTGTTCTGGTTTTTTTTCAGAATTGCATAGATATCCTTGCTGAGCTTATCGTTTTCTCTGATGGTTTTTTCCTCCCCTCCTTCGGATTTGGATATGAGCGCAAATTGAAGCAGGAGGATCCGTTCGCCGGTGATTCCGGGACCTGCCATAAGCACCACAAAGGCGACATCATTTCGCCGGGAAGCAACGATGGGGGCAATGAGGCCTCCTTCGCTATGGCCGATAAACCCCATTTTGGACGAGTCAATGTCGGGCCGGCTCTTTACAAAGTCGAGCGCTGCTTCCGCATCCGTTGCAAAATCAAGCGAGGTGGCGGTTTTAAAGTCACCTTTCGATTTTCCTACCCCCCGGTCATCATAACGCAAAACAGCAAATCCCTGCCGGGTAAGGTAATCGGCCAGCACTAGGAAGGGTTTGTGCCCAAGGAGTTCCTCATCCCGGTTTTGCGGACCCGATCCTGAGACCAGGATGGCAACCGGGTAGCGCCCCTCTTTTTCGGGCATTGTCAGCGTTCCCGCCAGTTCAAACCCTTCCCCGGCATTGGGGAATGTGACCTCCTCCACCCTGTATGGAAAAGGAGGCTTTGGCTCCTGCGGCCGGTTTAGCCCCGTCCTGGTTACCTGGTGTTCCAGAATTATCGGGAACTTCATCCCGCCCTGTTCCCAGGAACCATCGATGGCACTGAACTCTTTGTTGATCTTTCCTGCAAATTTTCCACCGATGGCCTTTAAGGATGCCACGAATGAATCCTCCGTAACCACCACTTTGTCGGTTGGCAGGTCCAGGATTCCCTGGTCGGGACTGTCGAATGTCACCATCATGCTGTCGGTCTCACTGAATGTAACATTCATCTCAAGACGCAGTGTCATGTTTTGAATCTTCAGTGATCCTGACCATGTGCCTGCAAACTTTTTCAACGTCGGGGGGCTTTCCTGTGCAGGTGTTTTAATGGATATAAGCAGTGCGAGGGCAATCGTAAACCCGATGCAGGTGGTAAAAATATTTCTTTTCATGGCTGGAGATGTTATAATGATTTTGCCTTCAAATGGCCTTATATATTGAAGGCGGGTCAGCGTATAAACGGACAAAGTAACAAAGAAATTATCTGAAATCGACTTTCCTTCAACGCCGTGACATAAAAAATTTCTTTTGGGCAACAGGATTGTTTGTGAAATATTTAACTAATTTTGAGATCATCATAGGTCACTTCAACTGCCGGCTCAAATTAAAACGCGTTAAATTCCATAACTGAAATCCACAACATAAAATAATGCATCATGGCTCCGAACCGAATGAACCATTACCTTGAAGCAGCAGGCCGTGCCCTGCAATGGCATCATGATTACAAGCAGCAAATGAAGCAATGCAGGTTCGATACTATTGCTGCGCATGGTATCTATTCCATGCAGGAAGCGCTCGATTTCAACCAGGGCTCCATCATTGAACCCGTTTACATGGCAAGTTCACAGGCATACCGCGACTCGGATGAGATGGAAGCCGCGCTTGGGTATAAAATACCAACCTGGTGCTATTCACGCATTGCCAACCCGACCATGTATTACCTGGAAGGGGTGCTTGCGTTGCTGGATGGCTATGGCTCGGATGTTGAAACTTCATGCATTGCAACGTCGTCGGGGATGGCAGCCATCCAGAGCGCTACTGACCCCTTCCTGGTGGCCGATTTGAAACACCCGGAAACTCCGATCAACTTTGTCGCCACCACGCAGGTTTACGGGGGAACCTACCAGCAATTCTCCATGCGGAAAGACCTTGAGCGCAGGGTTGAATGGCGAAAGGTTGTTCATTCAGCCGACCTTGCTGAATGGGAATCGCTCATCGATGAGAATACCCGCTTTCTTTACGGCGAACTTCCCAGCAATCCCGGGCTTGCTTTTTTTGACATTAAAAAAGTAGCCGCATTGGCTCATAAATTTGGAATTCCATTGATTGTCGATTCAACGGTTGCGACACCCGCTTTGTTGCGGCCGATCGAACACGGCGCCGACATCGTGGTGCAATCGGTCACAAAATCATTGGCCACCAGCGGATTCGGTATTTCGGGGGCAATTATCTCCAGGAAGAATATTAACTCGAAAATTGATAATCCTGAAATGAAGGCTGATTTTGCCGGCTATCTCAAACTTCTCCCAAACCGTGATAATGGCCCGAATATTTCACCGCTGAATGCTGTGCTGGCCATAAACGATATCCGCACCATCCGCATGCGCATGGACCATATGAGCAGAAGTACGATGAAGGTGGCGCAATTCCTGACGCAGCACAAGCATGTTGAAAGGGTCGAGTACCTCGGGCTTGACGACCATCCGCTGCATCCCCTGGCTTTAGAATACCTGTTCCTGGTTGATGCTGAATATGACGACCAGTATGGCAAACCTGTCAACCGGTATGGCCACCTGATGTCGTTCCTGGTGAAAGGCGATGCACGGCAAACACGCGATGTGTTTGATTCCTTTACACGCATATGGCGTGCCACCGACCTGGGAAGGATCAAGTCGGTGGCCACCATCCCGGCCATCTCGACCCACTCACAGCAAGGCGAGGAGGGGAGGAGGCTTGCCGGGATCCCTTCAAACCTCATCCGGCTTTGCGTAGGGGTTGAACACTCCGATGATATCATTAAGGACATCGACCAGGCGTTGTCGGTGCTCGATGGAAAGAAAATCAACGTCACATCACCGGAATTTTCTGCCGGGGGTGCCTCTTCTGCAACGATCGGAAAGTGTTAACCATGCAGGAACCTATGAAATTTTACTCGACCAACCTGGAGGCACCAAAAGTTACCTTCAGCGAGGCCCTGATCAAGGGTCAGGCTCCCGACCGTGGGCTCTATCTGCCGGAGAAAATTCCGGTTCTTCCGATGGAGACCATCCTGGGATTTTCTGGCAAGTGCTATTCCGACATCGCGTTTGAGGTTGCAAGACATTACCTGCATGGTGAGATCGATGAGCAGGAATTGCTGCGCATCATTCAGGAAGCGTATGATTTTAATGTTCCTCTGGAACATGTTGCCGGCCGTAAATTTATCATGCGCCTCGACCAGGGTCCAACTGCGTCATTCAAAGACTTTGCAGCACGGATGATGGGGCGCCTGATGCAGCATTACATAAAGCTGAACGGAAAGAAACTGCTCATTCTCACGGCTACTTCTGGCGACACCGGGAGTGCTGTGGCCAATGCCTTTTATAACCTTGACAATATAGAGGTTGTTGTGTTGTTCCCACGATCGGAGGTGACCGAACGGCAGCGGAAACAGATGACCACCTTGGGAAAAAACGTGCATGTGCTTGCGCTGGATGCAAAATTCGATGATTGCCAGGCGCTTGTGAAGCAGGCTTTTTCCGACCCTGAACTTGACCATCTCAGCCTCTCTTCAGCCAACTCCATCAACATTGGCAGGCTGATACCGCAAATCGTGTACTATTTTTATGCATTTTCGAGGCTCAGAATGGAAAATCATCCTGAACGGATCATTTTCTCCGTGCCATCAGGAAATTTTGGCGATATGATGGGCGGAGTCCTTGCCATGAAGATGGGGCTGCCGGTGAAAAAGTTCATCATTGCCACCAATGAAAATGATGAATTTCCCAAATATCTCTCCAGCGGATCTTACGATAAAATCGAACCTTCGAGAAATTGCATATCCAGCGCCATGAATGTGGGGCATCCGAGCAACCTGGCCCGTCTTGTAGCCCTCTATGGCGGCGTCATGGATGAAAAAGGGGCCATTCATAAAGAGGCAGATATGGAACTGATGCGAAAAGAGATCTTCTCGGTCAGTATTTCAGACAAGGTGACCCGGGAGACGATCCGGGAGACCTATGAGAACTTTAACGTCGTTTTGGAACCACACGGCGCCGTGGCCTGGGCAGGAATATCGCAGTACCTGCAACTGAACCCGGCCGAAAACAGGGATGAACAGCTCTTTGTTTCGCTTGAAACTGCTCACCCGTCTAAATTCCCGGAAGAGATCCGCCGGCTCATCGGCGTCGACCCGCCGCTTCCAAAAAACCTGGAAGGACTTGACGGCAAGCCCGAATTCGTGACCGAGTTGCCGGTTGACTACCTGGATTTCAAACAATTCCTGTTAAATACATTTTAATTCAACATCACAATGTACATTCTTTGCTCCGACCTCGAAGGGGTTTTCGTTCCTGAAGTATGGATCAATGTGGCCGACAAAACCGGCATTGCCGGGCTCCGCCGAACCACCCGCGATGAACCTGATTACAACCTGCTCATGCGAAGCCGTATGAAAATACTTGATCAGCATGGGCTGAAGCTGCATGACATACAAAATGTCATCGCGCAGATCAGGCCATTACCTGGAGCCAATGAGTTCATCGACTGGGTGAAAGAACGCACCCAACTGATTGTCGTGTCCGACACCTTCATCCAGTTCGCCGACCCGCTCATGAAACAGCTTGGCCGGCCAACACTCTTCTGTCACACCCTGGTGATGGACGACACCAACCGGATCATCGACTACAAACTGCGCCAGCCCGATCCCAAGCGAAAAACCGTGGAGGCCTTGCAGGGGCTTACATACCAGGTGATTGCAATGGGAGATTCATACAACGACATCAGCATGCTCAAACAGGCCGATGTCGGCATCCTCTTCCGTCCGCCGCAAAATGTGATCAGCGATTATCCTGAATTTCCGGTGGTGACGGAATACGCAGAACTTAAAACAATACTGGAAAAGTATATCTGATCATTTTTGGAGGTTCTATACTGTTATGTAAATGCCGCGAAGTTGCCAGCTGTTTCTGAAATTGAATTTGCCTGTTATTGGTGAGAAACTGAAGAAAGTTGTACTTTTGCGCCAGATATTTTAATCTCAAATCCATGCAAAAAGACCCTTCTACAAAAATCTTCGATCTCCTTCAATTCGGCGAATATGGAGATGTGAATCCTTCCGTTTGCGATTCGGCAACCTTTACCTTCATGCAGGCAAAAACCATGCTTGACACCTTCCAGGGCGAAGCTGAAGGCTGTTTCCTCTATTCGCGTCACTGGAACCCGAGCAACAAGTACCTTGCCGATGCACTTGCGGCCATGGAAGGCACTGAATCAGCGTGGGTTACCGCCTCAGGAATGGCTGCCATCACCTGCTCAATTTTGCAGATTTGCAACAGCGGTGATCATATCGTATGCAGCCTAACCACCTATGGAGGCACCTTTGCGTTCCTGTTTAATTATGTGAAAAAATTCAATATCGATGTCACCTTCGTTGATATCACCAACCTCGACCTGGTTAAGCAGGCGATCAAGCCAAACACAAAGATCATTTACACTGAATCGATGACCAACCCATTGCTTCAGATATCAGATCTGCCCGCCCTGGCAAAAATTTCAAATGAGCACAATATCAAGCTGGTGGTCGACAATACTTTTACCCCGATGATCATCGCTCCCTTCAAACTGGGCGCCCATGTCGTTGTTTACAGCATGACGAAATTCATCAACGGAAAGAATGATTGCGTTGCAGGAGCCATCTGCGCCTCAAAAGAGTTTGTCGATGCCCTTAGCAATGTCAACGATGGCACCGCAATGTTGCTTGGTCCGGCCCTCGACCCGCTGCGTTCATCCAGCATCCTGAAGAATCTGCATACCTTGCATATCCGCATGAAGCAGCACAGTAAAAACGCCCAGTACCTCGCTGAAAAATTCAAAGGACATGGTGTGAAGATCAACTATCCGGGTCTTCCTGATCACAAGGGCCATCAGAAAATGAAAGAGATGATGAATCCTGATTTCGGTTTCGGAGGCCTCATTGCCATCGACATGGTCACTGCCGATCGTGCAGCCAGGCTGATGGAGATGATGGAAAAAGCGGGGGTAGGATACCTTGCGGTAAGCCTTGGTTACTTCAAAACCCTGTTCAGCAACTCAGGGAAAAGCACATCATCAGAGGTTCCCGAAGAGATTCAGCGTGAAATGGGATTGTCCGAAGGATTGGTTCGTTTCTCTGTCGGCCTCGACAACGACATTGAAAACACCTGGCAAAAAATCAAATCCTGCCTTGATAAAATGTAACACCCCATCCCATTTCCCCTTCCCCAAACAGGGAAGGGGAAAAAAGTCCCTCCCTTTTTGGGGAGGGATTTAGGGAGGGCTCACTACGCAGTACACGCCAGGTTTCTGTCCCCATACGCATCATCGATCCTGGTTACAGTTGGCCAGTATTTGTCCTCTTTCAGCGAATCAACCGGGAATGCAGCTTTCTGCCGTGAATAAGGCAGTGTCCATTCATCTACAGAAACCATCTGCACAGTATGAGGTGCCTTCATGATCACGTTTACAGCCTTGTCGGCAGTCCCGGATGTGATTTCATCAATCTCTCCCTTTATCATGACCATCGCTTCGATAAACCGGTTCAGCTCTGAATAGGGTTCGCTTTCTGTGGGTTCAACCATCAAGGTGCCGTGCACCGGGAAAGCTACGGTAGGTGCATGGAAACCATAGTCCATAAGGCGCTTGGCGATATCGATGGCGCCAATGCCCGTCTGCCGGCTGATGCCGTTGCAGTCAACGATCATCTCGTGCGCACAGCGGCCATTCTTGCCCGAATAGAGGATCGGGTAATAAGGTTCGAGGCACGATTTAATGTAATTGGCGTTCAGGATGGCTATTTTTGTCGCTTCAGTCAGTCCGCCGCCACCCATCAACTTGATATAGGCGTAAGAGATGGTGAGGATAAGTGCGCTGCCATATGGAGCTGACGCCACGGCGGTGATGCCTTCAGTCCCTCCGGTTTCAACAAAAACATGCTTTGGCAGGAATGGCGAAAGATGTTTTGCCACCGCGATCGGGCCTTCGCCGGGTCCGCCGCCGCCATGCGGAATGGCAAAGGTTTTATGCAGGTTCAGGTGACAAACATCCGCTTTGATGATGCCGGGATTTGTAAGCCCGACCTGTGCATTCATGTTGGCGCCGTCCATGTAAACCTGGCCTCCGTTTTCATGAATTATGCGGATGATGTCGAGGATCTCCTCCTCGAACACACCATGTGTGGATGGATAGGTAACCATCAGCGAGGATAGAGTTTCCTTGTACTGAATTGCTTTCTCGCGCAAGTCATTCAGGTCAATATTCCCTTTTTCATCGCATTTAACGACCACGACTTTCATCCCGGCCATGGCAGCACTTGCAGGATTTGTGCCGTGCGCCGACGAGGGTATGATGCATACATCGCGGTGGCCCTGGCCTTGTGCAATGTGATACTGGCGGATCACCATCAAACCGGCATATTCGCCGGCCGCGCCGGAGTTCGGCATGAACGACACAGCATCAAAACCGGTAATGGTAGCAAGGTCTTTGGCAAGTTCCTCAATCAGGAACTGGTACCCTGCCGCCTGATCTTTAGGCACAAAAGGGTGGATGCCGCCAAATTCGGGATAACTCAAAGCAAATAACTCAGATGCTGCATTCAGTTTCATGGTGCACGAACCGAGCGGGATCATCGACCGGTTAAGTGCCAGATCCTTGATCTCCAGTTTCTTGATATAGCGCATCATCTCCGTTTCGGAATGATAGCTGTTGAAAACCTTATTTTCAAGATAAGCCGAAGTGCGTGTAAGCTGCCCAGGAAGCGTAGCAATCAGTTCGCATTCCTGCGGATTGCAGATGAATTCCGTATAACTCTTCCCATTGGCCGTGGCGAAAATGCTGACAAGGGCATTGATGTCGGAAAGTGAGGTTGTTTCGTCGATACTTACGCCGATATTTTTTGCATCGATATACCTGAGGTTCATTTCATGCTCGAGTGCCGCTTTGCGGATGGATTCAGCGGTTACACCTTCAGGTAACCTGATCAGCACGGTGTCGAAGAAATGGCTGTTCTCCTGCTGATAGCCGTATTTCTGTACCTCCTGGGATAATACCCCCGCTAGGATGTTGATGTGGCGTGCAATCTGGCGAAGTCCCTTCGGACCGTGATACACGGCATACATGCCGGCCATCACCGCAAGCAATACCTGTGAGGTGCATATGTTGGAGGTGGCTTTTTCGCGCTTGATATGCTGCTCGCGGGTTTGAAGGGCCATGCGCAGGGCACGGTTGCCGTTGGCATCCACCGAAACCCCGATGATGCGGCCAGGCATCTGCCTCTTGTATTCGTCGCGGGTGGCAAAATAGGCCGCGTGCGGACCGCCGTAACCCATCGGAATCCCGAAACGCTGGGTGGATCCGAAAACGATGTCGGCGCCCCATTCTCCGGGAGGGGTAAGAAGGGTCAGACTCAACAGGTCGGCAGCTACAGCCACCATGGCGCCGGCATCATGCGCCTTTTTTAAGATGGATGAATAGTCACAAACCGCGCCATGCTGGTTTGGGTATTGGATCGCGCAGCCGAACACCATGTCGTTGAAATTGAACTCATCCTGCTTCCCGATGATCAGTTCGATGCCCAAAGGAATGGCGCGGGTACGGATCACATCGATCGAGTGGGGGAACATATTCTCAGACACAAAAAACTGGTTGGCTCCACGTTTCACGGCCTCGCGCGCACGGCTGTTAAAAAGCATGATCATTGCTTCGGAAGCTGCCGTGCCTTCATCCAGGAGGGATGCATTGGCGATGGGCATGGCCGTGAGGTCGCAAACCATGGTTTGAAAATTCAGCAACGCCTCCAGCCTTCCCTGCGAAATTTCCGCCTGGTAAGGAGTATAGGCCGTGTACCATCCCGGGTTTTCAAGAATATTTCTTAAGATGACAGCAGGAACAATGGTATCGTAGTAACCCAGTCCGATAAAACTCTTGTAAAGTTTGTTTTTCGCACCAATCGATTTGATATGATTCAGGTATTGATATTCATTCATTCCAACCGGCAGGTTCAGCGGTTCCTTCATGCGAATGGAGGATGGAACTGTCTGGTCGATAAGCTGATCGATGGAATTAACCCCGATTTTTACGAGCATCTTGGCGATCTCATCGCCGAAGGGACCGTTATGTCTTCGGGCAAAGTTGTTGTTGATCATTTGGAAGTATTTTTGAGGATTTTTATGCTCCGCAAAAGTACCAAAAGTTTGTGAAAAAATAAACAAATATGAGGCTGTTAAAAGGATGTCATTTTAATTTCATCTTTTGCTTGTTCTGTCAGGTTTTTGATTATTTTTGTTGAGTCTAAATAATACCTGTACGTATTTCCTATAAAACCTGCAATTACTTAAATCAGAAGAAAAACTTACTGGTATAAAATTGCCTTATCAAATAATAAATTATTCGATTAATCAAGCCCTTTTGCTGGTTCATTTATGTTTAATTTAAACTCTGTCTATATGATTAAAATGTGGATCAAAGCGTTACGGGTGATACCCAGGATCTCGAGAGAGGAATGGGAGCACCTTGACGTCATATCACGATGGCTCGTAGCCAGCAGGGCTGCTGTGTTCATCATGACTGCAACGGCCGGCATCATCGGCGGGTTGCTGGCCTATCGCATGGGAACCTTGAATTGGGCCATCTTCCTCGCCGCCGTGCTCGGGATCGTATTCGCGCATGCGACCAACAACCTGCTGAATGACCTGGTCGACCACCGAAAAGGGATCGACCACAACAACTATTACCGTTCACTCTATGGACCGCACCCACTCGAACATGGCTTTTTATCAAAGAGAGCCTTTATGAACTATATCTATATCTCCGGGGCGATCGCTCTTGCATTGGGACTCATGATCACATGGAAGGTCGGGCTTTCGACCCTTTGGCTTGTTGGTGCAGGTCTGTTCTTCCTGCTTTTCTACACCTGGCCTCTAAAGTATTTTGGATTGGGCGAACTGTCTGTGATCATCGTATGGGGGCCCTTGATGATCGGCGGCACATACTTCGTGGTGTCCGGCGGACATTGGGATAACTGGGTAGCACTTGTTAGCCTCGTCTATGCCCTGGGCCCCACCACTGTCCTGCTTGGCAAACACACCGACAAACTTCCCGAGGATAAAGCCAAAGGCGTTCGAACCCTGCCAGTGATCCTCGGCGAAAAAACGACCCGCTACCTCACCATCTCATTCTGGCTGATGCAGTATGCCCTGGTGATCTACCTCGTCGTCACCAGGCAACTGGGATATGCCATGCTGCTGGTGTTCATTACCGTGCCTGATTTTATCAAATCTGTAAAGGTGTTTTCCAAACCGCGCCCATCTGAGGCCCCTGAAGGATATGATAAAAGCGCATGGCCGCTTTACCTGGTATCCTATGCCTTTATTTTCAACCGCAAATTCGGGCTCTGGTTCCTGCTGGGACTGATCATTGAGATAGTTATGTATAAATTTTTGAATTCACCCCGGTAATCCGGTAATGATAAATCGTATTTGGTAAAAGGCCGGCAATTTGAAAATTGTACAGATGCCATTGCAATAAGGACGGCAATAATCCTAAATATGAAGTCTTGTAGATTTTTTTTCATGGAGTGTGGCTTCATCTCCGTATTTTTATGAAACTTCCTCTGGGGCGTTCAAAAAATTAAATGACACCGCAGAGGCGCAGAGCCGCTGAGGAGCAAAGTTTCCATCAGAAGCGTATTACCTTTTTGCTTTTTGCCGATTATGCAATAAAGCAACAATGGACTCTGCGCTTCTGCGCCTCTGCGGTTATATTTAAAGCCCGACTGTTTGAACAACTCTTAGGGAGAGGTCTTAAATCAGAAGAAAAACTTACTGGTATAAAAGTGCCTAATCAATAATAACAAACTAAAAAAAGCCGTTCCTGAAAAAGAACGGCTTTGATAAACTGATGAAAAATATTATTATCTGGTTTTTACCAGCTTTGTGTTGATGTTAATTCCTTCTTTTGAAAAGAATCGTAAGGTGTAAACGCCAGCCGGCAGAGATGTGGTCGATAATTTAATTGTGTTAGGCCCCTCCTGAAGTATAACCGCTGAAACCGCCACGATCTGACCTGCCATATTGTAAATTCTGGCTTCAGCGGCAGCTCTTTGTTTCATTTCAATGGCGACCATGAGAATGTCGGTGACAGGGTTCGGGTAGACTGACCATCTGTTTACAATCGTTGCTTCATCCCTGAGGCCAAGGATCTTATTCCCGCTAAAGGTCATCACAACATCCGCATGCGGCTTCTCCGCCGTCAGGGTCACCATGATCACGTCACTGGAAACACCTGGCATTTCAGGGTGCAGGTAATAGGTTCCATAAGCCATGGATGGGAAGCTGAATGTCCCTGACGCTGAAACCCTGGTATAGCCGATCGCCTGGCTCTGGCTGTTCATAAGGATCATGTTGATTTTATCCGTCATGGAACTGCTCACATCCCCGGTGTTGATCTGGCCGGAGGTGGAACCCGCACCAGGGGTCATTGGGTACGATTGAACCAGATTGATGTTGTAAGGGTTGTTTGCCGTTCCCAGGGTAATAAGGGTGGCCTGCTCCCAACTGATGGTGTTTCCGTAATAGGTTGGCAGATATCCGCTTGAATCAAAGGGCATGGCCATGAGGTAGTAATTGCCGTCGGGAACCTGGGTAAAATAATAGATGCCGTTTGAATCGATCGGGCATACGGCGACAAATGGCTGGTAATTGGCGATGGTGTCGAACGAAAAGATCATGGCCAACCCCAAACCAAGAGGGAAATTGCCTTCGAAAACCTGCCCGTAAACCTGGTGAAAGCTGATACTGTCCTGGATCACAACATTCTGGCAGAAGATGCTGGTGCAGTTATTCCCGGCAATGGTAAGACATACAGCATAGGTTCCCGGTGCCGAATAGGTATGCACGGGATTCTGAACGCTGCCGGCATGGCCGTCTCCGAAACTCCATTGCCATGCGGTCGGGTTGCCCACTGAGAGATCAGTGAAATGAACAACGTAACTTCCAATTGAAGGATTCATGGCATAGCTGAAATTTGCCTGGCAACCGGTGTTGTTCCCGCTAACAATGACAGTCCTCGAAGTCGTGGAGCTGCAACCCTGTCCCTGAGTGGTAAGGCTTACAATATAGGTCCCTGCTAATGCGTATACATGATGGAACACGATGGCTTTTGTGGTATATGTTGTATCAGTGCCATCACCAAAGTTCCAGTGCCAATAGACCGGCATGCCGGTTGAATAATCGAGGAACCGGATGCTGTTTTGGGGCATGGAATCCTGGAATGCGGTAAAAATTGCCTGGCAGCCCACTCCGCCCACCAGGATGGAATCACAGTTAGTATCGGTGCATGTTCCGTTCGCGTCAGTCATGGTGAGACATACTGTGTAAATCCCTGCTGCACTGTAAATGTGTTGCGGGTTATGTTCGTTCGATGTGGTCCCGTCGCCGAAATTCCAGTGCCGGGTGCCTGTGGTCGGGTTCGACTGGTCAACGAACGCATACGTCAGCATGGAACCGGAGTCAGCATAAGCAATGAAATCAGCATGGCAGTTGGGCGTTGTTTCAATGGTCACTGGTTCACAGGTCATGTCATAACACGTACTGTCAGTACCTTGAATGGTAAGGCAAACATTGTAGGTGCCGGGTTGCGCATAGGAATGGACAACGTTGGGGTTCCCCGGATGCGTAATGGTCATCACCTGGCCGTCGCCGAAATTCCATAGGTATGTTGCAATATTTCCCGTTCCGGCGGTAGACTGGTCAATAAAATGAATGGTATTGGTCGAGTTTAAGGAGTCGGTATAGTAGGTGAATTCTGCATTACAACCATTCGGAGCCGCGACAAACACTTCAGCGCAATACGTGTCGTAGCATGTAGTGTCAACCCCGTGAATAGTAAGGCAGGTATAATAAACACCCGGGTGAGAATAGGTATGGGTTGCATTTTGAATTGTTGATGTATTGTTGGCCCCGCTGCCTGGATCTCCAAAGTTCCACGACCAGGAATTGATATTCCCCGATGACTGATCTATAAAGTGGAATGTGTTGAGGGTGTTCATGGAATCAGGAATCACGGTAAAGTCAGCCAGGCAATTGGTTCCTATGGTATCCCACACATAAACGGGTTGCGCCCAAATATTGTAGCAGGTCGTTCCCTGGGCTCCGATGGTCAATGATACCGTGTAATAGCCGGGGGCACTGTATAGGTGCCAAGGGTTCATCTGGGTCGAGGTGGTCCCATCACCGAAATCCCATTGGCGCAACGTTCCGCCACCAACAGATAAATCTGTGAATTGAACCAAAAGAGGGTGGCTTTGCTGGCTGGTGAATGAGGCCTGGCATGGATTGCTCGAATAACAGATTGCGAATGACACGGTAAAGTTGGTTTGCCCGGGTGGAGGGCCATAAACGAACGATTGTACATGAAGTAAATTCTGGCAATCCACGGTACCCACATAGAGGTTTCCGCTGGTTCCGCCGTTTAGAAGTGGAATGGAATCCTGGTAAAACCCGCTGCTGTTGGTTAAAACAGTGTGGTAAAAGTACCCTCCTGAAGGAACGGAGTCATTGTGGATGATCACAGCCTGGTTCGGAATGGGATTTCCTGTTGCCAGGTCGGTTACAGTCCCATGAACGGAAAGAAATCCCTGCGACATGGCGGAAATTGCCATCACCAGGAATAAAATCGGAAAAAGCAGCTTTTTCATAGTTTATAGTGTTACAAATTAGCAATAACTGAATTTTAATTATTAATGTCTGACTACCTGCATTGTTTGCATTGTTTGCATTGCCTGCATTGTTTGCATTGCCTGCATTATTAAATTTGAACCCGGTTCATCAGTTGTTTGACTTATTAACACCGTCATTTTAAAAGGTTGCCCGGCGACAGTCGAAAAACTCAGAGTTTTATTACAAATGCCGCCCGAACTCCAACCGACCATGGCTTGGAATTATCGGCGGGTTTTTCATACACCGAGTTAAAATAATACCTTGCACAGGGCTCAATTTCAAAGGAAACCGTTTTATTCAGACGAAAAGCCGCATTCATCCCGGCCATCACCTGCCAGTTGAGGCTCACCTGTTCAGGAGCAATGTCGTTGATGCTGACAATCCGCTTTGTCCCCGGATCATACTCACCCGACAACTGTTTGGTGGCAAGCAGGACGGACAGCACCGGCCCCATCCGTACACCAATGGAAATCCGTTCTGTTTGCCAGAAATCATACCCAAGGATCATCGGGACCTGGAGATAGGTATACCGCTTAACCACCCTGGCATAATCAAGTTTCATCAGGCTGTCCCATACATCCTGCTTCGACACATACATGGTTGGGACATATTGGTGAGCCGGATCATTCCAGGTGAAATCCATGGAATCCAGCTTGTTATAAGCACCCAGAAAATCGTTGTATTCCACAACAATTTCATTCGTGCCTTTCCCAAGCGACAACCCGGCACCTGTCCGAATCGAAAACCGGTCGAAACGGAAAGTGCCTTCTACCCCGAAATTGTTCACAAACTTGGTGTCCTCGAGGGTATTGAACATCCACTCCGGTGTATAATATATTCCAAGTGAAAGATTCCATTTGCGATTGTTTGCAGGTGAACTCCCTGGTTTTTCATTCGTTCCTGAAGAGAGGAGCTTGGCTGAATCAGTTTTTTTAACAATGGAATCCTGGCTGCTATCAGGAACAATTAGATAAACAGGATCAACGGTTTGGGCCATTGCGGCGACATGGGAATAAACTTCGGCCTGAGCATCGCTTTCAGTAGTTGAAACACTGCCTGAATTTTCCTGGAAGACAGGAATGGTTGCAATTACAGCACTTGAAGGATGGTTTTCTGCATTTACCATCTGAGCGCTGAAAATCGGGGTTTCTGGAATAGAGGCCGAAACCTTTCGGGGTGACTTGTCATTTGCATGCTGATGGGTTAACTGCCCTTTGTTTTCAGGTTCTGTTATGGCAGTGGTTTTACTTGATAATGATGCATTATGGTCGGTTCCTGGTTTTATCGTGTTAACAGTTTTAAGGTTTTCCGCATTGGAATGTTGTGCTGCAAGGACTGGTTTCCTGTCAGGATTAGACGAAGTTGTTTTGGAATAGAGCGCCCAGATGAAGAATCCGGTTCCAACGATTGCCCCCAAAATAGCAAGAAGGATCAAACCTTTCTTTCCGCTATTTCCTGGTTTTTCGTCCCGCATAACATCCTGCAGAAAAGCTTTTTTGGCAGCATTCGAAGGAACCATCCGGTGGTCCTGGAGGGTTTCCCTGAACAGGTCATCGATGGGATGATTATACTTTTTCATAGGTCGGCGATATTTTAACTTTGACCAGTTCATTCATTTTTTTTCTCAGCAAGGCACGGGCTTTGGAAAGCTGCGACTTGGATGTGTTTTCAGAGCAACCGAGGAGTTCAGCGATCTCCCTGTGCCCGTATTGTTCACAAACATAAAGGTTGAATACCGTCCGGTATCCTGCAGGGAGTTCACAGATGAGTTGCAATATTTTTTCCCTGTCTATGCCAAGATATATTTCCTCCGGGTTAGTTTCGTCCTCCTCATTAAGATCAATTTTATCAAGGATGGGGTCAATATCCACGAAGTTTTTCTCTTTCACTCTGCTCCGCAGAAAATTCAGGGCTGTGTTGACAATAATTCGTCGCATCCAGGCTTCCAGCGATCCGTCGGACCTTATTTTAAATGTGTCGATTTTCCGGATGATTTTGATGAATCCGTCATGCAGGATGTCCTCAGCATCATCACGGTTGCCGCAGTATCGAAAACAAACGCTGAGCAGGGTTGGGGCATAGGTGTCGTACAACGCTTCTATGGCGCCTGCATCCCTGCTGATTGCTTTTTTGATAAGGGCTTCCTCCACGTGAATTCATTATCCTGCATAAAGATAACACAAGAGTTGCCATAGGTTGCCTGGGAAATTTTTCTTTTTTCAACTTTTCGTTTTTCGTCTTTCACGCGACACTCATCGTTTTTCATTATTCTCTGCTGGTTCAGGGTTCAATGAAAAGAGTACAGTTTTACAGGATTGACGATTAAGCAGAAATCTGCGCAATTGTGGATGATGGGAGTGTTTTTTTTACCACAATAGTCACAGCAGGCACATTAGAAATTAATTAGGATAAAGATGAAAACACAGAAATTTTTGAATGACTTGACCCGGAGCATAATTGGCTCTGCGATTGAAATTCACAGGGAATTGGGTCCGGGATTACTTGAAAGTGACCGACCTTTTTGCACAATTACCAAAAGGGTATTAAAACAACTCCTATTGTGATTTCTAATGTGCCTGCTGTGACTATTGTGTTGAGAAAAACTAAATGAATGGCCGGTCATAAAAAAAACAGTTTATAATTCACAGTAAAAACTGAATAACGAAAAATGAAAAGTGCCTATAAATACGATCAGGAAATATTAAAAAAAAAGAGGCTGCCGGAAATATTCCGGCAGCCCTTTTTTGCAAGTAAGTGAAAAAGTTAGTCTTTAATACGCATTTTATAAAATGAGCGGTAAACAAAATAAAGGGCAACAACAAAAAAAGCAAGCCCGATGTAATGTGCCATCGGCCTGAAATGAACCGACAAGGCAATTTCCATGGCCAGCAACCCGAACAAGGTGGTAAACTTGATGATGGGGTTCATGGCAACGGAAGAGGTGTCTTTGAACGGATCTCCCACAGTATCGCCAACCACCGACGCGGCATGAAGATCGGTTCCCTTTTCTTTCATGTCAACTTCAATCACCTTTTTGGCATTATCCCAGGCGCCGCCTGCATTGGCCATAAAGATGGCCTGGTATAACCCGAAAAAGGCAATGGAAATCAGGTAGCTCACAAAAAGTGAAACCGGTAACGCATAATTCAGCTTTTCCGCAGCGCTCATCGATTCGGTAAGGCCGGTAGGGGAAGATAAAAATGCAAATGCCAGGGCAAAGGAGAAGATGGCGATGAATATATTCAGCATGCCTTTCTGTGCATAAACAGTGCAGATCTGCACAACCTCTTTCGACTTGGCCGTGTCGGCTTTTTTGGGAGCATTCGGGTCAAGGTTTATGTTATCCTTGATGTAGGCTACGGCCCGGCTTGCACCGGTTGTAACTGCCTGTATGGAAGCGCCGCTGAACCAGTATATAACCGCGCCCCCCAGTAAAAATCCAAGGATGGTATATGGATTTAAAAGGTTCAATATCTGTTCGGGTTCAATCCCCAGCGACTTCTTGATAACCAGGATCAGCGAAAAGATCATCGTGGTGGCTCCAACAACCGCAGTGCCGATCAGCACCGGCTTAGCCGTGGCTTTGAAGGTGTTTCCGGCGCCGTCGTTGGCTTCGAGATAATGCTTCGACTTTTCAAAATCAGGTTTGAAGCCGAAATCACGCTCAATTTCAGCAGAAATGCCGGGAATCTCTTCGATCAGCGACAATTCGTAGATGGATTGCGCATTGTCGGTTACGGGTCCGTAGCTGTCAACAGCGATCGTGACCGGGCCCATGCCAAGCATCCCGAAGGCCACGAGTCCGAAGGCGAATATGGAAGGATAGATCATGAAATTGCTTAACCCGAAGGTGCTGGCATAATAGGCTACGAACATCAGCAGGAAAAAAACCATGCCCTGCCAGAAGGCGCTGAAATTACCGGCAACCAGGCCTGAAAGAATGTTGAGCGAAGCGCCGCCCTCCTGCGATGCAACAACCACTTCGTTCACATGCGTGGATTTGGGGCTGGTGAAGAGCTTCGTAAACTCGGGAATCAGCGCAGCTCCAAGGGTGCCGGCGCTGATGATTACCGATAAAGTGATCCAGAGGTCGTACGGAAGATCCCTGATTGTGAGGTAGCTGATGATAAAGGTAACAGCGATGGACAGCAAGGAGGTGATCCATACGAGTGAGGTCAGTGGTTTTTCAAAATCAAGATCATCGACATGACTGTATCTTGCCTTGCTGATGGCCCCATTGATCCAGAAAGCAACGATGGAGGTGATGATCATGAAAATTCTCATGACGAAAATCCAGGTAAGCAGTTGAACCTGCAGGGCAGGATCGGCAACTGCAAGAACGATAAATGAAATCAGGGCAACACCGGTTACCCCGTATGTTTCAAAGCCATCTGCCGTCGGGCCTACGCTGTCGCCGGCATTGTCGCCGACACAATCGGCAATGGTTCCCGGGTTTCGGGGATCATCTTCGCCTATTTTAAAGATCACCTTCATCAGGTCGGAACCAATATCAGCAATTTTAGTAAAAATTCCACCCGCAATTCTTAAGGCCGAGGCACCCAACGATTCACCAATGGCAAAGCCGATAAAACTTGCCCCGGCAAATTCTCCCGGTACGAACATTAATATGATCAGCATGATGATCAGTTCCAGTGAGATCAGTACAACGCCAATGCTCATCCCGGCATTCAAAGGGATATTCAGAAGCTTGATCGGTTTTCGCTCCAGCGCTGCAAATGCCATGCGCGCATTGGCCAGGGTGTTCATCCTGATGCCGAACCAGGCCACACTGTACGACCCGAGGATGCCGATCACCGTCCATCCAAGAATCATCAATACCCCGCCGATTCCAAAATTCGCCTCCGAAAGCCAGCCGAAGTAAAAGGCCACGGCAGAGCCGATAAATGCAAAAAGAATCATTAAAAATTTTCCCTGCTGAACGAGATAGGTCTTTGCCGTCTCAAAAATTACCTGTGCCACATCCAGCATGGATTTATGCGCACCGATTTTTTTTACTTTGAGAAATTGGAATAATCCAAACATAAAACCTGCTATGGTGATCAGGAAACCCCAGTAAAGGATTGACTGATCTCTGATCCCGGCAGGAATTACAAGATCTGCTTCGCTTGCCATTGTCAGAAAGGGCAAAAGCAATGACGTAAGAATTGTAATGGCTCTTTTCATATTTACCTATTTAATTATTTAGACTGATCACAAAAATAGAAAGAATTTTGAGAAAACCGAGAATTTTTGAACATCTTTTGTCTGTTCGGGATTTTTCCCGTAGGTTTGTAATTGGGTAATCCCGGGAAATTAACATGGAAAAGATCAGGTTGGATATCATCGGAATGTCTTATAGCCAGTCGCAAAGCGGGGCATATGCCCTTATTCTCGGCGAACGCGACGGAAACCGGCGCCTGCCAATAATCATTGGCGGCTTTGAAGCGCAATCAATTGCCATCGAACTTGAAAAAATCAGGACTCCGCGGCCGTTGACTCATGACCTGTTTAAAGCCTTTGCCGATGCGTACAATATTGAAGTGTCGGAGGTGGTGATCAGTAAATTCAGCGAAGGGGTTTTTCATGCCAAACTGGTTTGTACCGATGGCCACAAAATCGAGGAAGTCGATTCCCGAACGTCTGATGCAATTGCCCTTGCCTTGCGGTTTAGCTGCCCCGTATTTACCTACGAGAGCATCATGGCTGCTGCAGGCATCCTGATGGAAGAGGAGGCTGATTTGCTTAAACATGATGCGCCTCTTCCTGAAGGCGAACCAGGAGAACATGTCTCCTTCGCCGATGCGACCCTGCCCGAATTGAAAGAAATGCTTCAGAGCGCCATTGAGAATGAGGAATATGAAAGAGCCTCCAAAATCAGAGACGAACTGAACAAGCGTAAGTAATTTCTTTCCCGTAAATTTATTTATCTATTAAAATACTGACCCATGGGTATCAAGCAACGTCTTATCCTGATGAATTTTTTCCAGTTCTTCGTATGGGGAGCATGGCTCATCTCCCTGGGAGGTTATATGATTAACACCCTGAAATTTACAGGAGGGCAGGTTGGCAGCATTTATGCTACGATGGGAATAGCCTCCCTCTTTATGCCGGCTTTATTGGGTATTGTAGCCGACAGGTGGATAAATGCGGAACGGGTCCTGGGGATTTGTCACCTTGCAGGAGCAATCATGTTGTTCTGGGCTTCGACAGTGACTGACCCGGCGTTGCTTTACTGGATCATGCTGTTGAACGCAATGGCCTATATGCCTACGATCGCTCTGAGTAATACGGTTTCATACAATGTCCTCGAGCAGAAAGGCTTTATTGTTGTGAAGGAATTTCCGCCGATCAGGGTATGGGGTACCATAGGATTCATCTGCGCCATGTGGGTTATCGATCTCAGTGGCTGGACGATGAGTTCATTTCAGCTTATTTTTAGTTCAGCCATTTCCCTGGTACTGGGGTTATATGCTTTCACAATGCCAAAATGTCCGCCTGTTATAAACACAGCAAAACGCAATTGGATAGAAACCATGGGCCTCGAAGCATTCATTCTCTTTAAAAGACGCAGAATGGCCATTTTCTTCGTGTTTGCTATGTTTTTGGGTGCTGCCCTGCAAATTACCAATACGTTCGGGGGCTCATTCCTCTCAGATTTCAAGGATCAATATGCAGGCTATTTTGCAGTTGAACATCCGATTCTCTTAATGTCGGTCTCGCAAATTTCTGAAACCCTGTTCATCCTCACCATTCCGTTTTTCCTGTTCAGGTTTGGTATTAAAAAGGTGATGCTGATGAGCATCTTCGCATGGGTGTTCCGCTTTGGGCTTTTCGCGGTAGGGAATCCCGGAAATGGTTTGATTTTGCTTATTCTGTCAATGATCATCTATGGAATGGCCTTCGACTTTTTTAATATTTCCGGATCCCTGTTTGTTGAGAAAGAGGCTGAAGTTAAAATCAGGGCCAGCGCACAGGGGTTGTTCATGATCATGACAAATGGATTTGGTGCTTTTCTGGGCGGCGTTCTCAGTGGTTGGGTGGTCGATTTCTTTACCGTCGATGGTGTGAAAAACTGGACGAACATCTGGTTCACATTTGCTGCCTATACACTTCTCCTGGGAATTATTTTCCCGATCGTGTTTAAATACAAGCACGACCCCGAAGCACTGAAAGAAGCCCATCATTAATTTTCACCATTTCACCATTTCACCATTTCACCATTTATTATGCAGCAATACCTCAATCTCCTTGACCACGTCCTCTCTTCCGGCGTCCAAAAACCCGACCGAACCGGAACCGGTACGATCAGTGTTTTCGGTTACCAGATGAGGTTCGATCTCCGGGAGAGTTTCCCATTACTTACCACCAAGAAATTACACCTGCGGTCGATCATTCATGAACTGCTGTGGTTTCTGCAGGGTTCGACCAACACGAAGTACCTTACCGACAATAATGTGACCATCTGGAACGAATGGGCTGATGCGGATGGAAACCTGGGACCTGTTTACGGCCACCAGTGGCGCTCGTGGCCAAAGCCCGACGGCTCGCATGTTGACCAGGTCAAACAGGTGGTCGTTTCGATTAAGCATAATCCCGATTCGCGCCGTCACATTGTCAGTGCATGGAATGTGGGCGACCTCGACCAGATGGCGCTGCCGCCCTGCCATCTGTTGTTCCAGTTTTATGTCGCCAATGGCGAACTTTCATGCCAGATGTACCAGCGGAGTTGCGACATTTTCCTGGGTGTGCCGTTCAACATCGCCTCCTATGCGTTGCTCACATTGATGATGGCCCGGGCAACAGGGCTCAGGCCCGGCGAATTCATTCATACCCTTGGCGATGCGCATATATACCTGAATCACCTTGACCAGGTTCGGCTCCAACGATCACGCGAACCCATGCCACCTCCGCAGATGCATCTCAATCCCGTGGTAAAAAACATCGATGACTTCCGTTTTGACGATTTTCAACTGGTCGGCTATCAATCACATCCCCACATTAAAGGAGATATCGCCGTGTAACAAAATTTTGCAATTTTGCAATTTTGCAATTTGCAATTTACATTTTACATTTTACATTTTTATTAACCTAAAGTCCTTAAATATCACCCACCATGATATCCATCATCGTCGCCATTGCTCAAAATATGGCCATCGGAAAAAACAATGACCTGCTGTGGCACATTCCGGCGGATCTGAAAAGATTTAAAAGCGTCACCAGCGGCCACCCGGTGATCATGGGAAAACGAACCTGGGACTCACTTCCGCGCCGTCCCCTGCCAAACCGGAGGAATATCGTGATCACCGATTTACCGGGAGAACAGATCGATGGCTGTGAAATGGCCTATTCGATCGATGAGGCAATAGCGAAATGCAAGGAGGGAGAAGAGAATTTTATTATCGGCGGGGCGTCGGTATACAGGCAGTTTTTAGCGATTGCCGATAGGCTTTACCTCACCTTTGTCCATAAATCCTTCGAAGCGGATGTCTATTTCCCGGAAATCGATTTTTCCGGATGGAAACGAATTTTCAAGGAAGACTTTCCACCTGATGATGTCAATGATTTTGCGTATTCAAATGAAATATACGACCGGGTAGAGTGATCAGGTTTTTCGCTTTTGCTTTTTTGCTGCAGGAAATAGTATGTTGTTTAAGATCAGCCTGTAGCCTGGAGAATTGGGATGCAGGTTGAGATCGGTGGGAGGGTCACCGACCAGGTGCTGGTAATCTTCCGGGTCATGCCCCCCAAGGAATGTCCAGGTGCCCTTACCGAAATCACCGTGTATGTACCGGGCTTCATCCAGCGACTTTGCCTCGCCGAGAATGATCACATTTGATTTTACATATTTCTTGTTGAAGGCCGTGGTTTGCCCCATGAAGCCATGAATAAGCGTTTCATGGTCCTGGCAGAGCATGCTTGGCACCGGATCCCACTTGGCGGAAAAGTCGAACAAGGTGAAAAAATCATTCGTCTTTGTGATGCTTTTAGACCTGGTTTCCGTTACATCAATCGAGGAGATCTCATACTGATAAGGGTTGGTGACCAGGTTGAAATTCTCAAAGGCAAAACAGTTCCCGAAATTTAATTTTGATTGAGCATTGCCATCAGGCGGGTCAGTATCAAACATCACATCACATATGTCAACGCCATCGGCAGAGAGTGCAACGTCGTAGCTGTCGGGTGCAGAGCACATCGAAAACAAATAACCCCCGCCTGCAACAAAATCGCGGATTTTTTTTGTAACACTCAGTTTCATTTGAGAAACCTTTGAAAACCCTAACTTTTTAGCACTCTCCATCTGGGAATTTACATCCTCCTGGTACCATGGAAAACCTTTATAGGCAGCCCAGAATTTGCCATACTGGCCTGTAAAATCCTCATGGTGAAGGTGCAGCCAGTCATACATCGGGAGCAAACCTGTTATGATCTCCTCATCATACAGCACATCGTAAGGAATTTCCGCATAGGTTAGCACAAGTGTCACGGCATCGTCCCACGGAAGTTTGTTTTTAGGGGAATAAACAGCGATCCTGGGTGGTTTATGAAGCTTTATGTTCTCCATGTTAACCTGGGGGTCGGCTATCTCCTGCAGAATGGCTGCAGCCTGTGCATCTGCGATGGTTTGAGTGGTAACCCCGCGAATGGTGCATTCTTCCTCGATGGCTTTCACATATTGGAACATGAAACTTCCACCGCGATAATTCAGAAGCCAGCTTACCTCCACATCTTTCTTCAGTACCCAGTAGGCAATCCCGTAGGCTTTCAGATGGTTTTTCTGGGCGTCGTCCATTGGAATAAGAAGATATGCACCAAATACAGGCCTGATGACGCCAAGAACCACGAAAACGATCAAAAATCCCGCAAATTTAAAACGGTACATCATGCTGTTCATCATCATTCATTTTTGACATCACGGTTCGTGTTCGCACCGCTCCTTCAAACGATGAATTGGGTTGAATAGTATTTCCCGGCTGATAGTCCATCTCCGCATCAACAAATTTGGCATACTTTGAAACAAACTTGATCCGCACATCTTTCAATGGGCCGTTCCTGTTTTTGGCGATGAGAATCTCAGCCACCCCGGAGGTGGAATCGCCGCTATCATCCACATCAATTTTATAATATTCAGGACGATAGATGAACATGACCATATCCGCATCCTGCTCTATGGAGCCCGATTCGCGCAGGTCGGAAAGAATCGGTTTGGCGGCTGCTGATCTCTTCTCCGAGGCCCGGCTTAACTGCGACAAGGCAATTACCGGAACATCGAGTTCTTTGGCCAGGGTTTTCAATGCCCTGGATATACTGCTGATCTCCTGCTCGCGGTTGCCCCTGGTATCCTGGCTCCCCTGCATCAACTGCAGGTAGTCGACAATGATCATCTGAACATCATGATGGGCCTTGAGCCTCCGGCATTTTGCGCGCAGGTCGAAAATAGACAGGGCTGCAGTATCATCAATGTAAAGCGGGGCCTCTATGAGCGGGGTAATCCTGGCGTTTAACTGAGCCCACTCATGGTCTTCCATGGTCCCTTTTCGGAGCTTCTCCTGCGGGATCTCGGTTTCGCTCGACATGAGCCTGGTGACCAATTGAATCGAGGACATTTCAAGTGAAAAAACGGCAACCGGTTTTTTGAAATCTATGGCGGCATTGCGGGCCATGGTCAGTGCAAAAGCGGTTTTTCCCATGCCCGGCCGTGAGGCGATGATGATCAGGTCGGATTTTTGCCAGCCGGAAGTGATCCGGTCCAGTTCGGTAAACCCCGACCCGACTCCGCGCAGTTTTCCCTCCTGTTGCCGGCCGGCGCTGATCTCCTTGATGGCTTCAGTGATAATCGATTGCATATTCATGTACGATTTCCCGATGCTGCCTTCACTGATTGAAAATAGTCCGTTCTCTGCCTTGTCGAGTAAATCGAAAACATCCGTGGTATCTTCGTATGCATCCCTGATGATGTCGGACGACACCCTGATCAGTTCTCGCTGGATGAATTTCTGGAGGATGATCCTGGCATGAAATTCAATATTTGCCGTTGATGCAACGCGGTTGGTGAGCATGGTGATGAAATAGGGACCGCCTGCTACCTCCAGTTCGCCGCTTTTTCGGAGTTCTTCGGTAACCGTAAGAATATCAACGGGCTCATTCTGGCCAAACAGGCGCATGATCGCCGAAAAGATGACCTGGTGGCTTTCCTTGTAAAACGCTTCAGGCTTTAGCACTTCGATGACTTCGGCCAGCCGGTTGCTTTCGAGCATCATCGCCCCGAGCACAGCCTCCTCAAGGTCGAGCGCCTGCGGCGGAATCTTGCCATGCTCAAAAACCGTTTCGTTCAGCCCGGGCTTGCGGGTGCGCTTTCGGATGTTCTTATCTTCCATGAGGCAAAAATAGAGTTATTCCGGTTTGGTTTCCTGGGGTGGGCTGATTTAATTTTTCAACAATCGCTGTCCGAACGATGAACGATTCACGATTTATTGAACACTATTCGTTATTATTTTTACACTAAAAATAGCGTAAGGTGAAAATTTAATACAGCCTCCTACAAGCAGAATGTAAGCGCCACATGCACCCACTTATGCCACCATCCGTTCTGAAACTCAGGACTTAACATAAATTGTTCCACGTCAACTCTTACGCCGTTATAGGAAAAAGTGACTCCTCCGCTTGCCTCAAAAACAACCCTTGAAATCTCCGCTGCCGGAAGGGTGTAGGTGCTGCTTTTATTGAACAGCCCTCCCTGGAGTGTTGCATCGTAGCCCACTAGTTTGCCGGCGCCTTTGATAAATATAAAAAATTGCATTTTTCTTAACCCTGATTCATGAAGTGCCCTCTTTCCTGCGATGCCAAGGTTGGCAAAATAGGGGTTGATAAATCCGGCCCTGAACTGCGCGCCTCCGGCAAAACTGGTGTAAAGTGTTCCGAGTTTTCCATTGGAAAAGAGCAATAATTCCAGGTTCTTCCGGTTCACCACGCCCTTCTCGCAGGTAACCATATAATTCAGCACGAGATCGTTCTGTACCTGGTATTCCCATCCCAGAGGTTCATTATTGGTTGGAACGCTGTTGTGAAACGAACGCTGAACCCATTCGCCGTATGAGTTTGACCCGATCACCCCCAGGTCAATCTCGCTTGTCTGCCTTAAATGGTGAATCTGATCATTGGTGATTTTGAAACTGCCGACATATAAATAAGCAGCATACGGCCTGTCGCCATATAAGATCCCTCCGGTTTTGGTGGTCGACGGGGTGTACATATTCTGAACCAGGGATATCCCGTAATAATTCGTTCCGGAACTCCAATAGGGCAGCATCAACCGGCTCAGGAGATTCGAACGAAATCCCGGGGCGATGATGTCGATCTTGATCCCGTTTGTATAAAACCGGTCGGTATAATCCAAAATGTCGTTATCGAAGTTCACCCGTAAAAACGATTCGCGGCTGAGGGCGATCATCGACGGAAACTGCCTGTTGCTGATTGGCGAGAACAGGTATTCCTTGCTCACCGGTTCATTGAGGTCGGGTTCGATACCGGTCGACCGGAGGTAGTTGAGCCGGCTGATGAATAAGGAGTCGTAATTTCTGCTTCCGGCCTCTGCAGTGTTGACGATTAAAGCATTAGGGGAGGCCTTGCTTCTTTTCCTGCGCTTTTTATCTGCCCCGGTGATTTTTTGTGATAACCCCGGCTGTGCGTTAATGCCTGGGGAATTGCCAATGGCAGAATGGGTCGAAGCAATGCCTTCGGCTTGTCCGGGGCCCGGTTTGATGGTTGACGGAGGATTCCCGACGTCATCGCATTGGCCGAACAGCAATAGAAAAAAAAAGAATACCAGGATCTTTTTCATGCTGGCAGCAAAGGTAATCAATTACTGTTTTTTTCTTAACTTTACCTGACCGTTCCAGCGATGAAAAAACTCCTGATTCTGTTCGTTTTTTATTTTTTTGCGAACCTTTGTTATGCCCAGCAAACACTGATGGTTGAAAAGGTCGGCACTTCGCATAAGTACTTTTACCATGCAGGTGATTACCTGAAGTTCAGGGTTTCCAAACAGGATACCTTGCTGAAAGGGAAGCTTTGGTCCATCAGCGACACGTCGATTTCCGTTTCAGAACTCCGCCCGTTCGATGTACGGTTAGCTGATATAGGATCTGTCTACAAACGGTTCGCATTCCCCAAAAAGTTCGGAAAGTTCATGCTCGTGGGCAGTGCCGCTATTTTTGCAATCATCACGATCAACCACCTCCTGAACAACGAGCAGGTGTTTACACAGGATATGTTTATTATTTCCGGTTCAATGCTCGGCGCAGGGATCATATCCCTGTCGCTGAGCGAAAGGCGATGCAGAACAGGTGCAGGATGGAAAGTTAAAGTTCTGGATATTAAGGTGAACTGAAAAGGATTTTATCTTGCGATCATCTCTTTAATAACCTTCGTCATGATCGGTTCAACCGCACTGGCGGCATCGATCACATGCTTGTGGGTTATTTCGACGATCTTGCCGGGAACACCCAGGTCGGAGATGATGGAGACAGCAAAGCATTTCAATCCCATGTGCCGCGCGGCAATAACTTCCGGAATGGTCGACATGCCAACGGCATCTGCTCCGATGGTGCGGATGTAACGGTATTCTGCAGGTGTTTCATACGTGGGGCCTGAAACCGCTGCATATACGCCTGTCTGAAGTTTTATTCCGTGTTTCCGGGCAATTTTGAGCGCTTTTTCGATCAGCCCGGGATCATATGCATTGCCCATATCCGGGAATCGGGTGCCGATCTCCTCTTCATTTTTGCCGATCAACGGGTTGTCTTTCATCAGGTTGATATGATCGCTGATCACCATGATGTCGCCGACTTCAAATTCGGGATTCACCCCGCCGCTGGCATTGGAGAGCACCAGCAGTTGTATGCCCAAAAACTTCATGACCACCACGGGAAACGATATCTCCTGCATTGTATATCCTTCATAGTAGTGAAAACGGCCCTGCATGGCAACGATATTTTTTCCGCCCATGGTTCCGAATATCAGTTGCCCGTGATGCCCCGCCACAGTTGATACAGGGAAATTGGGAATAACCTCATAGGGGATGGTAAGCTGGATGTCAATTTCATTCACCAGTCCGCCCAGGCCAGTGCCAAGGATGATGCCGACTTCGGGCTTATGTGATATCCGGGATTCAAGATATTCGGTGGTCTCTTTGATTTTGTTCAACATAGCGTATAACCTCTTTGTCAAAATTTTCTTTGTCGGTGCCATGGAAATCAATCTCCATGGGAACACAAAATAACGGTAAATTTTTCAAATAAGCGCTAAGTTCAGGAGTTTTCAGCCGCATAACATCCTTTTCAGTGGTTACCATGAGCTTCTTTTGCGTCGGTAAATCATTGAATTTCCGGATGATTGCCTCAATGTCTTTAACAGTATATTGATGATGATCAGCAAATTTCATTACTGCCAGTTCACTGCACATCCTTTCCAGGTGCTCCCTGAGGGGATAATCATTTGCGATACCCGTAAAAAGAAGGATATTGGTCACTCGTGCCGGGAAGGTGAGGTTTAACACGTCAAAAACAGGAACTGCATCCACATATTTTATGTAGGAGAAATAGACCCGCTGCCGGGCATCCGGTTTCAATTCTTCGATTATCCTCCTCCGGGTGATGGGGGAGAATATCTTCGGCGTCTTCGTTACAACAATGATGTCTGCACGCCTGGCACCGGCACGGAATTCACGCAACGATCCCGACGGCAGGATCATATCTTCCGAATAGGGGTGGTGATAATCAGTTAACAGGATCGACAAACCTGGCTTTACATAACGATGCTGAAACGCATCATCCAGGAGTACAACGTTCAGGTCAGGGTATTTGTCAAGTAAAATCCTGATGCCCCGGCTCCTTTTTTCATCAACGGCAACTTTAACCCCGTCAAACTTTTTTAAAAACTGCAAAGGTTCATCGCCGATATATTTGACATTCGATCTTTTGGAAGCCAGTATGAAACCATTGCTGTCACGCCCGTATCCGCGGCTCAGGGTGGCAATGAATTGTTTGGGGGCCAGCAAACGGATCAGGTATTCAATGTGTGGTGTTTTACCTGTTCCTCCATATGAAAGGTTACCAACTGAGATTACCGGTGTGTCGAATCTCCTTGACGACAGGACGTGCAGATCGAAAAGCAGATTCCTTACCTGCATGATCATGCCATAACACAATGAAAGTGGAAAAAGAATAACCTGGAGTGTCCGTGTCATGATTGAAGCTCCTGATTCTGAAGGCTTTTTTCCCTGGCTAAATACCTGATATTTTTAAGAAGTTCAGCGATGCCCGCATCCGGATTCCTGGTCTTCGCGACATAATCGCAGGCACCGGCGTCAATCAGGTTAATGGCAACCTGGTGGTCATTGAAAGAGTCAAAGAAAATTACCTTGACAGAGGATGAAATATCCAGTACAATTCGCAGAAAATCAAATCCGTAATGATCCCCCGTGAAAAAACTTGTGATTAAAAAATCCGGGTGAACATTCCTTTGAAGCCGGTAAATGCACTCCTCTCCCGTAGGAAAAACCTGCACGTTGGTGAACTTGTTGATTTCAAGATAATACCTGATCAGGTTACGGTGAATCGGGTTTTTATCAACGACGAAAATCACGGGTGTTTTCATGCTCCAGGATTAATTCAGCTATAAAAATCAAAAATTGGAATTTTTTTCACATGAAATTCCGCCGGTGTGGTAAACTTTTAAACTTGTTATGAACACTCCTCCCTTCATTTTGTCGCCGGAATAGCCTATCTTTGGCTTTTGAAAACCGGGTATATGAAAATAGCTGAAATAACACAGTACCTTGAATCCCTTTCCCCGCTTTCATTCCAGGAAGAATACGACAATTGTGGTTTGCTGGTGGGCGACCCGGAAAGTGAATTTCACAAAGCCCTGTTATGTCTTGACCTTACGGAAGATGTTATGGCAGAAGCCATAAGCAGCCAGTGCAACCTTGTCATTTCCCACCACCCGTTCATTTTTCGTGGGCTGAATCATCTAAGATCCGGCCAGCCTGAAACAAAGGTTATTGTGAAGGCCATAAAGAATGATGTGGCCATTTATGCGATCCATACCAATCTCGACAATACGCTTCACGGACTGAATGCCCTGGTCCTTGCTAAAATAGGTATTTCCCGTTACCGGATACTGAGCCCCAAAGCGGGGCTGTTGTCAAAACTGGCCGTATTCTGTCCCGATTCCCATGCCGGTAAGGTCAGGCAGGCCCTGTTTGATGCCGGGGCAGGCCGAATTGGAGAATATGATTCGTGTAGTTTTAATGTGAAAGGAGAGGGAACATTCCGTGCATCTGACCGGGCCAACCCTTTTGTTGGCGAAAAAAACAACCTTCATGTGGAGAATGAAACCCGCACAGAGGCTGTATTCCCCAGGCATCTTGAAAATAAGATTCTTGATGCCCTGATGGCTGCCCATCCTTATGAAGAGGTGGCCTATGACCTTTATGCACTCCACAACAAACATCCGCATGCCGGTGCCGGACTGATCGGCGAATTTGACGAACCCTGCGATGAGGCTCTCTTCCTCGATCGGGTAAAACAGAATCTTCGCATCCCGGTAATCAGGCATTCGCCATTTCTTTCGAAGCCGGTTAAAACTGTTGCATTGTGCACAGGTTCAGGCAGCTTTTTAATTCAGGAAGCCGTCAGGTCGAAAGCCGACGCTTTCCTTACAGCCGACCTCAAATACCACGACTTCTTCGGAATGGATGGAACCTTGCTGCTCGCTGATATCGGCCACTATGAAAGCGAGAATTGGGTAAAAGAATGGCTTCATGCTGCGCTTATTGAAAAATTTCCTAATTTTGCATTCCTTATTTCGGACGTAAACACCAATCCTGTTCATTATTTTTAAAAAATAGTATATGGCAAAAACAACAAGCAAGCCAATCGCTACCTCCAAGCCTTCAAAATTAGCAAAAAAACCTGCCGTTAAAGAGGTTGCTCCGGCAAAGTCTGAAGCTGCAGCAAGTGAAGAGGTGATTGAAGCAAAAGCAGTGGCAAAGGTTGCTCCCAAAGCCAAATCAGAGGGTGTTGATGATAAAAGCGATATCACAATTGAAAAAAAATTAATTGCACTTTACAGCCTCCAGCAGGTTGATTCCCAGGTCGATAAAATTCGCATCATCCGTGGTGAACTGCCGCTTGAAGTTCAGGACCTTGAAGATGAAATAGCAGGGCTCGAGACCAGGGTTGATAACCACATCCAGGAAACGCTGGCCATGGAGAAATCCATCACAGAAAAGAAAACGGCTGTAAAGGATGCGCTCGTACTGATCAAAAAGTATGAGGATCAGCAAATGAACGTTCGAAACAACCGGGAGTACGATTCCCTTACCAAAGAAATCGAATACCAAAACCTCGAGATTCAATTGTGCGAGAAAAGGGCCAGGGAGTTCCAGGCAAGTCTGGAGCTTAAAAAAGAGGAAATCGACAGTTATCAGAAACTGTTGCAGGACCGGAAGAATGATCTGGAAATCAAGCGTAGTGAATTGGATGATATCATTGCTGAAACAGAAAAAGAGGAGAGTGACCTGATTAAAAATTCAGAAGAGAACAAGCAATTTATTGAGGAGCGATTAATCACTGCCTACACCCGCATCCGGAAAAATGCCCGTAACGGCCTTGCCGTTGTGCAGATTGAACGCGATGCATGTGGCGGGTGCTTCAACAAAATTCCCCCTCAGCACCAGCTTGACATCAGGATGCATAAAAAAATCATCGTTTGCGAATATTGCGGCCGGATTCTGGTCGATGATGGAATCGTGAATGCAGTGCATTGATGACTAAGAATATAATGAGTCGGAAGGCGCCATTGGTCAGGTTAATCCTGGTCGCCGGCGCCTTTCTGGTTTTTATGCCCCATTCTCAGGCGCTGTACAACTACAATGAAAATTGCCGCAATGCCTATGAAGCCATCCTGTCGCTGCGGTTTTCCGAAGCAGAAAAACTCATCAGGATTGAGAAAAAAACAGTGCCGGAAAACCTGGTTCCGGTTTATCTTGAAAATTTCATCGATTTCCTGGTCTTGATTATCGGTGAAGAACGTGCAGAATATGATCAGCTGAAGAGAAAAAAGGCAGGGAGGGTAAGCATACTGGAAAAGGACAGGGACGATTCACCCCTGTCCTGTTTTTGCCTCGGAGAAGTTCATCTTCAGTGGGCCCTTGCCCGGCTGAAATTCGGGGATTATGCCACAGCAGCCATAGAAATTCATAAGGCCCACGATCTTTTTACTGAAAATAAACAAAGGCATCCGTCGTTCCTGGTCAACAAAATGGGCCTTGGCGTGATTCAGGTAATGGCAAGTCTTATTCCCGATAACTACAAATGGATTGGCAGTTTGATTGGCCTGCAGGGTTCCATGAGCCTCGGCATGAGTGAAATTCGACAGGTTGCCGAATATTCAGGAAATGATGAGATTACAAAGATGTACAAACCCCAGGCTTCCTTTTTCCTCGTTTTTCTTACCTTGAATCTTCAAAAAAATAAAAAAGATGCGCTAACCTTGCTGCCGCTGTTTAACATGGAGACGGCCAGAAATCAGCAATTAAAAAGTCCGTTGATGATATTTGCCAGGGCAACGGTACTGATGAAAAACGGCCAAAACGACGAAGCATTGGCTGTTCTCCGCGAACGGTTCACGGTTTCAAACACATTCCCGTTCCCATATCTCGATTACCTTGAAGGGATTGCCAGGCTGAACAGGTTGGATGATAGCGCCTCCTTTTATTTTGAACATTTTCTGGCGGGTTTTCATGGAAGGAATTACATCCGCTCAGCCGGCCAGAAATTAGCCTGGATCGCTATATTGCGTGGAGATACCGTCAGCTACAACCATTTGATTAGCCAGTTGCCGGTTAAGGGTGCGGCAATTGTGGATGAAGATAAGCAGGCAGGTTACGAAGCCCTCCGAAAATCGTTGCCCAATGTAATTTTACTGCGTGCCAGGCTGCTGTTTGACGGGGGTTACTACAACCTGGCGATCAATGAATTGCTGAACACCTCCTTAAAAATCACCGTGAAATCCAAAGGCGACCTGGTGGAATACAACTACCGGCTTGGCAGGATTTACCATGAGACGGGAAATTACACCAAGGCCATTGAGAATTATCAGCAAGCCATTCAGAGGGGCAAAACAGAGCCATATTATTTTGCTGCAAGTGCTGCACTTCAACTGGGATTGCTCTATGAAAACACCGGAGCCTATCAAAAGGCAGACAACGCCTACCATGTTTGCCTTTCAATCGATACACCTGAATATAAAACCAGCCTTCACCAAAAGGCAAAAGCTGGTTTGAGCCGGTTGAAAATGTTGCAGCCTAAAACCTGAACCCAACGGTTGCATATACCGTATTTGTATGGTAGGTGATACCTGCCGCATTAACCATCGATGGGTCATACAGGTAATAATTCTGGTTCATTTTTGTCCATACGTAAGTAAGATCGGCAAAGAAATGTTTTTGCCTGTATCCAAAGCCGCCCGAAGCCTGGTAACGCTCACTGTTGTTCGCTCCACCGGTATAGGGATTGCTGAAATAAGCGAACCCGCCCCTTATGCGGAAATCAGACACTCTCCATTCAGTTCCGAAACGAAGATTTCCCCATGACTTGTAGGAGGATTCGATGGAATTGTTTACATCGGTATAGCTGTCGTAAGTTGAATTGAAAAATGCCTGTGAATAATTTACATATTCATAATCGGCACTTACCAGGCCATACTGCCCAATGATAAATGCAACACTTCCCATGGCCCTGAATGGTGTGGATAATTGGTAATCATAATACCCCAGGGGTGAAGATTGCACCGCATCCCCTGCAGAATTTGTAAATGCTGACTGCATGCTGCCTGACCATTCATCTTTCATGCTGGGATACCAGGTAGGGGTATGGATGCTGGCTCCGATTCTCGCCCACTTGGAAGGCTTGTAAATGAGTCCGAATTTAAAGTTGAACCCCGTACCGCGGGTATGGAGGTTATAGGAATAATCCAGTGAAAGAAAGTTCGGAATGGTGTCGGATGTCCTTGTTTCAGAATAAAGGCTGTTTTCGTAATAGTTGATGGTCGGAATTCCAAAGGTCATACCCACGAACAGCTTATCTGAAAAATTTGCGCCAAGCGAAAAATCGAATTCAGTCATTGAACCATAGGTGTCAATAACTTTAGACTGGTAAACCCCTCCATGGGGTGCATCGCACACGTACTTGTTCGAAACCGAATCGAAGAAGACAAGGTTGGTGCCGTATGCAAGGCCGATATCAAACGGATAATGATCCTGGATGTTTCTCTCAGGAGTCTGTGCGTTGTTCAAGGTGTTGACGTAGCTTTGCATCATGGAGTTGCTATTGTTGACTCCATTGATCCTGACAGTATTGTTGAAATCGTTTTGCCGGTTCATTCCAAAGCCGATATTGAAACTTTTCATGGCTCCCGATTTGTTGTTTTTATAGGTTGGGATGCTGAAAATTACGCCGATGTTTCCCAAACCAAAATTGACCCGGTTGTCGGAGGCCGCTGCTCCGTTGTAAACAGACGATGACGTTCCAACGGCAGGGGCAATTGTGAAGGTCGCTTCCGATCCTTTGTATAGTCCGATTCCGGCCGGATTTGTCGCAAGTGTGGAGAAGTCGGCGCCCACAGATCCAAAGGCGCCGCTTAGTCCGTTAAACCTCGCAGTTCCGCTGTAAAAAACCCGGGAAAAGCGCAATGCATCTTCTGCCGTCTGGGCAAAATTCATGGAGTAACACGAGGCAAAGAGCAGGAATATGATGAATGATTTTTTCATAATAGTCAGTGTTAGATTTTAGAAAAGGTTATTTGCGCCTGCCTCCGCCTCCGCTTCCGCTGCCTCCTGCTGGTGAACTTCCTCCGCCTGACCTTGATGGTGCCGAATAGCTGCCACTACTGTTGGAATTCGATGGTGCAGAATAGGATCCGCTGTTGCCCGACCTGGTTGGTGCTGAGTAGCTTCCACTGCTGCCCGACCTGGTTGGCGCTACAGTGTTTGAATTTGTGCGGGCCGGGGTAGTGCTGCTGCCTGAATTAAACCGGTTGGGCGTAGTGAGTACCCTGTTGTTATTGATGGGGTTGGTATTTTGACGGGTTCCGGTATTTACCGAACCAGATCCTGATCTTGCGGCGGAATTTTGATTGGTGCCCCTTGCGGTTCCCTGGCCCTGCGACCTGGGCGCCAGGTACTCCTGGCTTGATTTAGGCTGCCTGTATGCCGGGGAAGAATAACTCTGTGCTGATCCCGAACGCTGTGATGGATTGACATTTTCCGGTTTGGTGTATCTTGGAGCCGGTTGCTTGCGGCTGGTTTGGCCCTGAACCTGGCCGGTTCTCTGGGTTGTTGTCCGCTGGGTTGTTGTCCGCTGGGTTCCGGATTGTCTCTCATTTGAAGGCCTCGCATACCTGTAATTGGCCTGGCTGGCGGCAGTGGTGCGCGCGGATGGCTGCGATGTTCGCGTGGTGTTTGCAGTCACCGATGTTGCACCTTGCGGGTTGCCTCTTGTGTAGGCTGATGCAGCAGGTGAATTTACATTGCGGTAAGCTGCGTTGGTCGCGTTATTCGCCGTATTCCGGGTATTTGATGTTCTGCCGGTTCCGTCTGATCTATATAAGGTGTTTCTCGAACCGTAATAGGTGGCTGTTGTATAATAGGGATTGTAATAATCATAATATCCATTGTAACAACCTGAACCATAATACGGGTAATATCCTCCATAATAATATGGATAGCCCCACCCATAACCATAATATGGGTAACCCCATCCATAATCCCATGCTGAATAGCCGTAATACGGATAACCCCAGCCAAACCCGAATGAGTATGACGGAGCATAATATCCACCATAACCGGAGCCATAGCCAAGGTAAATGTTGACATCGGGATCATTGCTGCCCTGGTTTCCGCTGTAAGCCGATCCCGCAGCGGAATTGTCAAAATATCCTGCCGTCGTGTCTTTATTGCTAAAACGGTTGATCCGGTCGGTATAGGAGTAATCATTATAATCTTCTTCAAAAGTGGAAGATGCAGGTTTTGTTACCTGCGACTTGTCCGGGGCAACAACGACCTGCCCACCCTGGGTTGTTGCCGGGGCAGGCATCACTTGCGCACTTGGGGTGGATGAATTGTAAACTTCGTCGTTTACGTAGGTGGTGGCTTTCTTCTGCGAAGTACACGCACTGATTGTCAGGGTGATAACCACAAGGATCCAGGCTGAACTTTTCATAAGGCGTTCTCTTTTAAAAATCATGTGAATTGTTTGCATCTGCAGGATCGGGATAAATTTAGTATTTTTGCGATCAATTAATGCGAGGGCATAATTAACAAATTTCATACCAAACTTATACAATGGCTAAAGATTTTCCTTCACGGGCAGAAAATTATGCCCAATGGTACAACGACCTGGTGATTAAAGCCGATTTAGCAGAAAATTCTGCAGTACGCGGATGCATGGTCATCAAACCTTACGGATATGCAATATGGGAAAGGATCCAGGCTGTACTTGACAAGAAATTCAAAGATACCGGGCATTCGAATGCCTACTTCCCGATTTTCATACCAAAATCATTTTTCAGCAAAGAGGCCAGCCACGTGGAAGGGTTTGCCAAGGAGTGCGCGGTGGTGACCCATTACCGTCTTAAGAATTCTCCCGACGGAAAAGGGATCATTGTGGATGAGGATGCAAAGTTGGAGGAGGAGCTGATTGTACGGCCGACATCAGAAACCATCATCTGGGATACTTACAGGACCTGGATTAAGTCGTATCGCGACCTTCCTGTTCTAATCAACCAGTGGGCCAACGTTGTTCGCTGGGAGATGCGTACGCGCCTGTTCCTGCGCACAACGGAGTTTCTCTGGCAGGAGGGACACACAGCCCATGCCACACGTGAAGAGGCAGTTCAGGAGGCCGAAACGATGCTGAATGTTTATGCCGATTTTGCCGAAAACTGGATGGCAATTCCTGTCCTCAGAGGGACAAAGTCGCCGGCCGAGCGGTTTGCAGGTGCCCTTGAAACCTACGCCATAGAAGCCCTGATGCAGGATGGGAAAGCCCTCCAGGCAGGTACTTCCCATTTTTTGGGACAAAATTTTGCGAAAGCGTTTGATGTGAAATACCTGAACAAGGAAAACCTGCTTGAATTTGTCTGGGCCACCTCCTGGGGTGTTTCAACGAGGTTGATGGGGGCGCTGATCATGTCGCATTCTGATGACCATGGACTGGTGCTCCCCCCTAAACTTGCACCGATCCAGGTGGCCATTGTGCCGGTGTTCAAAACAGCCGAACAACTGGCGCTGATATCCGAAACGGTGCTGCCGATAAAAGCCTTGCTTGAAGCCAAAGGAATCACCGTAAAATTTGACGATCGCGACACCCATAAACCCGGATGGAAATTCACGGAGTATGAATTTAAAGGTGTTCCGGTTCGGCTCACCATTGGTCCGAGAGACATTGAGCAGGGCACCGTCGAGGTTGCCCGCAGGGATACGCTTGAAAAGGAGACGCTTCAGATTACCGATATTGAGAACAAGATCATTCACCTGCTCGACCAGATCCAGAAGAACCTGTATGACCGTGCCCTCTCATTCCGTGAAAACAGCACCTTCAGGGTGGATACATGGGAGGAATTCAAAGATGTGCTCGACAGCAAGGGCGGATTCATCTCGGCGCACTGGGATGGAACGGCCGAAACCGAAGAGAAGATCAAGGAAGAGACCAAAGCCACAATCAGGGTTATTCCGCTGGACAATCCGCTGGAGGCCGGAACATGCATTTATACCGGGAAGCCATCCATACAGCGGGTCATTTTCGCCCGGGCTTATTGACCTCAGAAAGGAAGTAATTCTCCTGAACCTGTTATCGTCGATTGAATGGCTTGTGGGTTTCCGGTGTAATAAATGTTGCCGATCGATTCAATCCTGGCTTCCAGGGAATTGGTGGCCATTACATAGCAGTTATTTGACCCCGTGCTTGTTATAAAGGTAAAGCCCGTGCTCAGGTTCCTTCCGTCGTATAATCCATAATCGGCGGTATATACCGACGCGATCGCACATACGCCCCTCAGCTTGAAATCAACGGTTCCGAGGTTGAGGCTGAAGTTCCCCTGCCAAACATTCACCGCGAGATCAATGGTCCCGCATCCGCCCCAGACTTCGACCGCAAGTGAATCGAGTTTCAGGGTTCCGGATGAAGTGACATCCCCCGATGCATTGTAATAAATTTTCCAGAGTTTCCAGGTGGAGATGTACACATTTACGGGCTTGTTGTAATCCCTGAGCCAGTTGCAGGTGTTTGTATTGCTGATGGTGAGCTGGTCGTTTTCAACGGTGGTCTTGATGCCGCCAATCAGGTTGCTGCCTGCTTCAACCACCAGCGGGCCCACCGAATCGGAGGTAAGGATAAGGTTCACATTGTCGTTCAGGTTGACCTGGTTAAAATAACCGACTTCACGAACCTGTTTCCTCATCTCCCCGCTGTTGGAAACACAAACGCCGCCATCTTTTGAGCATCCATGGAACCCGGCCATGGCAAAGATCAACATTGCCAGTAATCGGGCTGGTGCAACCGGGTTACCTGATCGTCTTTTTCCCATATTTCATGTCAAATTTATAACCTAAACCCCACCCGATGTAATCGGCACGGCCCCAATGTACTTTAAGCATCACGCTGGCGAAAAAATCGCGCGAAAAATTATACTGGAAGGAGAATTTCTCATAAAGCGGCCCGTTGCTTGACTCTTTGCCGTAGAGGTAGCAGCCAAGATTGAAAATAAATCCCACCCGCGACATCACCAACTGGTATGCGCCATTGATCCCGGGGCGGATGATCTGCCATTTATTGTTGACAGTATCGCCGCTCATTTCAAGGGTTTTCAGTTGGGAGGGGTCGTAGGAAAAATCAACGCCAAATCCCGCTTTACTTTTTTTACTTATCCTGAAGAAGGTGTTTTCGTAAAGGTGAAACACCGTATAATTCTGACCATAAACAGCCTGCATGTTCTTATGCCCCAGGAGTAAGCCGATATTGAACTCAAGGTTTTTATAAATGATGGCCTCAAAAGGTTCGGTGGGTGCGTAAAACCGGTCGTCGATGTTTTGGTTGGCTTTGAAGGGACGATAGGCAACCCCTACATTGACCATCGGGATGTTCAGTCCGTAATTGGGCAGTTTCAGCGACCCGTTCGAAAAGTGCTGCAGGCTGATTCCCGTGGTGAGGGTAAGGAAGTAATTGATCCTGTATCGTGCTTCCAGCATAAGGTTGACAGCGGCATTCAGGTGGGAGCCGATCGCCAGGTTTTTATAGTTGCTGATGCGGTCGAAGGGTTTTGTGATATATCCGAGGCCCAGTGCAAGCCGGAATCCGAACGTAAGGTTATTGTTTTTGTATAGCGGAAAATTGATGAAGGGCATCAGGGCATAGGCCTGTCCGAGGTATGGGCTGTTTCCCACACCCGAATACCACGTGATAACGCCGATCAGCGGATAGTTGTAATCACGTTCCCATTTATGTTTCCCGTAAGTAAGTTGCTCCAGGGTGAATTCAAAAGCCGGGAAATGGGCATCGAACACCTCCATCTCAAGGTGTTGCGGGTAGATGAATCCATAGTGCAGTTTGGTCTCTATGATCAGGTTCGAGGAGAAAAGTTTGTGCTCAAACTGGGCCAATCCGCTGATTGAGAATAGTATGAACGCAACCAGGATGACCGGTATTCGCAAAACGGCAGGACTGTATGTTGATCGGAGATTCAATTGCGGCATCTGTTTTAACGGCTGACAAATTTATCATGAATTGTCCATATGACGGCAATATCATTGACAAAACGGGATAATATTAACGCAACTATGGTGAAATGCTTATTTTTGTGTAAAATATTCATGATGGAAGAGAAAATTGCCGCATTTCAGAAGTTGCTTGAGATTATGGATGAACTCAGGGCAAAATGCCCGTGGGATAAAAAGCAGACCATTGAATCACTTCGATACCTCACGATAGAAGAAACCTACGAGCTTTCAGAGTCAATCCTGCAAAAGGATATGGATTCGATCAAGAAGGAGTTGGGCGACCTGATGCTCCACCTCGTTTTTTATTCCAAAATCGCCTCCGAGAGCAATGCATTCGACATTAAGGATGTGCTTGAAAATATTATCGCGAAACTAATCAACCGGCATCCCCATATCTTTGGCGATGTGGTGGTGAAGGATGCAAAAGAGGTACATGATAACTGGGAGCGGATCAAGTTATTGGAAAAAGGCAATAAATCGGTCCTCTCCGGTGTTCCGGCCGGGCTTCCGGCGATGGTGAAGGCATACAGGATCCAGGAGAAGGCCAGCGGGGTGGGATTCGATTGGGAAAAGCCCGAGCAGGTGTGGGACAAGGTGCTCGAAGAGCTGAAAGAACTGAAGGAGATGGTGGAGTCAGGCGCTCCGCATCACAGGAAGGAGGATGAGCTCGGCGACCTGATCTTTGCCGTGATCAATTATGCCAGGTTCATCGATGTCAACCCCGAAGATGCCCTCGAGCGCACCAACCGGAAATTCATGAAACGTTTCAGGCACCTGGAGGAGCGGGCAAAGGAACTGGGCAGGCCCCTGCATGAGATGACGCTCGCTGAAATGGATGTTTTCTGGAACGAGGCAAAGCTGGCGGATTAGTCAAGAAATAATCCTGGTAACTTTATGAAATCATATTACTTTTTAATCCACTTACCAGAAGAAATAATCTTTTTCTCGTTTATTATGCGATATAAATAAATTCCCGGATTAATAAAACTGACATCCATGTTAAATGAGGCTGAAAAAATCTCTTTTGAGTACACCATTTTCCCACTTATGTCTAAGAGTGTGAAAATATAATAACCAGGGGGCGTAAGATGAATTGAAATGACATCATCTCCAGGATTTGGGAAAATTATAACGCTATTGGTCTTTGAAGTAGAGATCTCATCATTTGACAATAACAGTCCGTCCTTATTTACTTTTAATATAAATATGTCACGTTCATTATGCTGCTTCAGATAATTGTAATATGTCCCGTACATTAAACAACCTTCATCATGCGTGGCAAGTACCCCATATAACGTATAATTGGCATCTCCTCCATAGATTTTTTGCCAGGATCGATATTCATGGTTTTACAGGTGCCGAAGAAGCTGTAAAACATAGCTATATGCTCAGCCGCCTGGTGATTCCCGGCAAAGAGGTAGTTTTTGCGTCCCAGTGCCAGGGGGCGGATTTTATTTTCAATAAGATTGCTGTCAATTTCCAGCATTCCATCTTTGAGGTAGTTCTGCAAACTGATCCATCGGCTTGCACAGTATTCAAAAGCCACACCGATCGGGCTCCTGGGCAAGACCTTATCTCTTTCAATGTAGATGTAGGAACCAATCTCATTGATAACCGGCAATGATTTTTCGAGCCTTAATGCATGTCGCTGCTCATGGCTCATGTCTGCCTCACGCGCCAATGCTTCGATGGCATACAGCAACTGGATAAGTTCTAACACATGCGATGCCTTCTGCTTGTCGTTGGCGAGCGCTTTGTCAAAATACCGGCGTGCATGGGCCCAGCACGAAAGGTGTGTAATTCCAGCGATTTCAGTTAGATGGGTATAGCCCGCATAGCCATCGGTCTGAATATAGCCACTGAATCAACGGTTCGCAGGTTGGTGTGAGCTACCAGCTTCTGCGGGATAATATTATCCAGGCAACAGTTCCTGGCACCGGTTCCATGCTTCATTTCGGAGCGCAATACCTTACGGGCGTATATACCGTCAAGGCAGTAAACATCGTAACCATCTGCGATACGGTGATGGGAGGGAGCACTACGATTTTGCCCGGCCCGCTGGCATTTACCATTACCCCGGCGGGTGTGAACTGCAGCCCGGCCGCGATAGGCCTTACCAGTTCAGAGGCTGGCATCGAGTACCAGCTCAGGCGCAACGAGTTGATCAATATAGGTTCGCCCCTGGTCGGGACCGGGTCGGCGCTGAGTTTTGGCGCCCACTCTTTGCCGGGTATTTACAGCATTGTTGCGTATAATCCTTTAACAGATTGTTACCGGTGGATGACCGACAGTGTCACGATCCAGCCTGCGGCCCTGGCTTACAACATACTTCCCTCGGGCGATACCTGCAGCCCGGCCATCGTCAGGCTCAACGGCTCGCAGGTTGGCAAGATGTACCGTTTGATGCTTGATGGCACCATTATCCTTGACAGCCTTCCCGGCACCGGGCAGCCGCTTGTTTTTGGAACCTACCAGACCAGCGGGGTTTACCGGATCAGAGCTGTTGATATCCTGTCGCGTTGCCAGGATCCGATGACGGACAGCCTTCGGATTTTCGCAGCGCCTGATAAATTTAATGTTTTGCCAGTCGGCCCGGCTTGCGTGGGCATGGCCGTCGGACTTGATGATTCCCAGATCGGGGTTACCTATACGCTGATCCGCGATGGCTCGGTCATCATTGCCCCCTCGGTTGCCGGCACCGGCAATGCCATTACCTTCGGGAGCCAGCCCTCCCCGGGCGAATATACCGTTGAAGCCGTTGTCGACGGCCTCACATGTCATTCGGTCATGACCGGATCGGCAACTCTGGGTGCGCTTCCGGCGGCTTTCCTGCTGAAGCCGCAGGGCAGTGTTTGCGCGGGTACCGACCTTTACCTGAACGGTTCGCAGGTTGGTGTTAACTATCAACTGCTGCGCGATGGCCTGGTGGAGATCACCATGGCAGGTACCGGCAGCTTGTTGCATTTCGGGCTGCAATACCTTGTGGGGACCTATACGGTCAAGGCGGTGAATGCTATTTCAACCTGCGACACGCTGATGATTGGCAGCACGATTATACTTTCCCTGCCGCTTGCCTTCGATCTCATCCCGGCAGGAGCCAACTGTTCCCCGGCCCAGGTTGGCCTGGTTGGTTCCCAAACCGGTGTTACGTATCAACTTTACAAGGATGGCTTTGCCACAGGGGCACCTGTTGCAGGCACAGGTTCTGCCATTACTTTCGGACTTCAGCCGGCAGGCAGTTACCTTGTCATTGCCACCATCACCTCAACCTTGTGTGCCGATACCCTGCCCGGCAGGGTGGTTATCACAGCCGGGCCTGAGGTCAGCGCCGGCGGCGACGCCTCCATTTGCGCCACGTACCCCCTTCAACTATCTGCAAGCGCGACGAACTATTCTGCTGTTTTGTGGTACTCCCTGGGAGATGGCATGTTCTCGGATCCGGCCATGCTCAACCCGGTTTATACTCCCGGGGTTACGGATATAACAAACGGCACGGTTGAGTTGGTAGCCAAGGTTTTCGGCTCGCCCGCATGCCTTGACCGAACCAACGCGGATACGCTTACCGTCACCATTAATCCTTTGCCGGTTGTGGATGCCGGGGCGGATGATACCATTTGCGTAACCGCTACGGTATCACTCAACGGATCAGCACAGCATTATTCGGCTCCCCATTGGTATTCATCGGGCGATGGCACGTTTGACAATGCAGTCACCTTCAGCCCGGTTTATACTCCCGGACCGCTGGACAAACTCTCCGCAACGGTGCTGTTGAGATTGCTTGTGCATGGGTCACTCACTTGCCAGGGCGACACGGTATCGGATTTCATGCGGGTGCTGATAGACCCGCTGCCCATAGCCAATGCAGGGCCCAATGATACGATCTGTGAGAACTGGTCATACCGGTTGACAGGCACCGCGCAGCATCAGTCTGCTGTTCTGTGGTCGACCCTGGGCGATGGTTCTTTTGACAACCCAGCCTTGTTTGATCCATCTTATACGGCCGGTCCCAACGACCGGGTCGTGGGAAGCGTCAGGCTGGTGCTGACGGCATCCGGGTCGGCAAATTGCCTGGCAGAGATTGACCGTGATACCATGCGACTGCTGCTGAACAAACTGCCTGTTGTGGATGTAGGGCCGGATATCACCATATGCTCGAACCAAAATTACCAGTGTGCAGCTTCAGTCCAGCGATATTCCAACCTTGAATGGATTTCGACAGGCGATGGCTTCTTCAGCAACATAGCTGTTCTAAATCCTGTTTATACACCCGGGGCTTCCGATATTCTGGCAGGATCAGCCTGGCTGAAGTTAAGTGCTCACGGCTTATTAAGCTGCTTGACAGAAAAGGTATCCGACAGTCTGCTGCTGTCGTTTTACCCGATGCCGGTGGCCAACGCAGGCTATGATACGCTGACTTGTCCGAACGTACCGGTTCCGGTTCACGGCTCGGCGATCCATCACACGGGTGTTCTGTGGAACACCCTTGGCAATGGGGTTTTCGATAACCCTGCCGTCATGAACCCGTTATACACCCCGGGCGCCACCGATGTGCTGGCCGGGCATGTCGACCTGGTGCTCACAGCCAACGGCCAGGCGCAGTGCAGCGCGATGCTTGACTCGGATACCGTGCGGCTGACGTTTAAGCCGCTTCCGACCGTGAGCCTGTCAGGTACAGCCTCCATATGTGAAGGCGCCGCCGGGAACCTCATTATTACCCTGGGCGGTTTGCCTCCATGGTCAGTCACCTACACGGACGGGCTTAATAATTTTACAGTGAACAACATCCCCTCGAGCCCATACACGTTGAATGTAACTCCGATCGTTACAACAACCTATACTATTTTAACCCTCTCCGATGGCAACTGCTCGGTGCTTTCCACCGGACCTTCTTTTACGGTTTCGGTTAACCCTGAGCCCAATACGTTCACCATGACGGTTACCAGCGGGGGCGGCTATTGTGAAGGCGGGACAGGGGTTGAAGTGGGCATCGACGGATCGCAGAACGGGGTATTTTACCAGCTGCTTTTTGGTGGGCTGCCCAGCGGTTTAGCCATGCCGGGAACCGGCGGCCCCATCACCTTTGGCTTGAAGACCCTGCCTGGGATTTACCAGGTTAAGGCCAGGTATCCCCAGACCTTGTGCGAGGTGCAGTTCAGCGACAGCGTTATTGTCAACATTTTCCCGACTCCCCGGGTTGACTTTGCCAGCGATTCGGCCTGTTATGGACTGCCGACGCAGTTCCATCTGAGCGGGCTGGATATTGGCAGGATTGCCTTATGGCAGTGGAATTTCGGGGATGGAACCTCCATTTCATATACCGCCCCGATCGAGCCCTCGCATGTTTACCCGACTACCGGCAGTTTCCAGGTTACACTGGCGGTTACCGACACCAACTCATGCACCAAAACGCTTGTGCATTCGATTACTGTGTACGAACTGCCCATTGCGTTATTCTCACACGATGCGCCCATGTGCTCGGGCTATGAAGTTCATTTCACGGACCACTCCTATGCGCAGGGCAACAATTACCTGCAGCAGTGGCACTGGGATTTCGGCGACGGGGTGGATACTACGGTAACCTTCCCGGACCTGCCCGATGCGTCGCACATATACACCCTTGCGATGACTTACGCGGTAAAGCTTACCGTGATGACCAGCCACGGGTGCGTCGCCTGGCAGACCAGGACCATTACGATCACCCCGTCACCGGCTGCCAATTTTGATTATACCAACGCCTGTGAAGATGAGAATGTCCATTTTACGGATATTTCACAACTGCAGGGCGGGGGCTCTGTGGTTGAATGGAAGTGGGATTTTGGCGATCCGCTGTCGGGGGTGAACAATTACGCCTTTTCGCAAGCTCCCATCCATGTATATAGTTCCATCGGCGATTATGAAGTTCGGATAATTGTGATGAACTCGGGTGGCTGCAGCGATACCATCAAAAAGCATGTAATCGTTCAGCTTTCACCCAGGCCTGATTTCACCTATAACACGGCTTGCTTGGGCAGCCTGACACAATTCAATGATATCACCGCCCCCAGTTCGAACATCGAATGGCTTTGGGATTTTGGCGATGGCAGCCCAACTTCGGCTTCACAGAACCCCTCGCAAATCTATGCCAATGCGGGTGTTTACGTGGTTAAGCTGACAGTTAAAAATACTAATTTCTGTAGTCATGACACCACCCATAACGTGACCGTGATTGCCCTGCCCACTGCGGATTTCCAGACCAATGCCCCGCAGTGCCATGGAGCTCAGGTTACCTTTACCAACACCTCCACCACGCAGCACGGGCAGATTGTAAAATGGGTCTGGGATTTTGGCGACGGCCACGATACAACCATTTTGTATCCGGGCATTCCCAATGTCACCCATACCTTCGCAGGCAACGCACTGCAACACCTGGTAAGGCTGACGGTAAAAACTTCCGACAGCTGCATCTCTTACAAGGAACATCTGATCCAGAGTGTTACCGGCCCGGTCGCAAGTTTTGATTATTCTTCGACGCTGTGTCCCGGTGAAAATGTTCAATTTACCGATCTGAGCCAGCTCAATGGCGGCGGGCCCATCACCCACTGGTACTGGAACTTCGATGACCCGACCAGCGGTACGAACAACCTATCGGCGCTTCAGAACCCGGTTCACAGTTTTACAGGCCCGGGACAGTTCGACGTGCTGCTGATCATCAGCAATGGCGGCAACTGCACCGACTCCCTGTTAAAGCCTGTGACGATTCTTGCC